>NZ_JBHFII010000023.1:55946-98394 GCF_057334215.1 Achromobacter maghribensis | reverse complement strand
GCCCCCGCTTTTTTATTTGACCGTCGGCCCGTGTCGGACGGGAAGCGCGCCTTCATATCGGGCAATTCCCGCAGTCAAAGCGGAAACAAATTCTGCACGATGAAGTCCACGAACACCCTGATTTTGGGCGACAGATGTCGGCTGGAGGGCCACAGGATTCGGAACGTGGTGCGGTCTTGGTTGTAGTCGTCCAGCACAGTGATCAGTTTGCCTTCGTCCATTTGACGACGCACGGCGATGTCAGGGACACAGGCAATACCGAGACCTTGTTCGGCAAAGCAGATTTGCGGGTCCAGAGAATTCGTCACCATGCTCGCTGACAGATCCATGGCAAGGGGTTGTCCGTCCCTGCTCAAAGGCCATACATCCGTTTTGCCAGTGGTGGGATACCGGTACAGCAGGCAGGCGTGGCCGGCCAAGTCTTCAGGGTGCTGGGGGAGTCCGGCCCGCTGGAAATAGTCGGGAGCACCGACGATGACCCTTCGGTAGGTGCCGAGTACCCGCGCCATCAATCGGGAATCGCTGGGTTCCCCGGTACGGATCACGGCGTCGAAGCCCTCTTCGATCACTTCCACCAACCGATCCGAGCAGTCGATGTCCAGCGCGACGTCGGGATAGCGCCGTTGGAAGGCCGCCAGTCTGGGCATGAACAACGTGCCGACCGAGGGCAGGCTGATGCGCAGCTTGCCCTGAGGGGCGCTTTGCGTTTGCAGGAGTTCGGCTTCGGCCGACTCGACCTCGCAAAGGATACGGCGGCAGCGCTCCAGAAACAGGGCACCTTCCGGCGTCAGGCTGATGGTACGCGTAGAACGGTGGAACAGACGAACCCCCAAGCGTTCTTCCAGCCGCGCAATGGCTTTGCTGACCGCCGACGCGGAGATTCCCAATTGTTGCCCAGCCGCCGTAAAGCTGCGGCACTCGCCTGCGCGTACGAAGACATCGAGAGAAGCAAGGCTTTCCATTTGAGCTCATCTATTGATGACATTTATGTCATATATATTTTTCACTGTAGCTTATTTTTCTTTTATCCAACTCCCGGCACCATGGATCTCAATGCTCGGCAAAGAGCCCGAACGACTTCCATTTGAGGAATTGTGTTTATGAATCAGACCACCGCATCTGCTCTGCACAAGAGCACCGAGCGATTGCCCTTAGGTGCACTGCTTGCCTTGGCAATGGCAGCCTTCATCACGCTGCTGACCGAGATCATGCCGGCTGGATTGCTTTCTTCTATTGCGCAAGGCTTGAACGTCTCTGAAAGCCTCGCGGGTCAGTTCATTACTGCCTACGCGGCGGGCGCGCTGGTCGCAGCCATCCCGGTGACCAGCCTCACACAAGGCATGCGGCGGCGCCCATTGCTATTGACCGCCATCTTTGGTTTTGCTGCGGTCAACCTCGTCACCGCGCTTTCCGACAGCTATGGTGTCTCATTGGTGGCACGCTTTTTCGCCGGCGTGTTCGGCGGCATCGTCTGGTCGCTGCTGGCCGGCTATGCGATGCGCATGTCGCCGTCGCATCTCAGTGGTCGGGCAATTGCGATATCTGGCGCCGGCGCGACCATCGCTTTGGTGCTGGGTGTACCGTTCGGAGCGTTGCTGGGCCGCGCCATCGGCTGGCAAGGCGCGTTTGGTCTGATGAGTGCCCTGGCACTCCTGCTCATCGTGTGGATCGTTGCCATCGTCCCCGACTTCCCTGGTCAGACCAAGGCGCAACGCCAAACGCTCTCCAGTGTGTTTTTGAAAACCGGCATTCGCGCCGTGCTGTTCGTTGTTTTTACGTTCGTTGTCGCCCACAACATTCTCTACATCTATATCGAGCCGCTTCTCGAACCTTCTGGCTTGTCCGGGAAGGTGGATATCGTCCTGTTCGTCTTCGGGCTGGGTTCGATCATCGGCTTGTGGTTCGTCGGTGCAATGGTCGATCGGCGGCTGCAATTCCTTGCCGTGGCAAGCATCATGATTTTCGCCGTTGCGTCCCTGTTGCTAGGCCTTTGGGGCGATCTTTCGCAGATGGTCTATCCGTCTGTGGCGGTCTGGGGGCTCGCTGTCGGCGGCTTTGCCACGATCACTCAAACAGCCTTGTCTCGGTTCGCCGGCGAGTCGGTTGACGTGGCGCAATCCATGTACACCACGGGCTGGAACACCGCGGTGGCCAGCGGCGGCGTTGTTGGCGGAGTTCTGCTTGATAGGTCAGGCGTGGCGTCCTTTGCATGGATCGTTATCGGAATTCTCGCGGTTTCGTTGTTGGGCATCGTCTTCGCCATGAACAGGGCCTTGACGACCAAGAACTGAGATTGCTTGCCGGCCCATCCGGGGAGCGCGCAGGCAGGCGCTGGCCGCGGCCGCCTGCTATGATTACTGGATAAAACACCAGTTATCCGGCTTGGCCGATGTTCCCCCCGCACCGTTACTACTACCTTCACAATTTCCAGCGCGCGCTGGCGTGGGTCTCTGACCGTTACGCCGACCTGCTGGATGCTGGCGAACGCCGTTTCCTGGATGACTTCCAGGCCTTGCCGCAGACGTCGCAGGCGTTGATGGTGCGCATGCTGATGCGGCGCGGGCCGTGGTTCCGCGCCAGCCGGCTCGTCTACGAAGAAATCCCCAGCACGTCGGATGCCGCCGCGCCGTTGCGGGCGCTGGGCTGGCTGGACGCCGATGCGCCGATGACGCTTGACGAACTATTCAGCCTGCATACCAAGCCCGAGCTTTGCCGCATGTTCGCCAGTGCGCCAGTCAAGCCTGCGGCGCGCAAGGCAGACCTGCTGGAAGCCGTGCGTGCCCGGCTGGGTGAGCCGCACCCGGATGCGGGCCGCAATTATGCCGCCTGGAATCCCGACGCCGGGGAAGCGGTCTGGCGCGTGATGGTGGGCGGGCTTTGCGAACGCTTCCGCCTGATGTTCTTCGGCAATCTGCACCAGGATTGGTCTGAATTCGTGCTGGCCGACCTGGGCGTGTTCCAGTACGAGAGCGTGCCATTCGAGGCGTCGTCGCGGGCGTTCCAGACGCGTGCGGACGTGGATGGCTATCTGGCCTTGCATGCCTGCCGCGCGGCGCTGGACGAAGGCGCCGAGCTTGATGCCCTGTTGCAAGCAGTGGACGGGTGCGCCAGCCAGAACCCCTGGCTGGAAAAGCGCCGCGCCAAGGTGCTGCTGCGGATCGGGCAGGCGTGCGAGCGGGCGCAGGACTGGCCGGCGGCGCAACGCGTCTATGAACGCTGCGCGTATCCGGGCGCCAGGCATCGCCGTATCCGCGTCCATGAGCGCATGGCGCGATTTGACGAGGCTTTGGCGCTGGCCTTGCAGGCGCAAGCCGCACCGGAAAGCGAGGAAGAAAGCCAGCGCCTGGCGCGCATGTTGCCGCGCCTGTACCGAGGCGCCGGGCAGGGCGCGCCCGCGCGGGCGGCAGCGCCGGCGTTGCTACGCACGGATCTCGCCCTGCCACGACCGCCAGTGCCCACTGCGGTGGAATACGTCACTCGCGATCATCTGCATCAGGACGATGCGCCGGTGCACTATGTTGAGAACGCGTTGATTAATTCGCTATTCGGTCTGCTGTGTTGGCCTGCGGTTTTCGCGCCGTTGCCGGGGGCGTTCTTTCATCCCTTCCAGCGTGGGCCCGCCGACCTGGACGCGCCAGATTTCCACGAGCGCCGCAAGGCCCTGTTTACGGACTGCCTGGCGCAGCTGGATACCTCGGCCTATCGCGATGTGATCCTGCGGCGCTATGCGGAAAAATCGGGCGTGCAGTCGCCGTTCGTGTTCTGGGGAGCGTTGTCGGACAAGCTATTGGCGCAAGCGCTGGATTGCCTGCCCGCCGCGCATCTGAAGTTGTACTTTGCCCGGCTCTTGCGGGACGTCAAGACCAACCGGTCCGGGTTGCCGGACTTGATCCGTTTCTGGCCGGCGGAGCGCCGCTATGAACTGGTCGAGGTCAAAGGACCCGGCGACAAATTGCAAGACAACCAGATCCGCTGGTTGCAGTATTGCGTGTCGCATGGGATGCCGGTACGTGTCTGCCATGTCAGTTGGCGCGAGGAGGGGGCATGAGCTACGCCGTGGCGGTGCGCGCGCTGTGCGAATTCACGGCGCGGGCGGGCGATCTTGACCTGCGCTTCACGCCGGCACCGACCGGGCTGGAAGGGATGGCGGGCCATGCGGTGGTGACGGGCCGGCGCGGCCCCGCCTACGAGACCGAAGTGGCGCTGTCCGGCCAGCATGCCGACCTGCTGGTGCGGGGGCGGGCCGACGGCTACGACCCGGTGGCCAATCAGCTGGAAGAAGTCAAGACGTACCGGGGGCAACTGGAGAGCGTGCGCGACAACCACCGCGTGGTGCACTGGGCGCAGGCGCGCGTCTACGGCCATCTGCTGTGCCAGTCGCGCGGGCTGGCGCAGGTGCGCGTCGCTTTGGTGTATTTCAATGTGGTCACCGAAGAAGAGACGGTGCTGGTGGAAACGCACGACGCGCCGGCGCTGGCTGCCTTTTTCCGGGAACAATGCGAACGTTTCCTGAGCTGGGCCAAGACCGAGCTTGCGCATCGCCAGTCACGCGATGCGGCGCTGGAAAAGCTGGCATTCCCGCATGGCGAGTTCCGCGCCGGGCAGCGCGACCTGGCCGTGGCCGTATACCGCACGGCGCGCGACGGCCGCTGCCTGATGGCCCAAGCGCCGACCGGTATCGGCAAGACGCTGGGCACGATCTTTCCACTGCTCAAGGCCAGTCCGGGAACCGGCCTGGACAAGATATTCTTCCTGGCGGCCAAAGGGTCGGGACGCGGCTTGGCGATCGACGCGCTGGATACCGTCAATGCGCAGCCTGCGGCGCCCGGGCTGCGGGTGCTGGACCTGCAGGCGCGCGACAAGACCTGCGAGCATCCAGACCTGGCGTGCCACGGAGATTCCTGCCCCTTGGCGCAAGGCTTTTACGACCGCCTGCCGCAAGCGCGCGAGGCGGCGCTGCAACATGTCCGGCTGGACGCGCCCACCGTGCGCGCCACGGCTCGCGCGCATCAGGTGTGCCCGTATTACCTGTCGCAGGAGCTGATCCGCTGGAGCGACGTGGTGGTGGGCGACTACAACTACTACTACGACGCCACGGCGATGTTGTACGCCATGACGCAGGCCTATCAGTGGAAGGTGGCGGTGCTGGTGGACGAGGCCCACAACCTGGTGGATCGAGCGCGCCGCATGTACACGGGAGAGCTAGACCAGGCGTCGTTGTCCGCGGCGCGTTACGCCGCGCCCAAGGCGCTGAAGAAGTCGCTGGAGGGTTTGCAGCGTTCATGGAACGCGCTGAACAAGAAGCAGGCCGACCGGTATCAGGCCTATGACATGGTGGCGCCAGGCGTGCTGGCCGCCGTGCAGAAGGCGGTAGGCGCGATCATGGAGTACATGGCCGAGTCGCCGTTGCCGCAGGACGATCCGGTATTGGCGTTCTACTTCGAAGCGCTGCAGTTCATGCGCCTGGCCGAACAGTTCGGTTCGCATGCGCTGTTTGACGTCACGCTGTCCGACGTGGGCGTCGCCAGCGCCAAGACACGGCCGTCCACCTTATGCGTGCGCAACGTGATTCCGGCGCCGTACCTGGCTGCGCGCTATGCGGCGGCGCACGCGACCGTGCTGTTTTCGGGCACGTTAAGTCCGCAGCAGTTCTACCGCGACACGCTGGGGCTGCCGAAAGACACGCCATGGATCGACGTGGCGGCGCCGTTTCAGGCCGAGCAATTGGCGGTGCGGGTCGTGGGCAACGTCTCCACGCGTTATCGGGACCGCGAACGGTCGCTGGCGCCCATCGTCGACCTGATCGCCACGCAATACGCCGACCGGCCCGGCAACTATCTGGGGTTTTTAAGCAGTTTCGACTATTTGCGCCAGGTGTCCGACCTGATGCGCGAACGCCATCCGTCGGTGCCGATCTGGTTGCAGACGCCGGGCATGGACGAACCCAGCCGAGCGGCGTTCCTGGCCCGGTTCACCGAAACCGGGCAGGGCGTGGGTTTCGCGGTGCTGGGCGGCGCGTTTTCAGAAGGGGTGGACTTGCCGGGCAAGCGGTTGATCGGCGCTTTCATTGCCACGCTGGGGTTGCCGCAAGTGAACGCCGTGAACGAAAACATGAAGCGGGCCATGGACTTGCGTTATGGCGAAGAGAACGGCTACGACTACACCTACCTGTATCCGGGCATGCAGAAGGTAGTGCAGGCCGCCGGCCGGGTGATCCGCACCGAGCATGATGTGGGAACGGTTCACCTGATCGACGACCGCTATCGCCGGGCCAAAGTGCGGGGCCTGCTGCCCCGTTGGTGGCGAGTGGACTGATCCGGCTATTGCGCCACTGGCACGCTGTCGTGACTGGCTGCCGGACGCCGCCGGCCCAGCAGCGCATAGACGGCCAGCGCGGTCAGCACCGCGATGCCAGCCAAGGCGTGCAGCACATGGCGGAATGCGTCGTTGTAGCTTTGCTGCAGCAGCGCGGCGGCGCCCGGCAACAAGGTTGCAGCCTCGTGCAGTTGGCCCAGCGCCGCGCGGTTCGCGGCCATCAGGATGGCCTTGCCGTCCATCGCGGCAGGCAGCGCGGCCGTCAAGGGCATCTGGATCAGCAAGGCCAGCAGCGCGCTCACGACGGCGATGGCGATGCCGTCCGCCGACACGCGCACCGTGTTGAAGATGCCGGTAGCCATGCCGACGTTGCGCGGCGCCACCACGCTGACAGCCATTGCGTCCATCAAGCCCCACGGCACACCGATGCCGACGCCGATCAGACCCATCGGCAGCCATAGGCCGGTGGCGCCCGTGGCCATGACGTCGGCCAGCCAGACCAGACCGGCCGCTACCGCCAGCAAGCCGGCCGCGGACAGGACGCCGGGGTTGAACCAGCGCGTCAGCAATGCGGCCAGGAACGGCACGATGAGAAGGGGCGCGGCCAGGCCGATCATCAGTTGGCCGGCGGCAAGCGCGCTATAGCCGTCGATGCCGATGAAACGCCCTGGCAGCATGGCGATCAGTACGATGAACAGGAATGCCGGCGACGCCGCCAGCACCTGCACGCCCACGAAACGCGCGTCGCGGAACAGGCTCAGGTCCAGCATTGGCCGGGCGGCGCGGCGCTCCACGCGCACGAAGACCATGGACAGCACGGCGGACGCCAGCAGGGCGCCAATGACATGCGCGTCGGCCCACCCGGCTTCGGGCGCCAGCAGGATGCCGTAGGTGAACAGGCCCAGCGCGCCGGTGAAGCTGATGGCGCCGGGCCAGTCCAGCCTGCCTTGGGCGACGCCTGCCGTCGGCCGCACGCTGACGGCCACCATGACGGCGCCCAGCACGCCCACGCCGCCGGTCGCCAGGAATACCCATTCCCAGCTGGCGACCTGCACCATCCATCCGGCTATCAGCGGCCCGAACGACAGTCCGATGCCGAACGTGGTGCCCAGCAAACTGAAGGCGCGAGTGCGCGCCACGCCATGGAACAGCGGGGCCAGCGACGACATCGCGGCGGCGAACGCGGCCGCGCCGCCCATGCCCTGCATCAGGCGCAGGAAGTCGATCGCGCCCGTGGTGGGCATATAGGGAATGGCGAAGGTGGCGGCGCAGAACCAGGCCAGGCCCGACAACCAGATCCGGCGGGGGCCGTAGAGGTCGGTCAGGCTGCCGGACACCATGATGACGCTGCCGTAGGCAAGGATATAGCCGTTGAGGATCCAGTTCAGTTCCACCGGCGTACCCCCCAGCGCCTGGCTGATCGAGGGCAGGACGACGGCGGGGCCGGTGAAGCACAACGGAATGAGCAGGGCCGTGAGGCAGGCGGACAGCAGTTGCAGCCAGCGATGGCTGTGGGCAGGAGGTTGGGATAGAGGCATGGGCGTGGGGTTGAAACAAGGGCGCCGCGTGGCGGAATTGCGGGAGCGGCGACAGGATGACCGCAAGCTTATGGGGCCCTTGATAAAAGAAAAATAGGCTAGGATTCTGAATATTCAGGACATAACTGTCCGCAATTGGGGAAACGGAATGGACAGCCTTGGAGGCATCGGGGTTTTTGTGCTGGTGGCGGACACGGGCAGCTTTTCCGAGGCGGGCCGCGTGCTGGGCGTGTCGCCCTCAGCGGTGGGCAAAAGCGTGGCGCGCATGGAAGAGCGTCTGAAGGTGCGGCTGTTTCATCGCAGCACGCGCCATATCGCGCTGACGCCCGAGGGCGAGAAATTCCTGGAGCGTTGCCGTCGCATCCTGTGCGAGGTTGAAGCGGCCGAGCTGGAATTGTCCGAAGCGGCCGACGCACCCCGCGGCAAGCTGCGGGTCAGCCTGCCGCGCTATAGCGGGCTGTTTGAATCCACCATCGCCAGCTTCATGCGCCAGTATCCCGACGTGGAGCTGGACCTGGAGTTCACCGACCGGATGGTGGACGTGATCGGTGAAGGCTACGACGCCGTGGTGCGCTCCGGCGACATGGACGATTCCAGCCTGAAGCGCCGCCGGCTGGGGCCATTCCGGCGAGTGCTGGCCGCGTCGCCCGACTATCTGCGCCAGCATGGCACGCCCAAACGCGCGGGCGACCTGCAACGCCACGCTTGTTTGCACTACCGATATCCGGCTACGGGCCGGCTGGAAAAATGGCCGCTGAAGCTGGGCGCTGAGGCGCAGTCGCCCGACTTGCCGCTGACTCTCGTCTGCAACAGCGTCGAAATGCGGATATCGCTGGCGGTAGGCGGGCAGGGCATCGTCTGCCTGCCGGACTTCACGATCCGCCGTGAACTGGCTTCTGGCCAGTTGCAGATCGTGATGGAGGACCGCACGCGCGGCAAGGGCACGATGTGGGCGTTGTGGCCCGCCAGCCGCCATGCGTCGCCGAAGCTGCGGGTGTTCATCGACCACCTGGCGCACGATCTTTTTTCCCTGAATCCGTGTCGGCCGGGCTTGTAGCATGATGCCCATCATATTAATATGATGGGCATCATTTAATCCCGGGGCTGGCCATGCGCTACGACAACGGACACAAGCGGGAAACGCGGATTCGCATTCTGAAAACGGCTGCTGACGCGGTGCGTGCCGAGGGTCCCGAACGCATCGGCGTGGCGGCGGTGATGCGCCAGGCCGGCATGACGCACGGCGGCTTCTACGCGCATTTTGATTCCAAGGATGCGCTGGTCGAAGCCTCGATCGCGCACATGTTCGACGAGGCCCTGGCGCGTGCCGAAAAACACCTGGACGGGCGCACGCCGGCCGAAGGGCTTGCCGCTTACGTGGACACCTACCTGTCGCCCGCCCATTGCGAGGCGCGGGCGTTCGGCTGTCCGCTGGTTGCGTTGGCGTCCGATCTGCCCCGCCAGTCGGAAGCCTGCCGCCACGCTTACGCCACCGGGATGCGCCGCCTGGTGCAAGCCCTGGCGGGCCGGTTGGCCGCGGGCGGCTACCCCGATCCGGAACCGCTGGCCCGTTCGGTATTGTCCGAACTGGTGGGCACGGTTTCCCTGGCCCGTTGCGAGACCGATGCGCAACAGGCGAATGCCATGCTGGCGGATGCCCGCCGGCTCTTGAAGGCCCGGCTGGGCCTGGAGCAATGCCAATGACTTCCTCTTCGACCCCCCGCCGCGAACCCAGTCTGGTCGACGAGACCGGCGCGGGCCTGGATGGCCTGGCGCAACTGCGCGCCTTGCTGGCTTCCGGCCGCAAGCCCGGCATCATGGTGACGCTGGACTTCGACTTCGTGGAAGTGGAAACGGGCCGCGCCGTGTTTGCGGGCACGCCCGGGCCCCAGGCGTACAACCCGATCGGCACGGTGCACGGCGGGTACGCGGCCACGCTGCTGGATTCGGCTTGCGGTTGCGCCGCGCACTCGCAGCTGACGGCCGACCAGGCCTACACCACGCTGGAGTTGAAAGTGGCCTATCACAAGGCCATCACGCGCCATAGCGGGCTGCTGCGCGCGGAAGGCCGGGTGTTGTCGATGGGCCAGCGCGTGGCCTACGCCGAAGCCAAGTTGACGGACGCGCAGGGCCGCTTGCTGGCCTCCGCCACGTCTACGTTGCTGGTGTTCGCGCGGCCGGCTGCTGCCGTTGCCGCAGGGTGAATAAGGCGCCGCCAGATCACGGCGGTGGCGATAGAACGGGTTTGATCGGGCAGCGGGCAGCGGGCGGTAGACAGCAGGCAACAGGCGGCGGGCCGAGGGCCTGGGCAGGCGGGCGCATTCCGCCCGGTTTGCGTAGTATGTCGGTTGCGCCGGGCGGTTTGCCCTGGGCGCACAAACGACATACAGGAGACCGCATGCCCCTCGCCACGCCGGCCGCGCCCGCCAGCCTGAACCCCATCGTCGCCATGCCGGCGCACGCCTTGTCGGATGCGATCCGCCGGCGCGAGGTGTCCTGCGTCGAAGTCATGCGCGCCTATCTGGCGCATATCGACCACGTCAATCCCAAGATCAACGCCATCGTCGCCCGCCGGGATCCGGATGCCCTGCTGCGCGAGGCCGCTGAACGCGACGTCCAACTGGATGCGGGTCAATGGATGGGCTGGATGCACGGCATGCCGCAGGCCCCCAAAGACCTGACGGCCGTACGCGGCATGGTCACATCGATGGGGTCGTTGGTCTATAAGGACTCGGTCACGCCGCACGACTCCATCATTGTCGAGCGGATGCGGGCGTCGGGCGCGCTTTTCATCGGGCGCAGCAACGTGCCGGAGTTCGGCCTGGGTTCGCATACCTACAACCAGGTCTACGGCACCACCGGTAATCCTTACGATCCTTCGAAGACGGCCGGCGGCAGCAGCGGCGGCGCGGCTGCCGCCCTGGCTGCCCGCATGCTGCCCGTGGCCGACGGCAGCGACTTCGGTGGATCGCTGCGCAACCCCGCTGCCTTCTGCAACGTTTACGGCATGCGCCCGTCGGCGGGGCGCGTGCCCTTTGGCCCGTCGCCCGAAGTGTTCTTGAAGCAGTTGTCCTACGAGGGGCCGATGGGCAGGACGCCGCGCGACGTGGCGTTGCTGTTGTCGGTAATGGCGGGGTACGACAAGCGTTCTCCGCTGTCGTTGCGCGACGATCCGGCCGAGTTTGCCGCCCCGCTGGACGCCGACATGCGGGGCAAGCGCATCGGTTGGCTAGGCGACTGGAACGGTTATCTGGCGATGGAGCCGGGCATTCTTGACCTGTGCGTCCAGGGCCTCGGCACGCTGGGTTCCGCGGGTTGCGACGTGGTCGACTACCAGGTGCCTTTTGCCGGCGACCGGTTGTGGCGCATGTGGCTGGCGCATCGGCACTTGATGGTGGGCGGCCAGTTCCATGCGCTGGTCGAGAACCCCGAGACCCGCAAGCTGCTTAAGCCGGCGCTGATCTGGGAAGTAGAGGGGCTTGAAGGAATGACGGCGCGGCAGGTCTACCAGGCGACGGAAGAACGCAGCGTCTGGTATCAGACCGTCCTGCGCATGTTCGACGAGGTGGACTTCCTGGCCGTGCCGTCGGCACAGGTCTTTCCGTTCGACGCGTCGCTGGATTGGCCCAAGCAGATCGCCGGACGCCCCATGGACACCTATCACCGCTGGATGGAGACGGTGACGCCCTGGACGCTGGCGGGTTGCCCGGTGATCAGCGTGCCGGTGGGCTTCAATGCGCAAGGCTTGCCGATGGGCATGCAATTGGTGGGCCCGCCGCAGGCGGATTTGGACGTGCTGCGCCTGGCGCATGCCTATGAGCAGGCCAGTGACTGGGTAGGCGCGCGGCAGCCCGAAACACTGTGGCGCGGCGCCGCTTCATAAGCGGGCGCGGTACGCACTGTCACCGTAAAACACAAGGCCTTGTAAGCGGACTTTGCATTTTCCCGACGAACAGGCCTTTCCATCGAGTTTCCCTTGCATTTTCATAGCTGATAGGCCAAGCCTTTGCAATAATTGGTGAACTTACCCACATTCGGTCATAGTCGGCGTGGACGCGCATCGCAGCGCATCCGATTGATCGTTCAGGGGCGTCCTTTGGGGCGTTGACGCGTTGAACCAGCACAAAGGGCTCCCGGCATGAAGAATCTGACACTCCGCCAGCGCATCCTGGCCAGCTTCCTGGTCATTCTGGCCATCATGGCGTTGATGGTGGTGGTGGATTACCGGCGCTTGCTGCATGTCGAGGCGGAAGTCGCCATGATCAATACCGACGCGGTGCCGGGCATCTACTACAGCACCTCGATCCGGTCGTCGTGGTTCGCGGGGTTCGTGGTGGTTCAGGACGCCTACAACTCGGACACCGATCAAGAGCGGCGTACCGCGTTGGAAGCGTTGCCCAAGAACGACCAGCAACTGGAAGAGAACATCGCGTCGTACCGCCGCACGATCTCGCGCGAGGACGATCGCAAGATGTTCGAAGAGTTCGAAAAGGAATTGCTGGAATACAAGCATATTCGTACCGAAATCCTGGCGGCGGCCGCGGCCGGCGATGTGGCCCGCACGCAGGCGCGCATCAAGTCCGAGCTTCGGCCGGCTTTCTACAAGGGCCGCGACATCCTGGCCAAGATGGTGGCCGAAAACAAGAAGCAGGCGGACGAGGCCGCGGTCAGCATCCAGAGTGCCGTGCAAACGGCCGAGGCCGGCATGCTGATCTCGCTGGCGCTGGCGATCGCCGCCGCCGTCGTGTGCGGTTTTCTGCTGATGCGGGCTATCGCCAATCCGATGCGCGATATCGTCTCGACGCTGGAGTCCACCGGCGGGGGCGACCTGACCCGCCGCTTGTCGCTCGCGCGCAAGGACGAATTCAACGCCATTGAAACGGGTTTCAACGGCATGGTCGACGAATTGAAGGGACTGGTGGGCAAGACGCAGCGATCGGCCGTGCAAGTGGCGACCTCGGTCACTGAAATCGCGGCGACGTCCAAGCAGCAGCAGGCCACGGCCTCCGAGGTGGCGGCCACCACGACCGAGATCGGCGCGACGTCCCGCGAGATCTCGGCGACCTCGCGCGAACTGGTTCGCACCATGACCGAAGTGTCCGGCGCCGCCGAACAGACGGCTTCGCTGGCGGGCAGTGGCCAGGTCGGCCTGGCACGCATGGAAGACACCATGCGCAATGTGGTGGGCGCGGCGGGTTCGGTCAATGCCAAGCTGGCCATCCTGAACGAGAAGGCCAGCAATATCACGCAAGTGGTCACAACTATCACGAAGGTGGCGGATCAAACCAACCTGCTGTCGTTGAACGCGGCGATTGAAGCCGAGAAGGCGGGCGAGTACGGCCGCGGCTTCGTCGTGGTGGCGACCGAGATCCGCCGCCTGGCCGACCAGACCGCTGTCGCAACCTACGATATCGAGCAGATGGTGCGCGAGATCCAGTCGTCGGTGTCGGCGGGCGTGATGGGCATGGACAAGTTCTCTGAAGAAGTGCGCCGCGGCATGGCGGATATGCAGCAGGTGGGCGACCAGTTGTCGCAGATCATCCAGCAGGTGCAGACGCTGGCGCCGCGGGTGCAGATGGTCAACGAGGGCATGCAGGCGCAAGCGACCGGCGCCGAGCAGATCAACCAGGCTTTGCAGCAGTTGAGCGATGCCGCCCAGCAGACGGTGGAATCCCTGCGTCAGTCCAGCCTGGCCATCGAAGAATTGACGCTGGTCGCCAACGACCTGCGCAGTGGCGTGTCGCGCTTCAAGGTGTGAGCCCCGCCATGGCAGCGCTTGCCCCTTCTTTATCCAAGCCAGCCGCCGCGCTTGCTGCGACCCGCCGCCTGTACCTGCTGTTTCGCATCGGCGAAGACCGCTATGCCCTGGATGCGGCGGATGTGGTCGAAGTGTTGGGCCTGCGCGCGTTCAAGCAGGTGCCGGGCACGCCGCCCTGGGTAGCCGGCATGCTCGACCGGCGAGGCGTGCCTGTGCCGGTGATCGACATGAGCGCGCTGGCCGGCCGCGCAAACGCGGTCATGGTGACTAGCACGCGTCTGGCGCTGGTGCGTTTTCGTCCTGATGCCGGCGGAGAAGGCCGTTTGCTGGGCTTGATCCTGGAACATGCGACCGAGACGGTCCATTACGACCCGGCGGCGTTCCAGCCATATGGCCTGGACAACGCCGGCGCGCGCTACCTGGGGCCCGTGTTGAGCGACGCCGACGGCATGGTGCAGGCCGTCAATGTGGGGGACCTGCTGCCGGCCCCGGTCCGGGCGCTGCTGTTCCCGCCCGTCGGCGGCGGCCAGGGCGGCGAGGCGTCGCCATGACCCTGGTCGATGATTTCAGCGCCTTGCTCAAGCGCCAGATGGGGCTGGACAGCGGCTCCATCGGCAAGGCCGCGGTCGAACGCGCCGTGCGGCATCGCATGGGCGCCGTGACTGCGGCGGACGAACGCGATTATCTGATGCGGGTGCAGGCTTCGCCTGCGGAAATGCAGCAGTTGATCGAAGCCGTGATCGTGCCCGAAACCTGGTTTTTCCGGTATCCGGAATCGCTGGCCGCGATGGCGGCGTTGGCGTGCGGACGTTTGTTTGCGGCGGACGTGGCCAACGACCGGGTGCTGCGGGTGCTGAGCGTGCCGTGTTCCAGTGGCGAAGAACCGCATTCCATCGCCATGGCCTTGCTGGACGCCGGCGTCCCCGCCAACCGGTTCCAGGTGGATGCCGTGGATATCAGCGAACGCATGGTCGAGTTCGCCCGGCGTGGCGTGTACGGCCGAAATTCGTTTCGGGGCGATGATCTGACCTACCGCGATCGCCACTTCATCGAGACCCCCGACGGTTATCAGCTATCGACGCTGGCAAGGGAACGGGTGCGCATCCAGCAGGGCAATCTGTTCGACCCCAATTTGCTGTTGGGCGCCGCGCCCTATGACTTCGTGTTTTGCCGCAACTTGCTGATCTACTTTGATGCGAATACGCAGGAGCGCGCGGTGCAGGTGCTGCGGCGCTTTACACGTGGCGATGGCGTGCTTTTCGTGGGGCCCGCCGAGACCAGCTTGATGACGGCGCGCCGCCTGCCCGCCGTGCCGATCGCGCGGTCGTTCGCCTTTTCGGCGCAAGCGATGCCACCGCCCGCCGCGACTTATTCGCCGCCTAAGCCTATCGTGCACGCCTGGACGCCGCCACGGCGGCCGGTTGCGCAGCCGCCGGCGGTGCGCCTGCCGTTGCCGCACGCGGCCATCGCCCCGGCCATGGCTGCGCCCGAGCCCACGGCCCCCGCGGGCAACGCCGCTGCGGCCTTGCGCCAGATCGAGGCGATGGCGAACCAGGGGCGCGTGCGGGATGCGCTGGCTCAGTGTCGGGCACACCTTGAAATTCATGGCGCCAGCGCCGATGGGCTGCATTTGATGGGTCTGCTGCAGGACGCAGCGGGCGACGCGCGAGAGGCGCAGGCGGCCTACCGCAAGGCGTTGTACCTGGATCCGACACACCGTGAAGCGTTGCTGCATCTGGCCGCGCTGATCGCGTCGGCGGGCGACGTGGAAGGCGCCCGCCGCCTGCAAGCGCGCGCGGCGCGACAGGAGGCCCGACGTGAATGAGTCCATTGCGCTGCTGTCCGATGTGGACGACTGCTGGAACCGCATCGGGATCCGGGGCGACAAAAGCTGCGGGCAGCTGCCCGGGCATGTGCATTGCCGAAATTGTCCGGTCTACGCGGCAGCGGCCAAACGCATCCTGGACCGGCTGCCGCCCCAGATGGACGTGCAGGATCATGAACCGGAACCCGTCCAGGGCACGCAATTGTCGTCGCTGCTGGTGTTCCGCCTGGGCCGTGAATGGCTGGGGCTGCCCACCCGGGCGCTGGACGAAGTGGCCGGCAGGCGCCCCGTGCTGACGCTGCCGCATCGCCGCGATCCCGCCGTGCTGGGGGTCACCAACGTGCGCGGCACGCTGACCGTCTGTGTTTCGCTGGCGCGCCTGTTGGGCCTTGACGCCGCGGTGGCGGACACGCGCGAACGGGCCGCCGCCCGCATGCTGATTTTCGGCGGCGCCGGCCGCGCGCTGGTGCTGCCGGTGGATGAAGTGGAAGGCATCCATGCCGTTGACCTCGAGGCGCTGGAGCCACTGCCGGCAACCGTGGAGGGCGCAACCTTGAAGTATTCGCGCGGCGTGGCCCGCTGCGGTAGCCGCAGCGTCGGCGTATTGGACGAAAGTCTCCTGATGCAAGCTCTGGAACGGAGTCTGGCGTGAATCCGGATGAGATGCGCGACGCGTCGCTGCTAGAGCTATTCCAGCTCGAGACCCGCACGCAGGTGCAGGTGCTGAACAACGGTTTGCTTGCGCTGGAACACGACCCGACATCGGCGGCTCATCTGGAAGCCTGCATGCGCGCGGCGCATTCGCTGAAGGGGGCGGCCCGCATCGTGGACCTGCACCCGGCGGTGCGCATCGCGCATGCCATGGAAGACTGCCTGGTGGCCGCCCAGGAAGGGCGCTTGCGCTTGCAGGCGACCGACATCGATGCCCTGTTGTCGGGTACGGACCTGCTACAGCGCGTAGCCACGCCGGGCGTCGAACTGGGGGGCGAGATCGACGAACTGGTCGTCCGCCTGAGCAGCGCGCCCAACGCGCCGCCCGTCGTGGCGCCGCGTCCAGCGCGACCTTCTGATTTCCTGCCACCGATTCATCGACCCGACGATCCGCCGGCTGTGCCGTCCACGCCGCAGCCTGCCGCGGTCACGTCCGCCATGCCGTTGCAGACGATGGTGCGCCGGAGTTCGGACCAGGGCATATCCGAGGGCGAGCGCGTCTTGCGGGTGACTGCGGACACGTTGAATAAGCTGTTGGGCCTGTCCAGCGAAACCCTGGTGGAGTCGCACTGGATTGGCCCGTTCGGCGCGTCGATGCTGCGTCTGCGGCGCATGCAGTCGGGCGCGGCGCAAGCGCTTGACGGGGTGCGCGCGGCGCTGGCCGGCCAACAGGTGGACGCGCGCGTCCAGGCGGCGCTGGACGACGCCCAACGCATTGTCGCCGAGTGCCAGCAAGAGCTTGTGCAGCGCACGAACGAGGTCGATGAATTTGGATGGCGCATGAGCCATCTGGCGAAGCGTCTGTACGACACGGCGCTGGCTTGCCGCATGCGGCCTTTCGGCGACGGGCTGGCCGGCATGGCTCGCATGGTACGGGACCTGGGCCGTTCGCTGGGCAAGCAGGTGCGGCTGGAAATCGAAGGCGACGCGACGCAGGTGGACCGGGACATCCTGGAAAAACTGGATGCGCCCCTGATGCATCTGCTGCGCAACGCCGTGGACCACGGCATTGAAATGCCAATGGACCGCATGGATGCCGGCAAGTCGCCGGAGGGCTTGATCAAGCTGTCGGCGCGCCACGCGGCCGGCATGCTGCTGATAGAACTGAGTGATGACGGGGCGGGCATTTCGCTGGATCGCCTGCGCATCGAAGTCGTGCAGCGCAAGCTGACGAACGCCGAAACCGCGGCCCGGCTGAGCGAGGCCGAACTGCTGGAGTTCCTGTTCCTGTCAGGCTTCAGCACGCGCGGCGAAGTCACCGAAATCTCGGGCCGCGGCGTGGGCCTGGACGTGGTGCAAACCATGGTGAGGCAGTTGCGCGGCGCCGTGCGCATTCATCAGACGTCCGGGCAGGGCACGCGTTTCGTGCTGGAAATGCCTTTGTCGCTGTCGGTGGTGCGCAGTTTGCTGGTGGAGGTGCAGGGCGATATCTACGCGTTTCCGCTTGCCTATGTCAGCCATGCCTTGCAGGTTCGCTCGGAAGACATCGAGCAACTGGAAGGCCACCAGCATTTCCGTTTCATGGACCGGCAGATCGGCCTGGTGTCGGCGCGCCAGATTCTGCGCGCCGGCGAGCCGGCGCCGTCGGCGGAATCGGTGGCCGTCGTGGTCGTGGGTGACCACGACAAGCTTTACGGTATCACCGTGGACCGCTACGTCGGCGAGCGCACCCTGGTGGTGCAACCGCTGGACTCGCGTCTGGGCAAGGTGCAGGATGTGATGGCGGGCGCCCTGATGGACGACGGCACGCCGCTATTGATCCTGGACGTTGAAGACATGCTGATGTCGGTCCAGAAGCTGATCGAAGGCGGACGCCTGACGCGGGTGGACGGTGGGGGGGCGGTCATTGAGGCGCGCCGCCGCAAGCGTGTGTTGGTGGTGGACGATTCCCTGACGGTGCGCGAGCTGGAACGAAAACTGCTGCTGAACCGCGGGTTCGAGGTGGCGGTGGCGGTGGACGGCATGGATGGCTGGAACATGCTGCGCGGCGAAGATTTCGACCTGGTCGTGACTGACGTCGACATGCCTCGCATGGACGGCATCGAACTGGTTTCCCGGATCAAGGCGGACCCCAGATTGCAAAGCCTGCCGGTGATGGTGGTGTCGTACAAGGACCGTGAAGAAGACCGGCGGCGCGGCCTGGATGCCGGCGCCGACTATTACCTGGCCAAGGGCAGCTTCCATGACGATGCGCTGCTTGATGCCGTCGAAGACTTGATCGGAAAGGCACTCACGTGAGAATCGGGATCGTCAACGACCTTCAAATGGCGGTCGAGATCATGCGGCGCGCGATTGCGCTGGAGCCGGGGCTGGAAATCGCCTGGGTGGCATCCGACGGCGAACAGGCCGTGGCCCTGTGCGCCCGCGATCGGCCCGACGTGGTGCTGATGGATTTGATCATGCCCGTCATGGACGGGGTCGAGGCCACGCGCCGCATCATGGCGGAGTCCCCGTGCGCCATCGTCGTCGTGACGGCCGATGTGGCCCGGCATACGGCGCGCGTATTCGACGCGATGGGTCATGGCGCGCTGGACGCGGTGGATACGCCGGTGGTGGGCGATGCGGACATGCGCACCGCTGCGGCGCCGCTGTTGCGCAAGATCCGCAATATCGGCTGGTTGATCGGCCGCTACGGCAATCGTCCGGCGCTGACCCCCGTGGATACGCTGACGCCCCGGCCCACCTCGCAGCGTTTGCTGGTGATTGGCGCCTCGGCGGGCGGCCCGGCGACGCTTGCGCAATTGCTGCGCGACCTACCGCTGGATTTCCCTGCCGGGATCGTGCTGGTGCAGCATGTGGACGCCTCGTTCGCGGCGGGGATGGCGGATTGGCTGAATGATCAGGTACTGTTGCCGGTGCGGCTGGTGCGCGAAGGCGAACGGCCGCTGCCCGGGCAGATACTGCTGGCGGGCACGGATGACCATCTGCATTTGCTGGCTGATGGCACGCTGCGCTACACCGAAGATCCGAAGGAAAGCCTGTACCGGCCGTCCATCGACGTGTTTTTTCACAGCGTGGCGCAACATTGGCGCGGTACTGCGGTGGGCGTGTTGCTGACCGGCATGGGGCAGGATGGGGCGCGCGGCTTGAAGGCCATGCGCGAACGCGGATGCCTCACCATTGCGCAAGACCAGGCCACCAGCGCCGTGTACGGCATGCCCAAAGCGGCCGCCGCCATGCAGGCGGCCGTGGAAATCAGACCATTGAATCAGATCGCTCCCCGCTTGGTCCAGGCGTTTGCCTGAGCGGGCCGACATTGGCAGACATCAAGGATCACTATGCACCCTCCCATTGACAGCTCGGCTTCCGCGGACCTGAATGCGCATGCGGCCATGGTGCTGCTCGTTGACGATCAGGTGATGGTCGGCGAAGCGATCAGGCGAGCGCTGGCGACGGAGGGCAATATTGACTTTCACTATTGCTCGGACCCCTACAAGGCGCTTACGGTGGCGATCCAGACGCGGCCCACCGTCATCCTGCAAGATCTGGTGTTGCCGGGCGTGGACGGCTTGAGCCTGGTGCAGGAGTACCGCGCCCACCCCGTCACGCGCGACATCCCGATCATCGTGCTGTCCACCAAGGAAGATCCGGCGATCAAGAGCGCGGCCTTCGCGGCGGGCGCCAATGACTATCTGGTGAAGCTGCCCGATTCCATCGAACTGGTGGCGCGCATTCGCTACCACTCGCGGTCGTATCTGGCGCTGGTGCAGCGTGACGAGGCTTATCAGGCCTTGCGCCAGAGCCAGCAGCAGTTGCTGGAAAGCAATATGGAATTGCGCCGCCTGACAAACTCCGACGGTTTGACCGGCCTGGGCAATCGCCGCTATTTCGACGAATACCTCAACGCGGAATGGCAGCGCGCGCGCCGCGACGGCCGTGAGATCAGCATGTTGATGATCGACGTGGACCACTTCAAGTCCTACAACGATACCTACGGCCACATCGCGGGCGACGAAGCACTCAAGCGTGTGGCCAACACCATTTTCGCCAGCTGCGACCGGTCTACCGACCTGGCGGCGCGATTCGGCGGGGAGGAGTTCGCACTGGTGCTGCCGGGCACGCCGGCCGGCAGCGCAAGGCTGGCCGCCGAGAAGCTGCGCCGCGCCGTCGAAGCCATGCAGATTCCGCAGAAGGACGCGGGCTCGGGGTCTTGGCTGACGGTCAGCATTGGCACGGCCACGGCCGTGCCGGCGGGGGAGCAGCCCTGCACCGACCTGATCCTGGTGGCCGACCGGGGGCTGTACCAGGCCAAGCGCCAGGGGCGCAATCGTGTCGTGCCGGGCCAGATGCCGTCCGCGACGGAGTAGGTCGGCGGCCGGCAGTGGGCCGGCAGGGGCGGCCTCCCGGTGCGCCGCCTGACCTGTTGCCACGCTTGGCGCCAAACCCGCGAGATCTACAGATGCAGTTTGGTCGACGACTTGACTTCATGCATCGACAGCGTGCTTAGCAGTTCCTTCACGCCGGGCAGCGTCCGCAGGCGGTTGCGCACGAACTCGGAATAGGCATCGAAGTCGCGCGCCACGATGTGCAGCAGGTAGTCGTGCTGGCCGGTCGTGTTATGGCAGGCCAGCACTTCAGGCATGGCGGCAACAGAGGCCTCGAATGCGTGGCACAGTTTTTCCGTGTGGTTTTCCAGCGAAATGCTGACGAACGCCACCACCCCATCCCCAGCGCGCGACGGTCAAGAATGGCCTGATATCCGCGAATGACGCCCGACGTTTCCAGCCGCTTCAGCCGTTTCCAACAAGGCGATGCCGACAGCGAGACGCGCTCGGCCAGTTCCGCATTGCTGACGCGACCATCTTCTTGAAGGATTTTCATGATTTTCCAATCGATCGCGTCAAGTTGATGTAACAAAGCAGTGTCTTTCATGGATAGGTTATAGCGGGAAATAATATTTCCCATTATCGCAGTCCTGTGATTGAAATGAAAAGAATATTGGCCCGGCCTGCGCCCATACTCCAAGACATCCCGCGGTGGCCGGCGCTATCGTCTTCGAATGCGAAACGCGCCTGCCCGGTCGGCCGGTACTCCAGAGCAAGAGGCACCCCATGACCTATTCGACCTATCACAAGAAAGAATTTTTCGGCCGTCCCCTCCATGCCGAGACGCAGATGATGTCGTATGGCTACGACCCCTTCCTGTCGGAAGGGGCGGTCAAGCCGCCCGTGTTCCTGACGTCCACCTTCGCGTTCCGCTCGGCCGAGGACGGCGCGGCGTTTTTCGATCTGGTATCCGGGCGCAAACCGTTGCCGCAGGGCGAATCGGCCGGGCTGGTGTACAGCAGGTTCAACCATCCCAACCTGGAAATCGTGGAAGACCGGCTGGCCTTGCTGGACGGATCCGAGGACGCCGCGGTGACCTCAAGCGGCATGGCCGCGATCAGCGCGGTGCTGATGGCTTTTCTGCGCCCCGGCGATCAACTGGTGCAGTCGCTACCGTTGTATGGCGGCACCGAAACCTTGATCGCGAAGATCTTTCCGGAATGGGGCATTGGGTCGCATCCGATCCACGACGGCTTGTCGCCCAAGCACATGCGCGCCGCGCTGGAAGCCGCCGCGGCCAAGGGGCCGGTACGTGTGTTCTATGTCGAGACGCCCGCCAACCCCACCAACACCCTGATCGACTTCGAGGCCATGAAGAACGAGCTGGACGCGTTTGAAACGCGGCATGGCTACCGGCCGATCTCGGTGTGCGACAACACGCTGCTGGGCCCCATCTTTCAGAAGCCCGCCGAGCACGGCGTGGACCTTTGCGTCTATTCGCTGACGAAGTACGTGGGCGGTCATAGCGACCTGGTCGCGGGCGCCGTGACGGGCACCAAGGTACTGATCAAGAAGGTGCGCGCGATCCGCAGCGCGTTCGGCTCGCAACTGGATCCGCATTCGTGCTGGATGATCACGCGGTCGATGGAGACCTTGGTGCTGCGCATGAAGCAGGCAGCGCGCACGGCCACCAAGGTGGCGCAGTGGCTGGCGGGCAACCCGTATGAAAAAGTGCGCATCTTTCACCCGGAGGTGATGGCGGACCGTGCGTATCAAGAGGTCTACAAGCGTCAATGCACGGGGCCGGGCTCGACGTTCGCGTTCGTGCTGGATGGCGGGCGCGAGCGCGCTTTCCGCTTTATCAATGCGCTGCACCTGTTCAAGTCGGCGGTCAGCCTGGGCGGCACCGAATCGCTGGTCTGCCATCCGGCGTCGACCACCCATTCGGGCGTGCCGGCGGCCGAGCGCGACGCGGCAGGCGTGTCGGAAGGGCTGATTCGCGTCTCGATCGGGCTGGAGCACGAAGAAGACCTGATCGCCGACATGGACAACGCCTTCCGCAAGCGCTGACCCGCCTGTCCGCTACGCGGCTTGCGCGGGCCGGCGCGTGCGGTTCAGCAGCACGAAGGCGGCGGTCGCCAGCAGCATCACCGTGGCGGTCGCGATCACCGCCGCGTAGCCGGTATCGAAGGCCGACTTGGCGACTTGCGTCAGCGTGACCGCCAGATCCGCCGGCAGGCCCTCTGCCACCATCAGGGCATCGTCCAGGCTGTCGCGCACCGTCGCGGCCTGGGTGACGCCTGCCGGCACGTCCAGCGCCTGCGCATAGACGCCGGTCAGGATCGACCCCATCAACGTCACGCCTAGCGCGCCGCCCAGTTCGTATGAGACCTCTTCGATCGAGGCCGCCATGCCCGCGCGTTCCGGTGTGGCGCTTTGCATGATGGAACTGGACGCGGCCGTCATGGTGGCGCCAATGCCCAGACCCAGCACGGTCAGGCTGGCCATTTGCGCTGTGAACGAGCCGTCATAGCTCAACAGATAGCCGCCCATGCCGGCGCCCGAGACGGTCAGCGCCAGGGACATCAGGCGGGGGCCACGCACGTAGGCGAGCAGCCAGCCGGCCAGCGGACCCGCGACGAACGCGGCCAAGGGCAGGGGCAGGATGTAGAGCGCGGCCTGGATCGGCGACATGCCCAGCACCAGTTGCAGGCGTTGGCTGAACACCAGTTCCATGCCGAACAGGGCGGCGCCCGCGAACAGCGCGGCGGCGACGCCCGAGCTGAATGTGGCGTTGCGGAAAATGGCGAAGTCGATCAGTGGGTACGGGCGGCGGCGCTGGCGGCGCACGAACACGGTCAGCATGACGATGCCTGCGGCGCACGCCACGCCGGCGTGCAGCCAGGACGTTTCGGCCTTGCCCAGTTCTTTCAGCGCATAGGCGCACAGGATCAGTCCGGCCATGATTTGCAGTGAACCCGCCACGTCCCAGGGGCGCGCGGCGTCGGGCCGGCTGGCGGGGATGCAACGCCAGGCCAGCGGCAGCGCCAGCAGCACAATGGGCACGTTGATCAGAAACACCGACCCCCACCAGAAATGCTCCAGCAGCACGCCGCCCACGACGGGGCCCAGCGCCGCGCCGCCCGAGGCGACCGAGGCCCAGATGCCAATGGCGACGGCGCGTTCGCGTTCGTTGGCGAAGGTCAGGCGGATGATGGACAGCGTGGCCGGCATCATCATGGCGGCGCCCACCGCCAGCAGCACGCGCGCCGCGATCAACGCGGCGGCGGCGGGCGAGTAGGCGGCGGCCAGCGAGGCCACGCCGAACACGGCCAGGCCCATCATGAACAGGCGCTTGTGTCCCAGGCGGTCGCCCAGCGTGCCCATGCCCAGCAGCAACCCGGACACGACCAGCGCGTAGACATTCACGATCCACAATTTGGCCGACGCGCCGACACCCAGGTCATGCGTGAGCCGCGGCAAGGCGGTGTACAGCACCGTCATGTCCACCACGATCAACAGCAAGGCGAAGGACACGATGGCCAGCACCAGCCAACGGCGGGGATCGGCCGTGGCGACAGCGTTCGAATGCATCCGCTGCATGGTTCTACTCCTGTGAGGCAACTGAAAACGGGGGCCGCCAGGTGGCTGCGCCGATTTTCGAGGTAGGCATTATCCATCTGTATATTTGCCAGAAAAAGTTTGATTCCATCTATAAAATTGATGGAAACAAGGAGACGCCATGCATTGGACCCTGGATCAACTCCGCCACTTTGTAGCTGCAGCCGACGCCGGCTCGTTTTCGGCCGCGGCGCGCGCGCTGGGCCGCGCGCAGTCCGCCGTCAGTACGTCGCTCGGTTTGCTGGAAGCGGACCTGGGCGTGGAACTGTTCGACCGGTCGCGCCGCAACGCCGCGCTGACCCCCGTGGGCGAAGTGATGCTGCAAGAGGCCCGCGAACTGTTGCGCCAGGCGGGCGGCCTGGATCAGCGCGCGCTGTCGTTCGCCGCGGGCCAGGACGCGCGCCTGTCCATCGCGCTGGACGAGGCCTTGCCGTCCCAGGTGCTGGGCGCGCTGGTGCTTGAGCTGGCGGCGCGCTTTCCGGCACTGGAGCTGACGCAGTTGAATGGCACGGCGACCGAAGTGGCCGACTACGTGCTGCAGGGCCGCGCCAGCATCGCTTTCCACTTTGACCGCGGCGACCCCGGCAGCGCCTTTGCGCACCGCTATCTGGGCAATGTGGAGCAGGCCGTTTTCGTGGCGTCGGGGCATCCGCTGGCGGCGCTGGCCGAGGTGACGCGCAGCGATCTGGCGCGCTACCGGCAATTGGTCATGCAGATGGAAGGGGTGGACGACGTGGTATTGAGCCCGGCGGTGTGGCGCACCGACAGCTTCTACAGCATCGCGGGCATGGTGGCGGACGGCCTGGGTTGGGCGATCTTGCCCTTGAACATCGCGGAATACGAGAGCTTTCGCACGACGTTGGCGCGCGTGCCTTGCACGGGCCTGTCGCTGCCGATGCTGTCGGTGCGGACGCTATGGCTGCAAGGCGCGTCGCTAAGCACGACGCAAACGTGGCTGCAGCAGCGCATGGGCCAACTGCTGGGGGAGCCTGGCGCGGTTAGCTGAGCAGGGCGGTGACGAGGTCGCTGCCCGCCTGGCCTTCGTCCGTGAAGTTCAGCGCCGTCTGGACGTGTTCCAGGTGCTCGTCCATCAGCGCGCAGGCGCGTTCGGTGTCGCCCGCGCGGGCGGCCTCGATGAAGGCATGGTGTTCTTGCGACGAGCAACTGGCGTCGTGCGAGCTTTGATACAGCACCGTGATCACGGCGCTGCGCGCGGACAGTTCGCGCAGCATGCCCGTCAACACGGAATTGCCGACGGTTTCCGCCAGCAGGATATGGAAATGGCCCAGCAGGTGATTGCGCTTTTGCACATCTCCGCTTTCCAGGGCGCGGCGTTCTTCGGCCAGGTGGGCGTCGATGCGGCGGTAGTCGGCGGCGGTGGCGGTGGCCACGAATTGCCTGGCCAGGGCGGCTTCAAGGATGCGGCGCACGGCGTAGACCTCGCGGGCTTCGTTGGCGTCCGGCTTGCTGACGAAGGCGCCCTTGTCGGGCACGATATTGATCAGCTTGTCTTTGGACAGCATCAGCAGCGCCGCGCGGATCTTGGTGCGGCTGACCTTGTAGACCCGTGCCAGCGCTTCTTCGCGCAGCCGGGTGCCGGGCGGAAGCTTGTGCGCCACGATGGCGGCGGCAACTTCGCGGGCGATATCGTCGGCGCTGGGATCTAGCTGAACTTCCTGGGTCATAGGGCGCGGCAGCGGCTGCCGGGAGGGGAAAACGATCGGGCCCCCAGTCTATCAAAAAGCCGAACAGGAACGGCAGACATTTTTTGAATACAAAAATGCCATACCGTCCTGCGCGCCGCCTGCCACGACGCCAGGCCGCGCGGACGGCGGCCGGGGCAGGCCGGCCCGGCCACGCCCCGTGCCTCAGTTCTTCGCCATCAGCCCCAGGTATTCGATCAGGTCCTTTTCCTTGATGTAGGTGGCCTGGGCCCAGTCTTTGTAGTCCTGGCTATTGCGATAGGCGGGCTGCTGGTTCAGCTGTTTCATGACCTCGACGCTGGCGGGGTCGAACAGGGCCTTCTTGAACGCGTCGTGCAGCGTTTTCACCACCGCCGGGTCCATGCCCTTGGGACCTGCCAGGCCGTAGGGCGAGGTGGACACGACTTTGTAGCCCAGCTCTTTCGCGGTGGGCACATCGGGCCAGCGGGTGGTGCGCTTCTCGCCGAAGGTCACCAGCAGCCGCATTTTGCCGGCATCCACGAACTGGTCCCAGCCCGTGGCGTCGCTTTGCGCCATGACGTGGCCGCCCAGCAACGCCTGCTGCATGTCGGCGTTACCCTTGAAGGGCACATGGTTCAGCTTGACCTTGGCATTGATGGCGATTTCTTCGATAAGCAGATGCGGCGACGAGCCGATGCCGGTGGAACCGTAATCGATCTTGCCGGGGTTCTGGCGCGCGGCCTCGATATATTCGTTGAATGTCTTGTAGGGCGAGTCCGAACGCACCGTGAAGCCGAAGGTGTAGCCCGACAGGCCGATGATGAAGCTGAAGTCGTTGATGGGGTCCCAGCTGCTCTTCTGCATATAAGGCATGCGCAGCATCGCCAGCGTGTACAGGCTGATCGTGTAGCCGTCCGGTTTGGCGGTGCGGGCCATCGTGGCGGTGCCCAACGTGCCGCCGGCGCCGGGGCGGTTTTCCACGATGACAGGCTGCCCCAGGTATTTCGAGGCGTCCTGGGCCACGATGCGCAGGTGGCGGTCGGTGGAGCCGCCGGCCGGGAACGGCACGATCAGCGTGATGGGCTTGCTGGGAAACGCGGATTCCGCGCCGGCGGCAAGCGGCAGCGCGGCGCCGGCGGCGGCGGCGAACAGCAGGGCGCCCAGGCAGGCGCGTCGCAGAGGCTTCTTGAGCATGGTGTTGTCTCCAGTGATGTTGTTATGGCTTGTGGGGGCGTGGAACGGCGTCGGCTCAGTCGCGCAAGGCGATTTTTACCGGTAGCCGCGCCAGGGCGTCGCGCAGCTGCTCCTTCAGCGGCGCGGGCGTGCCGGGCGCCGCTTCGACGGCGACGTCCGGTTGCGCATCGGCCAGCACGCGGAACATCTTGCTGTCTTCCGTCAGGCCAGCGGCTTGCAAGGTGCGCGCCACCACGGCCTCTACCGATACGGCGGTGGCCAGGCGGCGCAAATCGGGTTTGTAGATCTTGCCCACGTTGGTCATGGGCATGGCGTCCAGCACGATGACGCGCTTGGGCCGTGCCGGCCCCTCGTCCACATGCGCGGCGGCGTAGGCGACCAGCTCGGCTTCGGTCGCCTGGGTGCCCTCGGCGAGGGTCACGAAGGCCACGGGCAATTCGCCCGCATAGGCGTCCGGCGCCCCGACGGCGGCGCACAGTTGCACGGCCGGGTGCGTGGCCAGCGCATCTTCGATGGTCTTGGGGTCGATGTTGTGGCCGCCACGGATGATCAGGTCCTTGGCGCGGCCCTGCAGATGCAGCCGGCCCTGGTCGTCCATGAAACCCACGTCGCCGCTGATCAGCCAGCCGTCTTCGGTGAAGGCGCGTGCCGTGTCTTCGGCGTCGAGGAAGCCGGGGATCACGTTAGGCGCCTTGAACAGCACCATGCCCGCCACGCCCGTGGGCAGGTCGCGCGCCGCCTGGCCCGACGGAACGTCCAGGCCCACGATCCGCACCTGCACATAGGGCAGCGGGAACCCCACGCAGTTCACGGGAAATTCCGAACCCGGCGGCGTGATGGACGAAATGCCGGCCATTTCGGTCATGCCCAGGCTTTCGTTCACATGCAGCCCGAACAGGCGCTTGAAACGCGCGGCAAGCTCGGCGGGCAGTGGCGCCGCACCGGTGCGGCAATAGCGCAGCGACGAGATGTCGGCGCCGTCCAGCGGCACTTCCGCCAACGCGGCCAGAATGGTCGGCACGCCTTGCAGCGACGTGGCACGGTGCTTTTCCACCAGCCGCCAGTAATTGCGCAGCACGTCGCGGTTGCGCAGCAGCATCGTGGTCGGAATGACGGTTTCCACGCCTGCCGACAGAGCGGCCAGCGAGGCGGGCAGCACCCCCGCCACGTGAAACAGCGGGTAGCCGTTGATGACCACATCGCCTGGTCCGGCGTTCTGCAGCTGCACGGCGGCCCAGGCCGTGAAGACCTGGTTGGCGTGGGTGTGGATGGCCAGCTTGGGGGCGCCGGTGGTGCCGCCCGTGTGGAAGTACGCCGCGACGTCGCTGGCGCGGATCACGCGTTCGCTCACCAGGCGGTCGGCGGGCTGGGCCGAGCGGTTGGCGTTGAAGTCCAGGGCATGGTCGGGCAGGGCGGGGCGGGCTGAAACCGGCTCGTCCAGCGGCGCCACGCGCAGCAGCGTTTGCAGCGTGGGGACGCGTTCGTACAGCCGCAGGGCCTTGGACCACGTACCGCACTCGGCGTCGGAGCCGTAGGCGATCAGCACTTTGGCGCGC
Source organism: Achromobacter maghribensis (assembly GCF_057334215.1). Classification (NCBI taxonomy): domain Bacteria; kingdom Pseudomonadati; phylum Pseudomonadota; class Betaproteobacteria; order Burkholderiales; family Alcaligenaceae; genus Achromobacter; species Achromobacter maghribensis. The sequence goes on along the minus strand of NZ_JBHFII010000023.1, from coordinate 69,947 downwards.
GCCGTCGTCATCAGGGACGCCAGTTTGTCTTCCGTCAGCAGCGGGTTCAGCGGCTGAACGATGCCGGCGGCCTCGCCACCCCACAACGCCAGATGGTATTCCAGGCAGCCGGGCAACATCACGCCGACCGTATCGCCCGCGCGCACACCCAGATCATGCAGCAGGTTGGCGGTCTGGTGGATACCGGCCAGCAGTTCCCGATAGCTCCAGCGCACGGCTTCGTCGTCGGGATCGGCCGTGCGCAGGAAGGTCAGCGCGGTCTTGTCGCCGAAGGCCGCGGCCGAATTGCGGAAGATCTCGTAGGTGCTTTGCACCGTCAGGGTTTCAGCCAGCGGCCGCGCTTGCAGCCGTTGGACGTCGGCGGCGCTGCGCACGAGGAAGGGCGCCGCGAAGGGGCGCGACAAGGGCGGGGCGGTTGGGGCCTGCGTCATGTCCTGGCGTCCTCGGTTCAAGCCTGTCCCAGCGCGATATAACGGCGCAGGTGGTGGTCCTCGTCGCCCAATTGATGGTCGATCATCACCAGGCGCTTGGCGTAGTGCGCCAGCGGCAGTTCCCAGGTCATGCCGATGCCGCCATGCAATTGGATGCTCTCTTCGGCCACCAACGTGCCGATGCGACCGATGGTGTACTTGGCGGCCGACAACGCGCGTTCGCGGGTGACGCGGTCGGCGTGGTCGAGCGCGGCGGCCGCATTGATCACGGCGGAGCGCGCCTGTTCGATTTCCAGCAGCACGTCCGCCATGCGGTGCTGTAGCGCCTGGAAGCTGCCGATGGGCGTGCCGAACTGGCGGCGCGTGCGCAGGTATTCCAGGGTGGCGTCGCGGGCGCATTCCATGGCGCCCACGGCTTCCGCGCATAGGGCCAGGATGCCTCGTCCCGTGGCGCGTTCCAGTAACGCATGGCCCGCGCCGGCTTCGCCCAGCAGCGCCTCGGGGGCGAGCCGAACGTTGTCCAGGCCGACTTCAGCGGCGCGTCCCCCGTCGATCAGGCCGTAGCCGCGCACGGTAAGGCCGGGCGTGCCGGCGCTGACCAGGAACAGGCTGATGCCGGCGGCGTCGTCTTCCGCGCCTGCCGTGCGGGCGGATACCAGGAACAGGTCCGCGTGCTCACCCGCGGTCACGACCGCTTTGGCGCCATTGAGGACCCAGCCGTCGCCTGCGCGTTCGGCGCGGGTGCGCACGTGGGCTAGCTCATAGCCGGATTCCGGTTCGGCGTGGGCCAGCGCGGCGGTGATGGCGCCCGCGATCAGACCGTCCAGCGCCTCGCGTTGCGCCGGCGTGCCGACGGCGGCGATGGCGCTGCCGACCATCAGCGCGTCCAGGAAGGGCTCCACGACCAATCCGCGGCCCAGCGCTTCAAAGACCACCGAGATATCGAATCCCGCCCCGCCCAGGCCGCCGTCGGCTTCGGCGAACAACGCGCCGATGGCGCCCAGTTCGGCGTAACGGCGCCAGAAATCCGTGCTGTAGCCCTGCGGCGATTGCGCGTGCCGTTCGCGGGTGGCGAAGTCGTATTGCTCGGTGACAAAGCGGCGCAGCATGTCGGAAAGCATGCGCCGGTCTTCGGTGTGTTCAAAGTTCATGGCCGGCCCTTACAGTCCCAGGATCATCTTCGAGATGATGTTCTTCTGAATTTCATTGGAGCCGCCGAAGATCGACAGCTTGCGGTTGTTGAAGTACTGCGCCGCAGCGCTCTCGGCGCCTTCCGGGCCGATGGGCGGCGCGTCGTAGCCCTCATGCAGCGCTTCGGGCACGAAGGGGCGCGCGTAAGGGCCCATGGCGCGTCGGTTCAATGCCGTGATCTCTTGCCGGATCTGCGTGCCGCGGATTTTCAGCATCGAACTCTCGGCGCCCGGCGCGCCGCCGCCGGCCACCGCCGCCACGACACGCAGGTTGGTGGTGCGCATATTGGCCAGTTCGATCTCGACGCGCGCCAGGCGGGCAGCAAAATCCGGGTCTTCGGCCAGCGGGCGGCCGTGTTTCTTTTGCCGGGCGGCCACGGCTTTCAGGCGCTCCAGCGCGGCGGTCGACTGGCCCACGCCGGCGATGTTGGTGCGTTCGTACGTCAGCAGGTACTTGGCGCAAGTCCAGCCACGGTTTTCTTCGCCCACCAGGTTTTCGACGGGCACGCGCACGTCCGAGAAGAACACTTCATTGACTTCGTGTTCGCCGTCCAGCGTGATGATGGGGCGCACTTCGACGCCGGGGCTGTTCATGTCGATCAGCAGGAAGCTGATGCCTTCCTGGCGCCGCCCTTCTTGCGAGGTGCGCACCAGGCAGAAGATCATGTTGGCGTACTGACCCAACGTGGTCCAGGTTTTCTGGCCGTTGACGATGTAGCTGTCGCCGTCGCGGACGGCGGTCGTCTTGACGGACGCCAGGTCCGAGCCCGCGCCGGGTTCGGAGTAGCCCTGGCACCACCAGTCGCTGCCGTCCAGGATGCGTGGCAGCCAGTAGCGGCGCTGCGCGTCGCTGCCGTATTTGATCAGCACCGGGCCCAGCATGCTCAGGCCGAAGGGCACGATGCGGGGTGCTGCCGCCAACGCGCATTCATTGTCGAAGATGAACTTCTGGGTGGCGCTCCAGCCGGTGCCGCCGTATTCGACGGGCCAGTGGCTGGCCAGCCAGCCTTGCCGGTTCAGGATGGCGTGCCATTCGACCATGTCGGCGCGCGTCAGCAGTTTTCCCTGGCCGACCTTGTCGGACAGACGCCGGGGCAGCTTGGCCGCCAGGAACGCGCGCACGTCGTCGCGGAAAGCGTTTTCTTCGGGGGTGAATTCCAGGTCCATGTCGGTCCTTAATAGATTTCAAACAGGCCAGCCGCGCCCATGCCGCCGCCGATGCACATCGTGACGACGGCATAGCGGGCGCCGCGGCGGCGGCCTTCGATCAGCACATGGCCGGCCAGTCGCGCGCCGGTGACGCCGAAGGGGTGGCCAAGCGCGATGGAGCCGCCGTCCACGTTCAGGCGGTCCATCGGGATGCCCAGTTTTTCCTGGCAGTACAGCGCTTGCGAGGCGAAGGCTTCGTTCAGTTCCCACAGGTCGATGTCCTGCACCTTCAGCCCGTGGCGGGCCAGCAGCTTGGGCACGGCATAGACGGGGCCGATGCCCATTTCGTCGGGCTCGCAACCGGCGATGGCCAGACCGCGGAAAGCGCCCAGGGGGCGGATGCCGGCGCGTTGCGCGTCGGCCGCTTCCATCAGCACGCAGGCCGCGGCGCCGTCGGACAGCTGTGATGCGTTGCCGGCCGTGACGAACTGGCCGTCGCCGCGCACGGGCGCCAGGCCGGCCAGGGCTTCATAGGTGGTGCCGGGACGATTGCAGGTATCTTTGTCCACCGTCACTTCGCGTTCGCTGACGGCGCCGGTGGCGCGGTCGGTGACGGACATGGTGGTGGTGACGGCGATGATCTCTTCGCGATAGCGGCCGGCGGCTTGGGCGGCTTCGGTGCGCGCCTGGCTTTGCGCGGCGAAGCGGTCCTGGGCTTCGCGGCTGATGCCGTAGCGGGCCGCCACGATGTCGGCCGTTTCAATCATGGGCAGGTAGAGTTCGGGCTTGTTGGCGACGATCCAGGGGTCCATGCCGCTGACGCCGTCGTCGCGCGTGCGGATCTGCGACACCAGTTCCACGCCGCCTGCGATCGCGGCGGGCGCGCCGTCCAGCACGATGCGCCCGGCGGCCGAAGCGATGGCTTGCAGACCGGATGCGCAATAGCGGTTGACGGTGGCGCCGCCGACGCTGACGGGCAAGCCTGCGCGGATCACGGCCTGGCGGCCGATGTTGCGGCCGGTGGCGCCTTCGGGATAGCCGCAGCCGATGAAGGCGTCTTCGATCAGGGCGGGGTCGATGCCGGCGCGATCGACCGCGGCGCGCACGGCGTGGGCGGCCAGCGTGGGGCCGGCGATCAGGTTGAATTCACCGCGCCCCGCCTTGGTGATGGGGGTGCGGGCGGTAGAGACGATAACGGCTTCGCGCATGGGATGTCCTGTGGAATTGGGTCGGATCGAAAGCAGGGAAAGCGGGGCCGCGGATCAGTCCGCCTGGTTGAGGCTGGCGAAGTTGCGGCCGGACTCGGCCAACTGCACGAGCAGCGGCGACGGCTTCCAGAATGCGGGGTCTTCGTGGGCGTAGCCGCGGATGTCCGCCAGGACCTGGTCCAGGCCCACGCTGTCGGCGTAATGCATGGGGCCGCCGCGGTAACGCGGGAAGCCGTAGCCGGACAGGAACACCACGTCCACGTCGGAGGGGCGCAGCGCAATGCCCTGGTGCAGCACGTTGGCCGCTTCGTTGATCATGGCGGCCAGGTAGCGGCGCTGGATGTCCTCGTGCGTGAACGGGCGTGGCGTGACGCCGGCGCGGCGGCGCTCTTCGTCGATGATGGCCAGCACTTCCGGGGCGGGCGCGCCCACGCGCGCGCCGTCGGGATACAGGTAGAAGCCGCGCCCCGTCTTCTGGCCGAACCAGCCGCGTTCGCACAGGCGGTCGGGAATCTGTACATAGCGCAACGCGGGATCGCGCGTGGCGGCGCGGCGCTTGCGGGTCGCCCAGCCGATGTCGCCGCCGGCCAGGTCCGCCATCTGGTAGGGTCCCATCGGGTAGCCGAACTCGCGCACGGCGGCGTCGATGTCGTAAGGCGATGCGCCGTCTTCCATCATCATGTCCGCGGCCTGGCGGTGCACGGCCAGGATCCGGTTGCCGATGAAGCCGTCGCATACGCCGGCGCGCACCGGCGTCTTGCGCAGCCGCCGCGCCAGGTCGAAGCCGGTGGCCACCGTGTCCGCGGCGGTGTGTTCGCCGACCACGATTTCGAGCAGCTTCATGATGTTGGCGGGCGAGAAGAAGTGCAGCCCCAGCACGTTGCCCGGCACGCGCGTGGCGCAGGCAATGCGGTTCACGTCCAGGTAAGAGGTGTTCGTGGCCAGCACCGCGCCGGGCTTGGCCACGCGGTCCAGCTGCGCGAAGACGGCAAGCTTGACGTCCATGTCCTCGAACACGGCTTCGATGATCAGGTCGGCGTCGTTCAGCGCGTCATACGTGGTCGCGCCCGTGAAACGCGCCATCCGGCCGTCGCGCTCGTCGGTGGTGATGCGGCCTTTCTTGACCAGCAGGTCGTAGACCTGGGCCACGCGCGCGCGGCCACGTTCCAGCGCCGCTTCGTCCTGTTCGACCATCACGACGGGCAGCCCGGCGTCCAGCACCGACACGGCAATGCCCGCGCCCATCGTGCCGCCGCCCACCACGCCGATCTTCTCCAGCCGGCGGGCGCGCGCTTCTTTCAGTTCAGGGATCTTGGTGGTTTCGCGTTCGGCAAAAAAAGCATGCACGAGGCCGGCCCGCTGCGGGCTTTCCAGGCATTGCAGGAAAAGGGTGCGTTCGGTGCGCAGGCCTTCATCGAACGGTTGTTCGATGGCGGCGCGCACGGCCTCGACGATCTTCGCGGGCGAGTACAGGCCGCGCAAGGTCGTGGCGACTTGCTCGCCGGCAGCAGACGCTTCCGCCAACGCCGTGGCCTTGTCGGCCAGCGCGGCGGCGGCATCGCGGCTGCGGCGTGGGCCGGCGCCCTCGGCCAGCAACCGCCGGGTGTAGGCAAGCCCCGCAGCCAAGGCATCGTCACCTTCTCCGATGGCATCGACAAGGCCGGCCTTCAGCGCGGCCTCGGCGGACAAGTGCTTGCCCGAGAGCATCAGATCCAGCGCCGCGCGGGCGCCGATCAGGCGGGGCGTGCGCTGCGTGCCGCCCGCGCCCGGCAGCAGGCCCAGATTCACTTCCGGCAGGCCCAGCTTGGCGGTGGACAGCGCCAGCCGGTAATGCGCGGCCAACGCCACTTCCAGTCCGCCGCCCAAGGCCGCGCCGTGCAGTACGGCCACCACGGGTTTGGCGCTGGCTTCAATCTGGTTGCATACGTCCGGCAGGGCGGGCGGCTTGGGAGGTTTGCCAAATTCGCGGATGTCGGCGCCGGCAATGAAATTCTTGCCTGCGCCCACCAGCAGGATGGCGCGCACCTGCGCATCGGACTGCGCGGCCTGGATGCCGGCCGCGAGATCGCGGCGCACATCGGCGCTAAGCGCATTGACCGGGGGATGATCCAGCGTGATGACCAGGATGTCTTCGTCGCGGCGCGCGTGGGCAGCGCCGGCAGGGCTCTTGTCCGTCATGGGACCTTGTCTCCAGTGGGGCGTCCGCCGTGGCGGCGCCTGGCGGGCCGGGAACGGCTCGTCTCTTATCTTCTTATTCTTTCCCAGTAAAGATGTCTTGACAATGGCATCTGGAATTGACATGGCGGATAATAAAATTTGACAATGACAGTGGAGGACCTGCTATGGACACCAAATCCCTGACATTGCTGGTGGAAATCCTGGATGCCGGCAATCTCAGCGAGGCCGCGCGGCGCCTGAAAATGACGCGCGCCAACGTCAGCTATCACTTGAACCAGTTGGAGCGCTCGGTGGGCATGCAACTGGTGCGGCGCACCACGCGCCACGTTGAAGCCACCGAGATCGGACTGAAGCTGTATCAGCATGGCCGCAGCATCCAGGACGAACTGGTGGCGGCCCGTGAGTCCGTTGAAACCTTGGGAAAGACGCCGCAAGGCAAGGTGCGCCTGAGCGTGCCCAGCGGCTATGGGCAGTTTGTGATGACGCCGTGGCTGCTGGAATTCAAGCAGGCGTATCCGGACATCGTGCTGGACGTGCTGTTCGAGAACAGCGTGGACGATCTGCTGCGCGACGAAGTCGATATTGCGGTGCGCATCATGTCCGAACCGCCGCAAAACCTGGTGGCGCGCGAATTGGGCAAGGTCCGCTACGTGGCATGCGCGTCCAAGGCCTACGCTGACTGCCGCGGCCTGCCGCAGCGCCCCGAAGACCTGGCGGGTACGCCCGTGATCAGCGCGGCGGTCATCGGACGGCCGCTGCGGCTGTCCGCCTACTACGGTGGCGAGCCGCGTCAGCAGGTGGTGCTGGAACCCACCGTGATATCGCGCAATTACGCGTTCCTGCGCGATGCGATCCGCGCCGGGCTGGGCGTGGGCGTCGTGCCGGACTATGTGGTGCACGACGATATCGCCCGCGGCGACCTCCTGGCGGCGCTGACCGAATGGCGGTTGAGCATCTTCGGCCGCGCCATGTACATGCTTTATATGCCGAACCGGCACCATCCCCGGGCGATTTCCATGATGATCGAGTTCATCCTGGAACGGGCCCAGCGGGGGCACGAGGGCCAGGCGGGCTTGCTGGCACCGGCAGGCTGACCCGCCAGGCACGCAACTTGCTGTCCCCCATCCCATATCGAATGCGGGGGCAAGATGGAGATCACGACACCGGTGCAGCCGGCGGCGGACGCGGCGGAGCGGGCGAGGCCGGCGGAAGCCGCCGACGGGGATACGGGCGTCCCCGATAAGGTGACGGCCCAGGACGCCGGGTTGATCCCGGATTCGCCGCCCGATACGCCCCATGTGTGGGCACGCGGCGCCTGCCTGACCACGCTGACGGTCCTGGCGGTGTTGTTCACGCTCAAGCTGGCGCAGGAATTCATCGTGCCCGTGGTCATGGCGATCGTCATCGCCTATGCGCTGGACCCCATCGTGAGCCTGATGGGACGCGCCCGCGTGCCGCGCGTGATCGGCATACTGATCCTGATGTTCGCGATCGCCACCGGCCTGGCCGGGCTGGCCTACGTGACGCAGAACCAGGTCAGCTCCATCGTGCAGGCGTTGCCGGAGATTTCCGGCAAGCTCTCGCGTATCCTGGCCGGTGTGTCCAGCGGCGACGGTTCCATTTTTGAAAAGATGAAAGGCGCGGTCAGCCTGCTACAGGACAACGGCGGAATCGTGCCCGGCCGGCAGGTGGTCGTGGCCAAGTCCGATTCCGGCCTGAGCGATTTCCTGCTGTGGGGATCGAAGGGCGTGGCGGCCTTTATCGGGCAGGCGACGATGAGCGCATTCCTGGTGTTCTTCCTGCTGCTGTCTGGCAATGCCTTCAAGCGCAAGTTCGTGAAGGTGGCGGGAACGACCTTGTCGCAGAAGAAGATCAGTGTGCACATGCTGGACCAGATAAACAGCGCCATTCACCGGTACATGGCGATGATGCTGGTGACGAACCTGGCGTTGGGCCTGATGTCGTGGATCGCATTCCGCCTGTTGGGCCTGGAGAACGCGACGACCTGGGCGGTGGTGGCCGGCGCATTGCACATCATTCCTTACTTTGGTCCGTTGCTGACGGCGGTGGGGACGGGGATCGCGGCGCTTATCCAGTTCGGCGAGCTCGGCCCGGCGCTGGCGGTGGCCGGCAGTTCGGTGGCCATCGCCTTGTTGATGGGCGTGGTGGTCACGACCTGGATGTCGGGGCGCATCGCCAGGATGAACGCCGTGGCGGTGTTCATGCTGCTGTTGCTGTTCACGTGGTTATGGGGCGTGTGGGGAACGCTGTTGTCGGTGCCCCTTGCCTTCATCGCCAAGGTGGTCGCCGACCACGTCGAAGGGCTGGAAGCCGTGTCGGAGTTCCTGGGCGAATAGGCAATGAATATCGAAGCGGTCTGGTTTCTGCTGATCGGCGCGTTGTTCGTCTTGATGGTGGTGTCGAAGCGGCTGATCGATGCGCTGCCCATGACGGGGGCCATGGTGTATCTGGGGGTCGGCTTCCTGATCGGCCCGGCGGGCTTGGGGCTGCTGAAACTGGACCTGTACGGCGATAGTCACTTGCTGCGTCTGGCGACCGAAGCGGCGTTGCCCGTTTCACTGTTCGCCGTGGGCATGCACTTGCGCGTGGCGTGCGGGCACGCGTTGTGGCGCTTGCCCTTGCGTCTGGCCGCCCCAGCCATGTTGCTGACCATTGGCTTGATGACGGCGTTCGGGCTGGGCTTCCTGGGCCTGGACCTGGGCGCGGCGCTGCTCATGGCGGCCGCGTTGGCGCCCACGGATCCGGTGCTGGCCAACGAACTGCGGCCGCGCGAAGCTGGCGATGACGAGCCGCTGCGCTTTGCCTTGTCGGGCGAGGGCGGCGCCAATGACGGGGCGGCGTTTCCCTTCGTGGTTCTGGGCATTGCGTTATGCAACGCGGGCCCGGCGGGGCTGGCGCACCCTTGGCCGCTGGCGGCCGCGCTGATCTGGGGCGTGGCCGGGGCGGTGGCGATCGGCTGGCTGATGGGCACGCTGGGCGAACGTCTGATCGCCATGCTGCGTATCCGTTACGGCAACGCCTTGGGGCTGGACGAATTCCTGGCGCTGGGCCTGATGGCGCTGTGCTATGGGGCGACGTTGCTTGCCCACGGCTACGGCTTTCTTGCGGTCTTCTGCGCGGGGGTGGCGTTGCGCCAGCAGGAATTGCGCGCCACTGGCAGTGCGCGCAAACCACGGGATGCCTTGCAGGAAGTGACGCTTGCCGAACAGGAACAAAGCGAACAGGACCCGCGTCTGGCGCATGCGCAACTGGCCGAATCGATGATGGCGACCTCGGTGGGGATGGAACGGTTCGCCGAGTTGGCGCTGATGCTGATCATCGGCTGCGTGGTGTCCGCGCATTGGCGCGAACTGCTTGGGTGGACGCCGCTGCTGGTGGCCGCCGTGCTTTTCGTGGTGGTGCGGCCGGCCAGCGTCATGCTGGCGCTGGCCGGCTCCACGCTTGATTGGCGGCAGCGTGGGCTGGCAAGCTGGCTGGGTATTCGCGGCGTCGGCACGTTCTACTATTTGCTGCTCGGGGTGGAGCAGGCGCCCGATGCGGTGGCTAGAGCACTGGCGCCGCTCTTGCTGGCCACCATCGTCGCGTCGGTGCTGGTGCATGGCATATCGGCCTCGCCCTTGATGGGGTGGTACGCGACGCGCCTGTCGGCGCGAACGCGCCGCGGCAAGACATCGCGGCCTACGTAGGCCGGGGTTGGTATGCTGACGGCTTGCTCCGACGGAAACCCTATGCCCGATACGTCCCGATCCCCGACGCCGTCAGCCCCCCATTCCGCCTTGGCGTCCGACGTGCGCCGCACCCAATTGCGGCGCATGAAGCTTGCCGCGCTGGCCTTGCTGGTTGCCATGATCAGCGGCTTCATCACCAGCCACGTGATGGGCGGGCAGGGCGTGTGGGCATGGGTGCGGGCATTTTGCGAAGCCGCGACGGTGGGCGCGCTGGCGGACTGGTTCGCGGTGGTGGCGCTGTTTCGCCGGCCGATGGGCCTGCCCATCCCGCACACCGCCATCATTCCCAGCAACAAGGATCGCATCGGCGACAACCTGGCCGTGTTCGTCCGCGACCATTTCCTGGACCCGGACACCTTGATGGAAAAGCTGCGGGTGTTTGATCCCGCCGCCCGCCTGTCCCGCTGGCTGGTGCGCCCGCGCCAGGCGCATGCGCTGAGCGACGGCGCCCGCCGGGTGGCCTTGCAGACGCTGGACCTGTTGGACGACCACGCCGTGCGCGGTGTCATCCAGGAGTTCGTGGTGAAGAACCTGCGCCGCTGGGACGCGGCCGGGACGGTGGGCGAGGTGCTGGGCCTCTTGACCCGCGACGGGCGCCATCAGGAACTGCTGGATGCGGCCATGGAACGGCTGGGCGGGTACCTGGGCGAAGACGACGTGAAGGAACGCGCCTCGACGCTGCTGGTGAAGTTTGCCCGCAAGGAATGGCCGCGCATCATCGCGGCCGTCGACGTCGTCAAGTCGGTGGACGGCATTGCCGACAACCTTGCCGACCGGCTGGCCCTGGCGCTGGTGCAGGAGGTGCGCGACGTGCTATCCGAACCCGACCATCCCGTCAGGCGCGACTACGAGGCCTGGGTGCTGAACTACATCGAACGCTTGAAGTCCGATCCGGCCCTGTCGGCGCAGGTCGAAGAGCTGAAGCAGCGCGCCATCGACCATCCGAAAGTGCAGGAGTACGTGCAGGGCCTGTGGGATGACATTCACGCGGCGTTGCGGCGCGATCTGTCGAACGAGGAGTCGGCGCTGGCCCGCCATCTGGAAAGCGCCTTGCTGGCGCTGGGCCGCAAACTGGGTGAAGACCCGGGGCTGCGCGACGCCATCAACAACCACGTTCTTGGCAGCGCCCGGCGCCTGACCGGCCGCCTGCGAATCGGCGTGACGGAGCATATTTCGCGCACCGTGAAGCACTGGGACGAGCGCCATCTGGTTGACGAACTGGAACTGAGCGTGGGGCGCGATCTGCAATACATCCGCTTCAACGGCACCCTGGTGGGCGGGCTGATCGGCGTGGCGCTGCACGCGCTGGTGCTGCTGGTCAATCGTTAACAAGGCTGATCGCTTGTATCAGGAATGAAGAATGCTGGCCGACGGGGCGGCGCCGGTGCTATTGTCATTGGCGCCCCGGGCGTGGCCGGCGCAGTCCGCGCCGCGCCGGGCACCCGCACTTCGCGTGCATGATTCCAGGAGGCACTTCATGAAGAAAATCTCGATGCTTGTCGCGGCGCTGGCACTGGCGGGCGCTTCGGGCGCGGCGCTGGCCGAAGACGTCTCGATGTCGTTCCTGACGGCCGACGGCATAGGCAAGAGCGCTGGCACGATTTCGCTGAAGGACACCAAAGGCGGCTTGGAGATCACCCCCAACCTGACGGGCCTGCCTCCAGGCGAACATGGCTTTCACGTTCATGAAAAAGGTTCGTGCATGCCGGGTCCGGTGAACGGTCAGACGGCGCCCGGCGGCGCGGCCGGCGGCCATCTGGACCCGAAGGGCACCAAGGCCCACAAAGGCCCGACGGCGACGGATGGCCATCAGGGCGACCTGCCATTCATCGTGGTGGCCGCCGATGGCACCGCGAAGAAAGCGGTCGTGGCGCCCCACTTGAAGCTGGCCGACGTGAAGGCGCGTGCGGTCATGGTGCATGTGGGCGGCGACAACTACAGCGACACGCCCGCGCCGCTGGGCGGTGGAGGCGGCCGCCTGGTTTGCGGTGTAGTGAAGTAGTCGAAGCGCCCGCCCAAACGCGTCGGCAAGGGCTGCGGCTGCCGCTCAGGCCGTGCCGTTGCGGCCATGCAGCCGGTAGCCTTCCCGCCCGGCCAGCCGGTCGTAATAGGCGGAGACCGCGGGCAGGGCGGGCTTGTCGAAAGGCGTGGCGAACCACCGGTTCACCGATAGCCCGACGGGAATGTCCGCCAGTGAAAACGCATCGCCCGCCACATGGGCGCCGGTCTGCGCCAATTGCTGTTCGAGGATGCCCATGAAGTGCGCCCAGCCCTGGCACGACGCCTGGATGCTGGCCGCGTCGCGGTGGTCGGGTGATTGCCGCGCCAGCGCCATGAAGGCGTAGCTCCAGGACCGATTCAAGTCGGTCGCCTGCCAATCCATCCATTGATCCACGCGGGCGCGCAGCCGGGGCTCGGCGGGATACAAGTGCTGCCCGCCGTATTGCGCGGCCAGGTATCGGATGATGCTGTTCGATTCCCACAGCACGAAATCGCCGTCCTGGATCACGGGCACCATGGCATTGGGGTTCAGCGCGAGGAATCGCGGATCGTTGGTCGGCTGAAAGCCCTTGCCCCAGTCTTCACGGGTGAAGGGCAGGTTCAGCTCGGCACAGGCCCAAAGCACCTTGCGCACGTTGATGGATGACGCTTTACCCAGTATTTTCAGCATCTTGCAGCAGAGCCCGTGAAGAGAATCCGGGCAGTCTAGCGGCCGCCGGGACGGTCCGCCAGATACAGATCGGGGCCACCCCGTGCGTAACAGCCGCGGATGGCGGGGCGCAGTCAGGCGCCTGCCGGCTGGGGCTGATGGCGAAGCCGCCGCACGGGCGACGCGAACAACACAAGGAACTGCACCAGGAAGCCCGCCGTGGACACCCACAGGCAGGCTTCCAACCCGACCCGCGCGGCAAGCGTGGCGCCGATCAGTGCGCCGACGGGACGGGCGCCGAACGTGGCGGTCAGGATCACGGCCGACACGCGGCCCAACAGCGCGTTGGGCGTGACGGCCTGGCGCAAGGTGGTGGTGGTGATCGTCCAGAGGATGGGGCCCGCGCCGAACAGGAAAAAGCCCACGGCCGCCCACACGCCGGACGGAAAGACCAGTGTCGACAGCAGGATGCCGCTTGCCGCCAACGCCGACAGCGGGCCCGAGGCGATCACCGCGCCGAACGATAGCCGGCGCGCCAGCCAGGGGGCGGCCAACGCGCCCGCCAGCATGCCGCCACCGTACACGCCCAGCGTGACGCCCACGCCGGCGGCCGACAAGCCCAGGCGTTCGATGGCGTAGACGACGTAGACGGCCTGCAGCACGAACCAGGCGGTATTGAAGAACACGGCGGTCGCCAGTACCGGGCGCAATAGCGGATGCGTGCCGACAAAGGCGGCGCCTTCGCGCAGTTCGGCCAGCACGCGATGGCGGGCGGCCGGCTGAGGGGTGTCGGACGGCAGCCCCGCCAGCAGCACCGCCGCCAGCAGAGACAGCGTAGTGGCGATCACATACGCGATGGGGGCGCCGATCCAGCCGACCAGCGCGCCGCCTGCCGCGGGCCCGGCCGAAAACGCGCTGCTGCGCGCCAGCTCCAGCCAGCGGTTGGCGCTGGCCAGCTCGCTGGCAGGCACCAGCCGGGGCACCAGCGCCGGCGCCGCCACGTTATAGGCGACCGTGCCAACCGCGCCCAGGAAACCCAGCGCCGCCAGCCAGTTCAGGCTCAGACCGCCCATTCCCAGCAGCGCCAGCAAGCCCAGCAGGCTGGCTGCGCGCACGCATTCGGCGGCCGTCATCAGGGCGCGGCGCGACATCCGGTCCGCCAGCACGCCGGCGGGCAGGGATAGCAGCAGGAACGGCAGGGTCTGCGCGGTCTGTAGATAGCCGGTCTGCGACGCCGTGGCGCCCAGCGCCAGCACGGCGACCAACGGCGCCGCCGCCAAGGCCATCTGTTCGGAAAACTGGGCGGCCAGATTCGAGGCGGCCAGACGGCGGAAAGCGGAGGGCAGGGCAGGCATGGGCGACGCCCGTTCGGGGCGCGGTAAACGGCAAGGGCACGATCATGATCGTGCCCTTGGTGGCCTGCACTCCGTTCCTTGCGCCGGCCGC
>NZ_JBHFII010000023.1:35191-55831 GCF_057334215.1 Achromobacter maghribensis | reverse complement strand
CCGCCGCGCTGGACGGTCAGGGAATCGGCGGATAGTCGCCGTAGCCGTCCGGCCAGGGGGTCAGCACCTCGTACCCGGTTTCGGTCACGACGACCATGTGCTCCCATTGGGCCGACAACGAGCGGTCTTTGGTGACCACCGTCCAACCGTCGGGCAACTGCTTGGTCGCGGGTTTGCCGGCATTGATCATGGGCTCGATGGTGAACATCATGCCGGGTTGCAACACCAGGCCTTCGCCGGGGCGACCGTAGTGCAGCACTTGCGGCTCGTCGTGATAGATCTGGCCGATGCCGTGGCCACAATATTCGCGCACGATGCTGAAATGCTCGCGATGCGCGACCGTCTGGATGGCATGGCCGATATCGCCCAGCGTGGCGCCGGGCTTGACCGCCATGATGCCCGCGCGCGTGGCTTCGTAGGTGGTGTTGACCAGGCGGCGCGCCAGGGGGCTGGGCTGTCCCACGTAATACATGCGGCTGGTGTCGCCGAACCACCCGTCCTTGATGACGGCCACGTCGATGTTCAGGATGTCGCCGTTCTTCAGCACCTTGGCTGACGGGATGCCGTGGCAGATCACATGGTTGACCGACGCGCAGATCGTCTTGGGAAAGCCGTGATAGCCGACGTTGGCCGGAATCGCTTTCAGCACGTTCACGATGTACTCGTTGCAGATGCGGTCCAGGTCATCGGTGGTGACGCCAGGGCGCACGTGTTCGCCGATCATGTGCAGCACTTCGGCCGCCATGGCGCCCGCCTTGCGGGCCATTTCGATATCGGCGGCGGATTTGATGGAAACCTTCTTCGCCATTTACGCGGCCTCCTGCTGGGCAGCGTCGGGTAAGCGCCGAGACAGCGACGCAATGGTGAAGCCTTCGCCCTGTTCGATGCGGATCAGCAATTGGCAGATATCCGCGTGGCGCAGTTCGGGATAGAGTTCGGACAGCATGCCGATGCGCATCCAGTGTTCGGCCTGGGAATTGATCGAGCGGCTGAGGGCGCCGCTGGCGACGCGCAGATTCTCATGCATCTGCTCGGAGATTTTGACGAGACCCATGGTGGGAATGATCCGTATATGGTTTGTATATGGATCATATCTTACTGCGAGGCCGAAGAGCATGCAAATCGGCGGCCAACGGGACGGCCGTGGTCCGCTCTTAGCGTGTCTTGGCGCGTGTCGGTTTTTTGGCCGGCGCCGCCTTGGCCGTGCCTGTCTTTGCAGTTGCCGACTTGCCGGCGCCCGCGCGGGCGGTCTCTTTCGGCGCCGTGGCCGTGGCCGCGTGAAGCTGCTCCATCCACATCAGCGCGTCCGTATACGACAGGAACTGCTGCAGATAGCCCGGCGACAGCTCTCGCATCAACGACAGCGCGCGGTGCACCAGTTGATTGGAATTGAGCGGGCCGGCGTTCTTGTGCACCTGTTCCTGCGACTGACGCACCTGGCGGTCTGCGCTGACCCGTGACCAGACGCCGCGGAAATAATCCAGCATCTGCACGTCGGGATAGGTGGCCCGCAGGCCCAGCGTGTCGCGCGTCCAGCCGCTGACGCCGCCGGGCGGATCCGGGTCGGCCAGGTAATCGATCAGGCCGGCTAGGGCGCCGGCGCTGCGGGCGGCCTCCGAGGCGCCGGCATCGGCGGCCGCGGAATCGGCCGGGGAATCGGCCGCCAGCCGGCCTTCATAAGCATGCAGCAAATCGGCCAGCCTTGCGTCCAGCAACTGCCGCGCCAGGCCGTCCATCGCCGCCGCGCGCCGGGCCATGGCGTCCAGGAACCGGAAGCGCACCGGGTCGACGCGGTCGGCCCCGCTGTCGCGCCAGGCGTCCAGCGTAGCCTGCGCGTCGCGCGCGCCGCCAAAGCTGCCGTCACTGCCCACGCGGCTTTTCCGGGTCATTGGACGGCTTGGGAATCGGCGTGATCTCCACACGGCGGTTCTTGGCGCGTCCCGCTTCGTCGGCGTTCGACGCCACCGGCTGTTCGGAGCCGAATGCGGCCGCGAAGACGGCGGAGGCGGGCACGCCTTCGTCGATCAGCGCCCGGGTGACCGTCAGGGCGCGTTGCGCCGACAGGTCCCAGTTGTCCGCGAAGCGGCGGTTGCCTTCGCGCACCTGCTGGTCATCGGTATAGCCGCTGACCATCAGGATTTCGTCGTGCGTCTTCAGATAGGCGGACAGCGGCTCGATCAGGGTTTTCAGGACGTCGCGGCCTTCGGGCTGCAATTGGTCGGAATTCAACGCGAACAGCACGCTGCCGCTGATGCCGATGCGCCCGTTGATCAGCGTGACGCGGCCGGCCGCCAGCGGGCCCGCCAGCGCCTGCTCCAGCGTTTCTCGCCGTTGCGTTTCTTCCTGGCGCTGCTTGACCTCTTCTTCCAGCTGTGTCGACAGTTGCAGCTGCACGCCGATCACGCTGACCAGGATCAGCACGAAGGCGCCCAGCAGCACCGACATCAGGTCGCCGAAGACGGCCCAAACCGGTGCGGTTGCCTCGACGCCGCCATCGATGTCCTCGCTCATGCGGCTTCGGCTCCGGCGGTGGCGCGCTGGATCGCCAGTTGCTGCAGATTTTCGATGATCTGCTTTTGCGACATCAGGCTCAGGTCGACCACTTCACGGGCCTGCGCCACGTAGTAGGACAGTTGTTCATCGCCGCGCGCGATGGACTTGTCCAGCGCCGCTTCGATGCGTTGCAGGTGGGCGACGAGCTTGTCGTTCGACTCGCCGAACAGCTGCACCGCGACGCCGAACGATTCACCCAGGCTGGCCACTTCCACGGCGCTGCGGGTGACGTGGGCGGCGACGTCCGTGAGCTTGCCGGTTTCGGCTTCGACCCGGTCGGTGAACTGCGTGCCGACGCGTTCCAGCAGTTCGGCCGACGAAGCGACCAACGCGTCCACGGCCGTGCGTTGCTCGGCCGCTGTGTGGTTCACGGCGGTCAGCAACGTGTCCAGCGTGTCGAGCAGGCGGTTGCGTTCTTCCAGCATGTCGTTGTCGCGCACCATGCTGTCGGACAGCTTCTGGCGCAGCTCGCCGATGACCTCGGCAGCCGCCTTCGGGGCCTCGGACGCGGCTTGCACCAGGCGGCCGATCTCGGCGATGGTGTCGCTGGCGTGCGCTTGCGTCTGCGAGGTGATGTCGTGGGCGGTCTGGGCCAGCGTGTCGCAGATCTGCTGCTGTTGGCTCGCGGTGGCGGCGCCGGCCTGTTCCCATTCCTGGCGCAGCGCATCGGCCATGCCGGCCAGCTTGTCGGTCCAGGCGGCCAGGCGCGCGTCGTCGCTGGATGCCAGCGCGGCTTGCAGGCCGGTGTGCGATTGGTCCAACGCTTGCAGCAGCGACGCCGAGTGTTGCTCGAACGCGGCGGCGGCAGTTTCCAGCGCTTGGCGGTTGCCGGCGGCCAATTGCTCGCCGACCTGTTCCTGGCGCGTCTGCGCATCGGTCCAGGCCTGCGTGACATGGCTTGCCGCCGTTTCCAGGCGGGCGGATACGTCTTGCAGCAGGCCGGCCTGCGCCTGGGTCTGCGCGGTGATGTCACGGGTGGCCTGGGTCAGCGTGTCACTGAGCGCCTGTTGGCGGTCGGCGGCTTGCACGCCGGCCAGTTCCCATTCCTGGCCCAGCGCATCGGCCATTGCGGCCAGCTTGCCGGTCCAGGCGGACAAGCGTTCTTCGTCCTTCGCGGCCAACGCGGCTTGCAGGTCCGCATGCGATTGGTCCAGCGTGCGCAGCAGCGCGGCCGAGTGCTCGCCGAAGGCGGCGGCGGCGCTGGACAGGGCGTGCTGGTTGTCCGCAGCCAGCTTTTCGCCGACCTGTTCCTGGCGCGTTTGCGCGTCGGTCCATGCCTGCGTGACCTCGCGCGCGGCCGACTCAAGGCGGGCCGATACGGTTTCCAGCAGACGGGCTTGCGCCTCGTTTCGGGTGGCGACGTCTTGGGCGGTCAGGGCCAGCGTGTCGCTGATTTCCTGTTGGCGGACGGCGGTATGGTCGCCGGCCGCCTTCCATTCCTGGCCCAGCGCCGCGGCCATCGTGGCGAGCGTGCCGGTCCAGGCGGTCAGGCGTTGTTCGTCCTTCGCGGC
The DNA here is from genome assembly GCF_057334215.1 of Achromobacter maghribensis. Lineage (NCBI taxonomy): Bacteria > Pseudomonadati > Pseudomonadota > Betaproteobacteria > Burkholderiales > Alcaligenaceae > Achromobacter > Achromobacter maghribensis. Next base: position 51,767 of record NZ_JBHFII010000023.1, on the reverse strand, counting down.
CAGCGCGGCTTGCAGGTCGGCATGTGACTGATCCAACGTGCGCAAGAGCGACGTTGCGTGCTGCTCGAAGGCCGCCGCGGCAGTGGTGAGGGCCTGCTGGTTGTCGGCCGCCAGCTTTTCGCTGACCTGTTCCTGGCGGGACAACGCGGTGTTCCATTGGTCGGACACGCGGGTGGCCGCCGTTTCCAGGCGGGTGGACACGCTTTCAAGCAGCAGAGCCTGGGCTTCGGTCTGGGACGTGACATCGCGGGCAGTGCGGGCAAGCGCATCCGACCAGGCGGCCAGGCGTTCGTGGTCCTTGGCAGCCAGGGCGGCCTGCAGGTCGGCGTGCGATTGCTCCAGGGTGCGCAGCAGCGACGCCGAATGCTGCTCGAACGCGGCGGCGGCGGTCGTCAGGGCTTGCTGGTTGTCCGTGGCGAGTTTTTCGCCGACCTGTTCCTGGCGGGAAAGCGCGGCTTCCCAGCGGTGGGACACGTTGTTCGCGGCGGCTTCCATGCGCGCCGACACGCCTTCCAGCAGGCTGGCTTGCGTGGCGGCCTGAGCGTTGATGTCGCGCACGGCCTGCGCCAGCGCGTCGCTGATGGCCTGCTGGCGGTCGGCGGCTTGCGCGCCGGACTGCTGCCATTCCTGGCGCAGGGTGGCGCCCATCGCGCCCAGCGTTTCGGTCCATGCGGCCAGGCGTTGCTGGTCGCGCGATGCCAGCTCGGATTGCAGCAGCGAGTGCGATTGGTTCAAGGTGCGCAGCAGCGAGGCGGAGTGCTGCTCGAAACTGGCGGCGGCTGCGGTCAGGGCTTGCAGGTTGTCGCCCGCCAGCTTTTCACTGACCCGCTCTTGCCGCGACAGCGCGGACGCCCAGGCGTCGGACATGTCGCCCGACGAGGCTTCCAGCCGCGCGGAGACGCCGTCCAGCAGGGCGGACGAGCGTTGTTCAAAGGTCTGCGCAAAGCGGTCCAGCGACGCGCGAAGGTCCTGGGCCAGCGTCTCGCTTGCGCGCTGCTGACCGGCCAGGGCCTGGCTCCAGATGTCGGCAACGGTGGCGGTGGATGCCTGGAAACCCGAGGTCAGGCTGGCCAACTGCTGCTGCACGGCCTGAGTGACCGTGTCTTGCAGGCTGGCGGTTTCGCGTGACAGGCTTTCCATCGTGGCCTGCACCACGGGCTGCAAGGCCACGCCGGCGGAGCGCGCGCTTTCCGCCACGCCTTCCTTCATGGACTGTTCCATCACGGCGGCCAACCGGGCGTACGCCGCTTCGGCCTTGCCCTGGAACACGTCCTGGCTGGCCAGTTGCCGCTCGTTGATGGCGTGCGTCTGCTTTTCCATGTTTTGCATCAGGGATTGCAACCGATCGACCAGCGTGGGCATGGCGTCGGCCTGCCGTTGCATCACTTCGGCCTGCCGTTGCAGCAGCTTGAAGGATTCTTCGCGCTGATAGCTTTGCGAGTACACCCGCAGCGTGGTTGCGATCTTCGTGTCCAGCAGTTGCGCGGCCTGCACGCGTTCGCGGCGGCACAGCGCGGCCAGCAGGCCCAGCATGGCGGAGGTCGCTACGCCGGCGATGGACGTGCCGAACGCGAAACCCAGTCCCTTGACCGGCGCGGCCAACGACGCGCGGATGGCGCCCAGGTCGGTGGCGCTTTCCAGCGCCATGCCGGTGCCGCGCAGGGTCACGACCATGCCCAGGAACGTGCCCAGCATGCCCAGCAATACCAACAGGCCCACCAGATAAGGCGTGAGCGCCGGACCAGGCAGGCCGACTCGCTCGCCTTCCACCCGCAGCCGCGCGGCGTTGCGCAGGCTGGGATGCAACTGATCCAGCCAGGAGCCCAGGCTGGCCGGCGCTTCCGACAGGCCGGTGGCCGATCGCGTCAGGCTGGCGGTGGCTTGCTGGTAGCGCAGCAGCTCCAGCGTGCCCGCCAGATAGCAGACGCCGATCAGTAGCGTCACGGCCAGCGCCAGCGGGTTGGTGCCCGCATAGCCCGCGCCGATCCAGCCCACGACGGCCAGACCGGCCAGGAAAACCACGAAATTGATCAGATACTTGGACATAGTGTCCCGGTTAGCTGGCGCGAAGGGCGGCAAGCAGCCCCTCGACCGGTTGTAAACGAACATCCAATTCGGCAAGCAGGACGCTCCGCATATCCTTGCGGAACACGTCCAGCCATGCGCCGGGTGTTATCGGCGCGTCCGTGGCTTCGGCGGCGTCCGCCGCTTCGGCCAAGCGCAGCCGTTCAAAATGGCCGGCAAGCAGCTTCGGGATGACGCCCAACAGGGCGCGCTCCTTGGGCAGCAGGGCGCGGTCCATGATGGCATCCACCACCGCCAGACGCGTCATCTCGCCGTTTTTGGCCGCGACCATCCCGCGCAGGCGACTACGCAGATTGCCCACGCTGGTCTCCATCGTGTGCTGCAACGACTGATAACGCTGCCGGAAATTCGAGTAATCCGCTTCGGCTTCCGCGATGGCCGCAGGCTTTTTGGCCGAGGCTTGTCCGGGAAGAGGCCGTTTGGCGGCCGTGGCCGCCGTGTCGCTGGCAATGGCGTCCGCCAGCGTGGTCCGGACGCGCTGGCACTCGCGTTCCTCGGCACTGCTGAACGTCCGCGCGCCGGGAGCGATCACCGGCGGGCGGGTATTCAAGGCCGCGGACAGCGCGATCGCGTCCGTCCAGCCGAGCCATTGGCTCAGATGGTCAGAAAGCGATTGCCTGGATTCCGGAACGTCGACATCCGTCAGGCGAGTCAGCAAGCGAATGAGCGTCGGGCCGCTTAAACCTGTGCGCTGTGGGGCTTGCAACATACCACCAGAGTCAAAAAGGGGGGAGTTTACACGGTGGCGCGAGGGGAAAGGGGGCGCGGCGGCAGGCGCCCGTTAAGAAACGGGGTCGCATCATCGCCAGGGTGCAACAGTGTGACGGGTCGGGCGGGCGCCGGCGAGGCCCGCGGTGGTAGATTAGTTTCCAGGCCCGGGCCAGCAGGAGCGAGCGCATGGCGGCATCCCGATGGATATTCTGATCTTGAACGCGTCACGCGCGTTGGCGGCGGGTGATCCGATCAGCGCGCTGAACCACGTTGCGTTGCGCGATGACGCGCCGGCACTGGCGTTGCGCGGGATCGCGATGGCGCAACTGGGGGATTTTGCACGGGCCAAGGCGCTATTGCGCCGCGCGACGAAAGCCTTCGGCGCGCAGGACGTCATCGCCCGCGCCCGCTGCGTGGTGGCCGAGGCCGAGGTGGCGCTGGCCTCGCGCGACCTGGCCTGGCCCGAAAAGTCGTTGGCCGCCGCCCGCGCGACGCTGCTGGCGCAGGGCGACACGGTCAATGCCGCGCATGCCGCGCAGCTTCAGGCGCGTCGGCAACTGCTGGTCGGACGGCCCGATGACGCCGGCCAGATCTTGGACGGCGTGGATGCGACGGGCCTGCCTGCGGCATCACGGGCAATCCATGAATTGATCCGGGCCGGCATTGCGTTGCGCCGGGTCCAGGCGTCGGCCGCAAGCGTGGCATTGGCGCGTGCCGCGGGCGCGGCGCGGCAGGCTGGCATTCCGGCGTTATTGGCGGAAGTGGACCAGACGTTCCGGGCGTTGCATGCACCGGCCGGCCGCCGGGTGTCGCAGGGCGGGGTCCACGACATGCCGCTGGGCGAGGTCGAAGCGCTGATGGCGTCAGCGGCGTTCATCATCGACGCGTGCCGCAACGTCTTGCGGCGCGAGGGCAAAATGGTGTCGCTGGCCAGCCGCCCCGTTCTGTTCGCGCTGGCGCGGATGCTGGCCGAGGCATGGCCGCGGGATGTGTCGCGCGAACTGCTGATCGCCCAGGCCTTTCGGACCGGCTTCCAGGACGAGTCACACCGTGTACGCCTGCGCGTGGAAATCGGGCGTTTGCGCGCGGCGATGCGCCCCTTGGCCGGCGTCCATGCGACGAAGCACGGCTTTGTCTTGCGGCCGGAGGGCGCGCCCGAGGTGGTCGTGCTGGCCCGCCCGGTGGATGTGGCGGACCGCGATCAGGCCGCCGTGCTGGCCTGTTTGGCCGATGGGCTGGCGTGGTCGAGTTCCGCCTTGGCGCTGGCGCTGGGGGCCAGCCAGCGCACGGTGCAGCGGGCGCTGGATGCGTTGGCGGCGGCCGGGCAGGCGCAGCCGTTGGGGCACGGGCGGGCGCGCCGCTGGATGACGCCGCCGGTGCCGGGTTTCACGACAAGCTTGTTACTCCCTGCGTTGTTGTCCGATCAGTAGCATGAAGTCTCCTACTAACCAGGATGCAATCATGAAACGAACCCAAGCCCAGATCCTCCGTGAATACGGCCCGTTCCCCGGCGTCGACAACGTGCACGGCGTCACGTTCGATGGCGATCAGGTGTGGATGGCCGTGGGAGAAAAACTTGTCTCGCTGGATCCCGCCACCGGCGTCACGGCGCGCGCGCTGGACGTCGCGGCCAGCGCCGGCACGGCCTTCGACGGCAAGCACCTCTATCAAATCGCCGACGGGCGCATTCAAAAGCTGGACCCCAAGAGCGGCCGCGTGCTGGCGACGATCCCGGCCCCGGGCGGTGGCGGCGATTCCGGCATGGCCTGGGCCGAAGGCTCGCTGTGGGTGGGCCAGTACCCGCAGCGCAAGATCCATCAGGTGGATCCCGAGACCGGCCGCGTGCTGCGCACGATTGATTCGGACCGCTTTGTCACTGGCGTCACGTGGGTGGACGGCCAGCTTTGGCACGGCACCTGGGAGAACGACGCGAGCGAACTGCGGCGCCTGGAGCCCGCGACGGGCGACGTCCTGGAAAGCGTCGAGATGCCTGCGGGGATGGGCGTGTCGGGCCTGGAGTCGGATGGGGCGGACCGCTTTTTTTGCGGTGGCGGCAATAGCGGCAAGGTCAGGGCGGTGCGGCGGCCCGGGTAGAATCGAGAGGGATCAGGGGTTTGTTTTAGCAGGCCCCAAGGGCCTGGCCCTGGACCTCTCACTGGGAAACGCATGAAGCTTGCTCCATTTGGCATTTTCGGAATGGCCGTCATCGGCTTTGCGGCGCACGCCGAGCCGCTGGTCATCCCGACACCGGAGCAGGCGCACGCCGCCGTGGTCACGCTGCTGGGCGACGATCTGCCCGGCATGAAGCAGTCTCAACTGGCCATCGGCACCTGCCTGCCCGCGCCCAATCCGTCGCACAAGGGGCGCGTGTCCTGCACCACGATGCTGCTGATGCCGGCGGGCCGCTCGGAAGCGCCGATGGATTTCTACCAGGACGGCGGCAAGTGGGTGGCGTCGCCGCCCACCAACCTGACATTGCCGTTTCCCGACCCCAAGCTGGCAAACCAGCATTGGGTGGAAGGCCAGGCCAAGCCGTAGCGCCACGCTCGTGCGGCCACGGGCCATGCGCGCGCAGCCGGCCTGGCCGTTCAGGCCGTGAGCGGACGCAGCAGCACATCCTCGTAGAACGCGCCGAAGGGCAAGCGCAGGTCGCGCACCTGGATTTCCAGCACCCAGATGCCGTCGCCGGGCACGAAATCGGCATTCGCCAACCGGTGCTTGCCGTATAGCGCATGCGGAAAATCCGACACCCGGTGCCCCGCGATATCGTGCACCAGCGCGCAGCCGTATTCGTGGGCGTAGACATCGGCCAGGTCATATAGCGCTTGCCCGGTCAGACCGTCCAGCCAGGCCAGGCGCGCGCGCTGGAAGACGTCGCGGGCCGCTTGGGCGCAGCGCTGCCGGTCGGCGTCGGCCCCGGTGACGAAGGTGTCGCCGTAGTCGCCTTCGTAGCCGTCCCAGACGGGGCCGATGTCCACGACGAAGATGTCGTCTTCGCCCAGCGTGCGGCGGCGGTCGGTGGGCTGCACGGCAGGCGACTGCGAGTCGGCGCCGAACCTCACGTAGGTGGGATGCCAGTTGTGCGACGCGCCCATGCGGCGCAAATGCTGGTCGGCCAAGGCGATGGCATCGCCGGTGGTGATGCCGGGCGTTATCAGGGCGGCAATCTCGTGCACGGCCGCCATCGAACGCTGGCGGGCCTGCAGGATGCCGTTCAGCGTGAATCTTTCGCCGACGCGTTCCCAAGGGTGCGGCGGCTGGCGCGGCGTCTGGCTCGGGCGAGAGTCGTCGGCAGGCAAGAACGCTTCGGAATGGAATCGACCTTCCGGCAGGCCCGCCGCGCGCAACCGTGCCTGCGCTGCCCGGACCATGGCGCCATTGCCGCAGGCGTAGACCATCGTGCGTGCCCAGTCATGCCCGGCTTGCGCCGCAACGTCCTGCACATGGCGGCCGGGGGCTTGGGCGGTGACGGGATGCCACCGCAACACGCCGTCTTTTCCTTGCAGCGCATCCAGCAGGCCGCTGGCGTAGCAATCCTCGGGCTTGCGTCCGCCCCAATAGAGCGTCACGCTTTGCAGGCTTCGGCTGTCCAGGGCGGCCATCAGGATCGGGAACACGCCCGCAAAGCCCGTGCCGGTTGCCAGCAGCACCAGATGGTCGATGCCGGCGGGTGACGTGGCGGGCCAGACGCAGGCGCCGTGCGGCCCGTCCAGCGACAAGGCGTCGCCGGGCATCAGCGCAGGCAGGATCTGACCGGTGAACGTGCCGGCGGGGGTGCGCCGGATGTGGAACGCCAGCCGTTGCGGGCCGGCGGCGCCGGGCACATTCGCAATCGAAAAGCAGCGGTGGCTGCCGTCCGCAAGGTGCACGCGCACATGCTGCCCGGGCTGGTAGTCAAAGGGCTCGACGCCCTGGATGTCGAGGATCAGTTCGGTCACCGCCGGCGTCAAGGGCCGGCGCGAGACCACGCTTGCGTGCCGGCGCCGCGGCGTGCTGGCGGGGGCGGTCCAATGCGGAAAGCGCAGCGTCATGTCGCTGGCCGCGCGGCATTGGCACATCAGCAATTCATCGGCTGCCGGCACATAGGAAGACTCGTTTGGCGGGGCGATGCGCGTGTAGCGTCCCGCCAGCACCTGCGCCCGGCAAGCGCCGCACTCTCCGCGCTGACAGGAAAACGGGACCGGCGCGCCGACGGCCAGCGCGGCATCCAGGAGGGGCGTCTGGCCGTCGGTGGCGAATTGGCCGGAAGGCAGAGAGATCTTGTAGGACGGGGGCATGGCGGGTCCGGGGTGGAGGGTGGCAAAGAGAAATCCAGACCTGAATTTATCGATAGAATGGCTTATCCAATAGGGCGATATTCGTAAAAATGAACAAGCCACTTTCAAGCCGGAAGAAATTGGAATCCAGCCTGGACTTGCCGCAAGAGTCGCCTCGCGAGGGCGAATCGAAGCAATCTTGGGTGTATCGGCAGATTCAGGAGCGGATCTTGAAAGGGGCGTTGGCCTCTGGCGCGCGGCTGCCGTCCACGCGCAGCCTGTCGCAGCGTTGGCGCGTGTCGCGCTCGACCGTCGAGGCGGCCTACGACCAACTGCGCGGTGAAGGCTATACGACAGGCGCCGTCGGCTCCGGCACCTATGTGTCGGCGATCATCCCGGACAACTTCTTCCGCCGAGGCTTGCCGGGCGATGCCGGCGGCCATGCCGCGTCGGAGTCCAAGCGACCCGCGCAGCCCGTGTGCGCCGATACCTCACAGGCTGCGCCCGGGCCCGAACCGCTCTTTGCCGCCCGAACCGCCGACGCGTCGCTGTTTCCCATGGCCACATGGCGCAAGGGCTTGATGACCAGCGCGCAGCGCGTGACGCCAGACCAGTTGGCCAACGAAGAATCGCAAGGCTGGCTGCCGTTGCGCGAACAGATCGCGCGCTATCTGGGCACGGCCCGCGGCATCTCGTGCCACGCGGACCAGGTCGTTATTCTGACCGGCATCCGGGACGGGCTGGACCTGAGCGCGCGCATTCTGCTGTCGCGGCAGGACAAGGTGCTGGTGGAAGACCCGGGCTATTTGAACGCCATGCCGCTGTTCAGCCAGTTCACCTCGCGAGTCGTTCCCATCGCCATCGACGAACACGGCTTTTCGGTGGCGCGCGCGCGTCGTCACCGCGGCGTGAAGCTGGTGCATGTCACGCCCGCGCATCAGTCGCCCACGGGGGTCACGATGCCGGTCTCGCGCCGCCTGGAACTGCTGGCGTGGGCAAAACAAGCGGATTGCTGGATCATCGAGGACGATTACGACAGCGAATTCAACTACGACAGCGCGCCGCTGGCGGCGTTGAAAAGCCTGGATACGGCGGACCGGGTCATCCATTGCGGCAGCTTCAACAAGACGATGTTCAATGCGCTGCGGATCGGGTATGCGGTGGTGCCGAAACGATGGGTCTCGGCATTTTCCCGGGCACGCCACACCACGGGGCGGTCCAACAGCATGATCGAACAGATGACGCTGGCGGGCTTTCTGGAAGACGGCAGCTTTGCGCGCCACGTCCGCAAGGCGCGGGCGGTGTATGCCCAACGGCGCGACGTGGTGATGCGGTTGCTGGCGCAGGCGGCGGGCGGTGAACCCGTGCGAACCAGCGGCGAGCACGCCGGGTTTCATCTGGTGTGGTGGCTGCCGCCTGGGCAGGATGCGCACGCGTTGCGGGACCGGGCGCGGGAAAGGGGCCTGGCGTTGCAGCCGGTCGCGGACTATTGCCGGCGCGTGGACCTGCCTGCGGGCCTGGTGATTGGCTACAGCGGGCTGGACGAACCGGAAATCATCCGCCAAGGCGAATTGCTTCAGTCATTGCTGGCGCGCGCCACGGCCGGGTAGACCAAAGGCCTAATCCGGCGGTCTAGGGTAATTCCTGACAACAAGCTGATTGTCAGCGCTTAGGCGGAAAGGTCTAATCAGCTCAAAGTTGCAAAGCGGTCGCAGTCCCGGCACCGGGAAGCTCGCAGCAGGCGTTTCTCTCGTGTCCATGCAGGTGCAGTCACTACAAGCTGTTCCATGTAGTCCACCAAGGAGACAACAAGCCATGCAACAACCCACGAAACCCCGCCGCAAGTTCATTTCCGGCGCTGCCGCCGCGGGCGCCGCCGCATTGGGATTTCCCGCCGTTACCCGGGCGCAGAACGCGCCTGTTTCCCTCAGGTTCCAAAGCACGTGGCCCGCCACGGACATCTTCCACGAGTTCGCGCGTGACTATGCCCAGAAGGTCAACGACATGGCCGGCGGCCAGTTGAAGATCGAAGTGCTGCCTGCCGGCGCGGTCGTGAAGGCGTTCGATCTGCTGGACGCCGTGTCGGCCGGCACGCTGGACGGCGGCCACGGGGTGGTGGCCTACTGGTACGGAAAGAACACGGCCGTGGCGCTGTGGGGATCGGGGCCTTCCTTCGGCATGGATGCCAATATGCTGCTGGCGTGGCACGAATACGGCGGTGGCAAGGAACTGCTGGTCGAGATCCAGAAGGCGATGGGCGTGAACGTGGTGTCGCTGATGTATGGGCCGATGCCGACTCAACCCTTTGGCTGGTTCAAGCGGCCCGTGACCAAGGTCGAGGACGTGAAGGGCGTGAAGTTCCGCACCGTGGGGCTGGCAATCGACATGTACACGGCCATGGGTGCGGCGGTGAACGCCTTGCCAGGCGGCGAGATCGTGCCGGCGCTTGACCGCGGCCTGCTGGATGGCGCCGAGTTCAACAACGCATCGTCCGACCTTGCGCTGGGTTTCCAGGACGTGTCCAAGATCTGCATGCTGCAGAGCTTCCACCAGAGCGCCGAGCAATTCGAAGTGCTGTTCAACAAGGGCAAGTACGACTCCTTGCCGCCGCACTTGAAGCACGTCCTGAGCTACGCGGCCCAGGCCTGCAGCGCGGACATGTCGTGGAAAGCGGCCAACCGCTATTCGCAGGACTACATCAAGCTGCAGAAGGACCACAACGTCAAGTTCTACAAGACGCCTGACGCGATCCTGCAGGCGCAGTTGAAGATCTGGGACGAGATGATCGCCAAACGGTCGGCCGAGAATCCGCTGTTCAAGAAGGTGCTGGACTCGCAGCGCGCATTCGCCGAACGGGTGGGGCGTTGGCATGGGGACGTGTCGGTGAACTACCGCATGGCCTACAACCACTACTTCTCGCGCAGCACCAAACCGGCCTGACGCCCGTCTGTCTGGCCGCCCGCAGGGTCCTCCCGGGCCAAGCGGGCGGCGTGTGCGCCTTAGCGCCATGCGTCTTGTCCTGGGTGCCCGATGATCCGACTCATACGCTTGATTGACCGCATTTCCACTTTCGTCGGGCAGACGTTCGCCTGGTTGATCGTCGTGCTGGCCCTGCATGTGTGCTGGGAAGTGGCGGCGCGCTATGTGTGGAACCAGCCCAGCGCCTGGGCGTTCGATATGCAGATGATGTATTACGGCATCTTGTTCATGATGGCCGGGGCGTACACGTTGGCCAAGAACGGGCACGTGCGCGGCGACATCCTCTATGGCTTTCTGCCGCCGCGAGTGCAGGCGGGCCTGGACCTGACCCTGTTCATCGTGTTCTTTTTCCCTGGCGTCATCGCGCTGGTGTGGGCGGGCTGGTACTACGCCAGCTACTCCATCGCCATCGGCGAACATTCGTCGCTGATGGCCGACGGACCGCCCATCTATCCCTTCAAGGCATTCATTCCCGTGGCCGGCGCCGTCCTGTTGCTGCAGGGCGTGGCCGAAGTGCTGCGCTGCGTGCTGTGCCTGCGGCACGGCGCCTGGCCGTCGCGCGAAGAGGACGTCGAGGAAGTCGACGTGGACAAGCTAAAGAAGATGGTCCACGTGAAGGACGAAGACATCGCCCAATTGGACCGCTACGTGACGACGCCCCGGGAGCCGCACTGATGAAAATCCACAAGGCGTTGTGGTTTGGCCTGTCGTGCATCGGAATCGTGCTGCTGATGATCGCTTTCCTGACCCCGTGGGGCGATCTCACCACGGGGCACATCGGCCTGTTGATGCTGGCGCTGATCGTGGTGGCGATCATGCTGGGGTTTCCGACGGCGTTCACGCTGATGGGCATGGGGGTGCTATTCACCTTCCTGGCGTACTACATGCAGAGCGCGGACGCGGGGCGGTCCATCGGTCAGACGCTGGACCTGATGGTGCAGCGCACGTATGCCACGATGACCAACGATTCCCTGATCTCGATCCCGCTGTTCGTCTTCATGGGGTATCTGGTCGAACGGGCCAACCTGATCGAAAAACTGTTCCGGTCGATGCATCTGGCGCTGGCGCGCCTGCCCGGCGCGCTGGCGGTGGCCACGCTGGCCACCTGCGCGATCTTCGCCACGGCGACCGGCATCGTCGGGGCGGTGGTGACGCTGATGGGACTGCTGGCGATGCCCGCGATGCTGAAGGCGGGCTACAGCGTGCGGCTGACGGCGGGCGCGATCACGGCGGGCGGCTGCCTGGGCATCCTGCTGCCGCCGTCGGTGATGTTGATCGTCTATGGCGCGACGACGGGCGTGTCGGTGGTGCAACTGTATGCGGGCGCGCTGTTTCCGGGGATCATGCTGGCGGGGCTATACATGCTCTACGTGATCCTGGTGGCCAAGCTGCGCCCCGACATGGCGCCGCCGTTGCCGGTGGGCGAGCGCGGCGTGCCGCTGCCGCCGGAGACCCGGGCGCTGGCCGCGGCGGGCTACACGCGGGCGTTGTCGGGCATGGTGGCCGCCCTGTTCAAGGGCCGCCGCAACCGTGATGTGTCTGCTGGCTTCCTGTTGCGCAACATGGCGACGGCGCTTGCGCCGCTGGCCGTGACGCTGCTACTGGTGGCGGTGGTGCACCATGGCGTGACACGGCCGCAGGTGGAATACGAGATCCCTGCGGAACTGCGCCTTGGGTCGGGCGGTTTCGATACGGGCGGGGGCTTGAGCGAGCCGGACGCCGGTGGCCTGGCGGAGCCGCCCTCGGGCGAATTGGCCGAACCGCCGTCTTCGGACGCCGGGGCAACGGGCCTGTCCGAACCGCCGGGCACCCCGGAGGCATCGGGCCCGGCCCCTGGCGCCGCCGTTGCTGTCCCGCCTGCTGCCGCCGCTGCCGAATCCGTCCCGACCCCAAACGGGTTCTGGATATTCGTCGCGGTGTGCGCGGTGATGCTGGTGGTGTTCTATGCGGCGCTGACCTGGGCGCGGCTGGAAATCTTCAAGATGCTGATGTCGTCGTTCTTTCCGCTGGCGGTCATGATCGCGGCGGTGCTGGGGTCCATCGCCTTTGGCCTGGCCACGCCCAGCGAGGCGGCGGCCATGGGCGCCATGGGCGGGGCGCTGCTGGCGCTGGCGTATCGGCGCCTGAATCTGCCGGTACTGCGGGAATCGGTGTTCCTGACCGCCAAGACCAGCGCGATGGTGTGTTGGCTTTTCGTGGGGTCGTCGATCTTCTCGGCCGCATTCGCCTTGCTGGGAGGCCAGCGCATCATCGAAGACTGGGTGCTGTCGCTGGGCCTCACGCCCATCCAGTTCCTGTTGTTGGCGCAGGCCATCATCTTTCTGTTGGGCTGGCCGCTGGAATGGACCGAGATCATCGTGATCTTCATGCCGATCTTCGTGCCGCTCTTGAACGCGTTCGGCATCGACCCGCTGTTTTTCGGCCTGCTGGTGGCGCTGAACCTGCAAACCGCGTTCCTGTCGCCGCCCGTGGCCATGTCCGCGTTCTACCTGAAAGGCGTGTCGCCGCCGCATGTGACCCTGAACCAGATCTTCCTGGGCATGATGCCGTTCATGGGGATCCAGGTGGTGGCCATCTTCCTGCTCTACATGTTCCCGGGGATCGGGATGTGGCTGCCGACGGTGCTGTATCGGTAGGTTCCGTTACTCGGTGACCAGGTACGCCTGGCCGCCCGGTGTCAGATAAGGCGCCAGGTCCTTGAACGGCACGGTCGCATGCGTGCCCAGGCAGACGCCCATCGCATGGCCGATGCCGGAAATCGACAAGGTCAGCACCCCGGGCGATTCCGTGCCCAGGGCCAGATAGCTGGGCCACACGTCCGAGCAGCTTTCCAGGGAATCGTCTTCCGTGGCGCCCTTGGTATTCGCGGCGGGCAGCGGCGCGCGGGCTTTTTCCATCAACGCCAGCAGGGTGGGGCTTTCCTTGCGCCAGCCGTCTGCGCCGGGCACGTAGGCGTCAAAGATGCGGTTCCAGTCCAGGTATTCGCCACGCAGCAGGTCGAAGGTGTAGGGCTCGAAATGGTTGTCGGGATGCGCGCCACCGCAGTACAGGCTGCCGGATTCCGTCACCGTCATCAACGCCTTGGACAGCCATTGGACGGTAACGGCTTCATCGTCGTAGCTGCCCAGCGTGCCGGCCGCCGGGTTGCCGTCGGTGTAGGCCGATGCCATGCAGGCCAGCGCCGCCAGGTTCATTTGCCAGTGGCGCTGTTCAAGCAGTCCGTTCACGCGGTCGAGGACTTGCGGGTCGGGGTGCCGGCTTAGCCGCGGGTAGGTGAATTTCGTCCGCGGGTCGCGCCACATTCGGTAGGCGACTGCGCCATCGCCACTGTCTTTTCCGACAGGCACGGCATGGCCGGCGAGTTTCAAGGTTTCGTAGGGGGCCGTGCGGTCATTGATGCCGACATTCGCGTCGATGCCGCTGCCCACGCCGCCGCTGATCGCCGTGGTGACGGCCTGCACGCTGCCGGGCGCGGACGCGTCGGGATCGTATTCGGCCACGCGGCGCAAGGTGAAGCTGCGCTGCTTGCCGGTGCGGGCGTCGGTCCAACGGCCTTGGTAGCCGCCGGCGTCGCGTTTGCCCTGCCAGGTGGCGGCGGCAATCGCAGCCGGTTCGTCCGACTCCGGGTCTGTGCCGGCGTCGGCCAACGCCTGGAAGGTCTTCGGTTCAATCAGCGCCTGCGGCGTGCCTTTCAGCGGAATGTCGACACCGTGCTTCGGATAGAAGTAGCGGCCGGTCAGCATGCCGTTGTCCGCCGGCTTGCTGTCCAGTTCCATCACCACATCGCCCGCGCCTTGCAGCGTTCCCGTGTAGACGACGCGCGGGGCCGCATGGGCCGGGTTGCCGGCATGCGCAAGAAGCGCCAACGCCATCGCGGCAAGAGGCGAACGGGGCAGATGGAAACGGATCATGGCGCGGTCAGCCTTGGGATTGGCCTGATGCGGCGGACAACGTGACTTGCCCGAATGTCATCCATACCTGCGCGGTCTCGGACGCCTGAGCCCGATACGTGCCGCTGGCGTCGCCCAGGCGCATCGCCACGGCCGCGAATTCCCAGGCTTGGGCGTCGTCGCATTGGACTTTGCGGTGGGTATAGGCGGCAAGACCGTGCGCGCGTCCGAACGCCAGCGCCAGTTGCGCGTGTTCGGACAGTTCGGCGGGCACGGAGGGATGGTCCCAGCCCCACAGAAAGCTGCCGTCGGCGCTGTTGGACGTGCCGATGATCTGCACCGGCGCCGTCGCGGTGATGCCGCCGGGCAGTTGGAAGACGATGCTGGCGCTATCCATGTCCACCGACCATTGCTCGGCGTCGTCCAGATGCCAGGTGGCGCAATGCGCGCTGGTGGCGGCACGCATGCCCTCCACACTTTGGGCGATGAAGGCTTGGACGTCGAAGGGCTGGGCGGTGTCGGACATGCGGGTCGGTTCCGTGAAAGGAGAAGGGGTCAGAATGATAGGGCAGATCCGCCGGCGGGGCGGGGCATGGGCGGAACGGATGGTGAGCGACTGCCGATGATACCGGTACGTGCTGCGGTTTGCGTTTTAATAATTAGGCGCCTTACTATATGCCAATGAACCCAGGAAAAGAAAGATCGGCCATGCCCGACGTCATGCGAACACCGCCCATGCTTGAACCTAAACACCACGCGCTGCTCGACGAAGCGGCGCGGCGCGGGTTGGCCTCGGCCGACGACATCGGCCTGTGTTTCCAATTGCTGTCGCTGGCCAACGCCATCGACCGCGATTGCGCGGCCCGCCTGGCGCCGAAGCAGTTGTCGGAAGGGAAGTTCGTGGTGCTGTTCCTGCTGCACGAGCAGGCCGGAGGACTGTCGCCGCATCAGCTTGCGGACGGGGCGGGCGTGACGCGCGCGACCATCACCGGCCTGGTCGCCGGACTGGAGCGCGACGGCTTTGTGCGGCGCGAACCCGGCCGCGGGGATCGCCGCATGGTCCTGGTAACGCTGACCGCCAAGGGCAAGTCGGCGGCAGCCAAGCTGTTCAAGGAGCATACGGACTGGATCGGTTCGTTGTTTGGCGGGCTGGACGCGGCCGACAAGGCGCAGCTGAGCGACCTGTTGGCGCGGGTGTGGCATGGCACCGACACCGGCCGCGCGGCGTTTAGGAAGGGGGCGCAATGACCCGGACCGCATCGCCCGCCGCGACAGCCGCTGGTCGGGGCGTCAAGGACATCGGGCAAGCCAGGCTGGCGCAGTTGAACGCGGGGGCGCCCGCCACCACGCTGACCGAATGCCTGGCGGTGGACTTTGCGGCGTTGATGCAGGCGGTAGTCCCGCAAGTGGGCGCCGACGCCATCGCGCAGATGCGCGCGCAGGCAGCCACCGGCATTTCCAAACGCATGGTGGCGGCCGCCCGCATCCTGAGCGCCCACCTGGGCCGGGATGCCGACGCGACATTGATGGCGCACGGCTCCGACACCGTGCGCGGCTGGGCCTGCTTCGTGGTGGGCGCGCAGCCGGACCTGCCATTGCAAGCGCGGCTGGACCGTATCCGCCCCTTGGCCGACGACGCCCATTTCGGCGTGCGCGAGTGGGCGTGGCTGGCGGTGCGGCCGCGTTTGGCCGACGAACTGGAAGCGTCGGTGCAAGCGTTACGGCCCTGGACGCGGGATCCCTCCGAGCGCGTGCGCCGCTTCGCCAGCGAATCGCTACGTCCGCGCGGGGTCTGGTGCGCCCATATCGCGGCGTTGAAGTCGGACCCGGCTATTGCGTTGCCGCTACTGGATCCGTTGCGCGCCGATCCGGCGGCCTATGTGCAGGATTCGGTGGCCAACTGGTTGAACGACGCCAGCAAGGATCAGCCGGCATGGGTGCGCGCCGTGTGCGCGCGCTGGCTGGCCGCTGAAACTTCCGCCGCGACCGAACGCATCTGCAAGCGCGCATTGCGTTCGATCGGGGCCTAGCCGCATCGTCGTCAGAGCTGGCTCATTCCGCCGTCCACGACGATCTCGGTGCCGACGATAAAGGCGGATTCCGGCGCGGCCAGGTGCAGCACGGTGGCCGCCAGTTCTTGCGGTGTGCCGAAGCGGCCCAGCGGGACCTGCGCCTGGATGCCCGCCGCGGTCTTTTCCAGGGTCTCGGCGTCCAGGCCGAGTTTGTCGTAGATCGGGGTCGAGATCGGGCCCGGGCTGACCACATTCACGCGGATGCCGCGCGGCAGCAATTCGGCCGACAAGGTCTTGGCCAATGAGATCAGCGCGGCCTTGCTGGCGGAGTAGATTGACGACGCCGGCATGCCGATGTGGGCGTTGATCGATCCGTTCAGCACGATAGAGGCGCCCGGGTTCAACAGCGGGACCAATGCCTGCAACTGGAAGAACACGCCTTTGATGTTGGTATTGAAGGTTTGGTCCCAAAGATCCTCGGTGGCCTCGGCCAGGGTGGCGAACTTGGCAATGCCGGCATTTATGAAGACCGCGTCCAAGCGGATGCCCGCGGTTTGTAGCGCGCCGGCCAAGCCCGCAGCCGCGCCCGCTGCGCCGGCTGTGTTCTGGATGGCCACGGCGCGCGCGCCCAGGGTGGCGCGGG
>NZ_JBHFII010000023.1:14096-35142 GCF_057334215.1 Achromobacter maghribensis | reverse complement strand
CCCCCCCCCCCCGCGCCCAGGGTGGCGCGTGCGGTTTCCAGGGTGGCGGCGTCGCGTCCGGTGATGATGACGCGGGCGCCTTCCGCCGCGAAAGCCTGGGCGGCCGCCAAGCCGATGCCGCTCGTGCCGCCGGTGACCAAAACGGTCTTCTGTTCAAAACGGTTCATGGTGATCTCCTTGGGAGTCGTTCGATAAGGTGTAGCCATAGTGCGCCGAAGGCAGCCCTTTGTCGTACGATCTTTTGAACGAACACGTTCGAAGGAATCGCACATGTTGACGGTCAATGAGCTGGCGCTGCTGGAAGCCATACGCGACAGCGGCAGCCTGTCGCGCGCGGCGGTGAAACTGGGGCGCGCGCCATCCTCGGTATCGCACGCGGCGCGGCAACTGGAAGAACGGTTCGACGCGCTGTTGTTCGACCGCCGCCGGTACCGCTTGCAATTGACGCCGGCAGGTCGGTTGCTGGCGGACGAGGCCGCCCGGGTAATGCTTGACGTGTCGCGCCTGACCCAACGCGTCAAGCAGGTGGCCAGTGGCTGGGAGGACCGGCTGCATATCGTCAGCGACGAGATCCTAGAATTCGAATTGATGTCGCCCTTGATCCAGGCGTTCGACGGGCTGGATTCCGGCGTGACGCTGCGGTTCACGCACGAGGTGCTGGGTGGTACCTGGGAAGCGCTGCGGGAAGGCCGGGCCGACCTGATCGTGGGGGCCACGAACGAACCCCAGTCCATACCGAATCTGCAGTGGGCGGCACTGGGCGAAATGGAATGGCTATTCGCCGTATCGCGCCGCCACCCGCTGGCCAAGGCGAAAGCGCCCTTGCGCCAGGACCAGATCCAGCAGCACCGTGCGATCGTGGTGGCGGACACGTCGCGGGGCGTGTCCGCGCGCGGCTATGGCCGGGTGGGCGGCCAAGCGGTGCTTGCCGTGCCCAGCATGCGCGCCAAGATCCTCGCGCAGCGCGAGGGCCTGGGCGTGGGATGGGTGCCACGCCACCGTGTGGCCTCTTTGCTTGCACGCGGCGAATTGGTGGAAAAGCAGACCGAGACGCCGCGCGAGCCGAATCTGCTGTATTTGGCGTGGCGGGGCGGGCATGAGGGCAGGGCGCTGCAATGGTGGCTGGAGCAACTGCGGCAGCCCAGAATGGCGCAGGCGCTGATGCGCGGGGTCGACGCTTTCCGTTGAGCCCGTGGCGGGGAGTGTTGCAAACGGGGGAATGCCGAGTAGCGGGGCGAGGCGACCTCGAATAGAATGCGATTAATTCTTGTTATCAAAAACTACGCAGCGAGCCCCCGTCGTGTCCGACCCCGTTCCCGCCATCCCCGCGCACGACGCGATCCAGACGCTGTATGTCGAACACCATCGCTGGCTGCTCGGTTTCCTCAGGCGCCGCCTCGGCGGCTCGGACCATGCGGCCGATCTGGCGCACGACACCTTCGAACGCATCATGGGTGTGGATTCGCAGCCCATCCTGGCGCAGCCCCGGGCCTATTTGACCACCGTCGCCAAGCGTCTGTTGTTTCGCCACCATCGCCGCGGCGCCATTGAAGCCGCATATCTGGACGTGCTGGCCGCGCGTGGCGAACCATGCGAACCCTCGGTCGAGTCGCGCCTGATCGTGGTTGAAACGCTGGTTGAACTTTGCCGCCTGGTGGACGGCATGGATGCGCGTACCCGCGGCATCTTCCTGCTGGCGCAACTGGAAGGGCTTTCGTATCCGGACGTCGCACATCGTATGGGCTGCTCGCTGGATATCGTGAAGAAGACCATGTCCAAAGCCCTGCAGCGCTGTTTCAGCGTGATGTACGCGTAGGCGGCCCGGCGCATGTCTTCCCTGTCGACGTCCTCGTTGCCGCGCAGCCGGCCCGCCGTGGTGGCGGCGGCAACGGACTGGCTGATCTGCCTGCAATGCGACCCGACGCCGGCCGACCTTTCGCGCTGGCAAACGTGGCGGGCGGCGAACCCCGATCATGAACTGGCGTGGCAGCGCGTGGCGGCGATGGCACAGACGCTTGAGGAGCACGCGGCCAAGCTACCGAGTGCGGCGGCAAGCCAGGTGGTCGAGCAGGTAAGCCGCTCTCAGGCTGGGCGTCGACGATTGCTTGCCGCGTTGCTTGGCGTATCCGCCACCGGGGGCCTTGTAATGGCCACGGGCGAACCCGCGCCGTGGCGGTTGTGGACGGCTGCTTACCGTTCAGGCGTTGGCGAACGCCGTCTGCTGACGCTGGAGGACGGCACGCGTCTGATGCTGAATACCCGCAGCGCTGTCGATACGCGCTTCGACGCCCGGGCGCGGCGCATCGTTCTGGTAGAGGGCGAGATCCATATCGAGTCCGGCCAGGACGCCTTGGGCAGGCCGATGATCGTCGAGACGCGCAGTGGCTTCATCAGCCCGATCGGCACGCGCTTTACCGTGCGCCAACTGGGTGAAGAAGCGCAGACCCATGTGGCCGTGCTGGAGGGCGCCGTGCGTATCCAGACGCGGTCGAGCGGCACGGAGCTGCGGTTGAACCGCGGGGAACGAACGGCGTTCGACCGTGACGGCGTGGACGCAGTGCGACCCAGCCCCGCCAATGCCGACGCCTGGACCAGCGGCATGCTGTTCGCCGACGATTGGCGATTGCAGGATTTCCTGGCGGAACTCGGACGCTACCGGCGCGGCTTTTTGCGATGCGATCCCGCCGTGGCCGATCTTCGGATTACTGGCGCATTCCCGGTGCAGGACACTGACAAGGTCCTGCGGTTGATGGAACGGATCCTGCCCGTGCGGGTGCATCGCCGCACCGCGTATTGGGTGACGGTCGGGCCATGACGGCAGTGCACGGTTATTTTGTAACAGGCCGGCACCATTTTGCGATTCGAGCATTAGACAGTGAGACAGCCGCCTCATTGGGCAGGGTTGTCCATTGCTAACGTTCACAAGGATCGCCTCATGCCGCATCATCCCCGCCGTCGCCGCGCGACGCCCACAACGCTGTCGCCCGCGCGCCGCTGGTTGTGCCATATCGCATTCGGCCTGCCCGCCGGCGCGCTGCTGTCCACATTGGCGCCAGCCCAGCCCGCCCACGCCCAGGTGTTGGATGCCAGGCAGCAATACGGCATCGCGGCGGGATCGTTGCGCCAAGTGTTGCTGGAGTTCGGGCGCCGTTCGGGCGTGATGGTGGGGGCGGAGCCGGCTATGGTTGCCGATGTGAACAGCCCGGGATTGCGCGGCACGTACGGCGTGCGCGATGGGCTGGCGGCGTTGTTGGCGGGCACGGGCCTGGACGCGGTAGCGGAGGAAAGCGGAGCCTACCGGCTGCGTCGCACGCCTGCCGTGCCGGGCGCCGCCGTTCTGGAGCCCGTCCGCGTGCTGGGGCAAACCGAAAACGCTTGGGGGCCGGTGCCGGGCGTCGCAGCCAAGCGTAGCGCCACGGGAACCAAGACCGATGCCTCCATTCTGGAAATTCCCCAGACGGTGAATGTGGTGACCGCGGCGGAAATCTCGACGCGCGGGGCGACCACGGTTGCCCAGGCGCTGCGTTACACGCCGGGTGTCAACGTCAACGGCTACACCGATGCCAACATGATCGCCGACGAGGTCGACTCGCGCGGCTTCGCCCCGGCGCCGCTGTACCTGGACGGTACGTATCTGCCGTATGCGGGCAGCTTGGGCGGCGCGCTGCAGATTGATCCGTATCTGTTGGAACGGGTGGAAGTGCTGAAGGGGCCGGTGTCGGTGCTGTATGGCCAAAACCAGCCCGGCGGCTTGATCAATCTGGTATCCAAACGGCCGTCCGAAGAGCGGCTACGGGAAGTGCGGATGGGTGTGGGCAGCTATGGCCGGGTGGAAAGCAACCTGGACCTGACCGGACCCGCCAACGAAGATGGTTCGCTGTTGTACCGCGTAACGGCGGTGGCCAATGGTGGCAATGAACAGACCGACTACAAGGAAAGCCGGCGCCTGTTGATCGCGCCCAGCTTGTCGTGGCGGCCCAGCGCCGCGACGTCGCTGACGCTGTACACGCAATTGCAGCGCGACGGCGGCGTGTATAAGAGACAGGCCTCTGCCCGCGATCGGCACGGTGTTCGCTGGACCCGACGGCAAGCGGATTGACCGCGACATTTTTACCGGGCAGCCCGGATATAACGATTTCTACCGCCGTCAGTATGTCGTGGGCACGGACCTGTCCCACAAGTTCTCCGAGCAAGCCGCGATTCGCCAGACGATCCGCTTCGTGGATGTGCGCGACAACTACCGTGGCTTCTACCTGAACCGCTTTGTGCAGGATGCCGATGGCAATACCGATTACCGCCAGGCAAGCCGGACCAAGCTGGATTGGGGGCAGCACAACAATGTGCTGAGTATTGACAACAATCTGGAGCTAAAGGGCAAGACGGGCGCGTTGGACCACACGGTCCTGGTTGGTCTGGACTACCGTCATTTCTCGCGTAAATACACGGGCTACAACAATTATGCGGCGACGCCGCTGAATCTGTACGACCCCGACTACAACGTGGCGCAGCCGGATACCGAGTTGACCACGCAATGGGACAACAGCGTCAGCCAGGTCGGGCTGTACCTGCAAGACCAGATCAAGTTAAACAATTTTGTGTTGACGCTTGGCGGCCGCTACGACTGGGCCAAGATCGACAACCAGGATCTGGTGGCCAGCACCCGGACCCGCCGCAATGACAGCGCGTTCAGCGGGCGCGTGGGCCTGGCCTATGTGGCTGCGAACGGATTGGCGCCCTACATCAGCTATTCGGAATCGTTCCTGCCGGTGGTCGGCACCAATTACGAGGGCGAGTCTTTCAAACCCACCACGGGCAAGCAGGTGGAGGTGGGCGTCAAGTATCAGCCCTCGGACAGCGACACGCTGATCACGCTTTCGGCGTTCGAGATTCGGCAGAAGAACATGTCTTCCGAGGACTTCGACCATCCCGGCTACGAAGTCCAGAATGGTGGCGTGCGGTCCAAGGGCGTTGAACTGGAAATCAAGTCGCAGCCGATGGAACGCCTGGATGTGATCGCGGGCTTGACCTACCTGGACCCCCGTTCGACGCCGGGTTCGTACAACGCCGGCAAACGTTTGGCCGCACTGCCGACCTGGGCCGCGAGCCTCTGGACCAACTACCGATTGCCCGGCGAGGTGCTGGGGGGCATGGAGGTGGGCGTGGGGGTGCGCTGGACGGGCACGGCTTACGGCGATTCGGCCAACACCTTCCGCACGCCGTCCTTTGCGGTGGTGGATGCGTCGCTGCGCTACGACCTGGCGCATCTGTCGCCTTCCTTGGGCGGTCTGGTCGCCAGCCTGACCGTGCAGAATCTGTTCGACAAGACCTACGTGTCCAGCTGCAACTATTCCTTCGGTTGCTATTACGGCAAGGCGCGAAGCATGATGGCCGGCGTCACGTACCGCTGGTAGCGCCTTCGGCCGCCAGCGCCGCCTGCACGCTGGGCCGCTCGCCGATCCGGGTCATATAGGCCGCCAGGGCTGGCCAGCGGGCCAGGTCGATGTCGAAGAAGACCGCCCAGCGCAGCACGGTGTACAGATAGGCGTCGGCGACGCTGAAGCGCTCATCAAGCAGATATCGGCGCCCGTCCAGCTGGCGCGCCGTATAGTCCAGGCGCTTTTCCAGGCGCGTCTGCCACCAGAGCCTGGCGGCGGCCGGCAGGTCGCGGTTGAACAGCGGACCGAAGCCGCCGTGGATTTCGGCGCTGATGAAGTTCAGCCATTCTTGCAGGCGGCTGCGGGCCCAACTGCCGTTGGGGGGCGCCAGCCCGGCTTCGGGCTTCTGGTCGGCCAGATACTGGACGATGGCGGGGCCTTCGGTCAGCACCTGCCCGTCATCGCGTTCCAGCGCAGCGACGTACCCCTTGGGGTTGATCGCCAGGAAGTCACCGTCATCGGCGGTGCGCTTCGTCTGGTTGTCCACGCGCACCAGCGTGAACGGAAGGCCCAGTTCGCGCAGCACGATATGGGGCGACAGCGAGCAGGTGTGCGGGGCGTAGTACAGCTTCATGGGTGGGCTCTTGAGGCAACGGGACGCCCAGCTTGAAGCCATTCCTGGCATGGGTAAAATTACTTTTCAAGAAATAAGCCATAAGCAAAGGTAATGCCATGATGAACCTGATTCATTGGCGGCTGGTGCTGGCGGTGGTGGACGCTGGCAACATCACGCACGCCGCGGCACAGGTGGGCATGACCCAGTCCGGCGCCAGCCAGGCGATCGCGCAGCTGGAAGACACATTGGGCGCGCCGCTTTTCACGCGGGAGCGCCGACAGACCGTGCCAACCGCGCTGGGCCTGCGGGTGGCGGACGAAGCCCGGACCATGCTGGGCGCGCTGCATCGCATCCAGACGTTGTCGCGCGAGGCACGGGGCGCCGCGGGCGGCACGCTGCGGTTGGCCAGTTTCCCCATGGTGTTCTCGACCGTGCTGCCGCCGGTGTTGCGCCGTTTCCGGCAACTGCACCCCGAGATCGATGTGATATCGCTGGAAGCCACCGACGATGAAGTCGAAACGCTGCTGGCCGCAGGTACCGTGGACGTGGGCGTCGTGCTGAATGCTGCGCCGGGCCGGCAAGTCTGTCCTTTGGGGCAGGATGAATGGATGGCCGTGCTGCCCGCCGCGCATCCCCTGGCGCGCGCCCGCGGCGCCATCGCCTTGGCGGAGCTGGCGGCTGAACCGTTCGTGCTGGCCACCGGCGGATGCAGCGTGCATGCGCAAACCCTGGCCGCAGATGCCGGCTTGGCGATCACGGACGTGCGGGCTTCGGTCCGCGATTGGGCCAGCGCGTTCGCCCTGGTCCGCGACGGCCTGGGCGTGACGCTGGTGCCTGCACTGACCTTGCCGGAAAGCCGGCGCGGCTTGCGGGTGTTGCGGCTGGCGTCACCGCTGTACCGGTCCTTCGGCCTGGCGGCGTCCGGGCAGGCGGCCGACAGTGGACCGGTCCGGGCGTTGTTCGCCATGTTGCAGCGGGATGACAAGGCGGGGTAGGCCGCGCCGGTGGGCCGCCGCGCTTGTCATGGCGCGGACACGGTGCTGTCATACGCTTGCCCGCTTTCTTTGACACCGACTGGAAGCTCTCATGCAGATCCGCACCGCCATGACCGAGGACAGCGCCGCCATCGCGGCATTGCTGACGCAATTGGATTACCCCGGCACGGCGTCCTTTGTGCCGCAGAAGATTGCGCAACTGGCGGCTCACCCCGATGCCTGCCTGCTGGTCGCCGAAGACCAGGCGGGCACCTTGCTGGGCTTCATCGGATTGCATTTCATGATCCAGCTGGCGCTGCCCGGCGATTTTTGCCGCATCACGTATTTCTGCGTCGGCGATCAGGCGCGCAGCGCGGGCGTGGGGCGGCAACTGGAAGCGGCGGCCGAAGAGCTGGCCCGCTCGCGCGGCTGCGACCGCATCGAGGTGCATTGCCATGAACGTAGAACCGACGCGCACCGGTTTTACTACCGGCAGGGGTACCAGGAATCGCCGAAGTACCTGATGAAGCGGGTAAATACGTAAAATCGCCAAGCATCCAACGCGGCATTGCCGCGCACAACAGTCCAAAGGACGGGAATGGAAGAGACAACGCACGACACGCCCCTTGACTGGGCGTCGATGGTCGACGACCTGAACAAGCTGCTGCGGCTGAAAACCACGGTCATCGGCATGAAGTTGTTCGAGGACGAAGCCGCCATGGCGGGCGTGAGCGGCTTGCGGCGGCCGCAGGCCACGCACACGACTGACCAGATCGTCGGCATGGCGGCGCGGCTGGGCTGGACGGTGGGCATTACCGGAGACGACCTTGTTGGCTCGCAATGCCGCGCGGTGGTCGGCCTGGGCCCGCAGGACGAAGCCTGGAAAAGCGGCAAGGATTACGTCGGCGTCTGGCATGCGACCGAGGCCGATGCGCGGGCGCGCCAGGAGGCGCTGTCCTGTGTGCCGGCGGGCAAGTACCGGGGGCTGGTGGTGTCGCCGTTGGCCTCGGGGCGGCTGGACCCGCCCGACATCTGCCTGGTGTACGCCACGCCGGGTCAGATGATCATTCTGATCAATGGTTTGCAGTGGAAGAACTATCGGCGATTTGACTGGAGCGTGGTGGGCGAGACGGCCTGTGCGGATTCCTGGGGCCGCGCGCTGGCAACGGGCGAGCCCAGCCTGTCATTGCCCTGTTTCGCCGAGCGCCGCTATGGCGGCGTGCCCGACGAAGAAATGCTGATGGCGTTGCCGCCGCGCTATTTGCCGGTGGCGATCGCGGGCATGAAGGCGTTGGCGGCCAACGGGTTGCGTTATCCGATTGCGCCTTACGGCATTCAGAATGACGTGCGGGCAGGCATGGGCGTGAGCTATGCGCAAGCGCCCAAAACCACTTAGCCGGCGTCCCGCAACGCCGCCGCCAGGGCGCGTGCCGCGGGCCCTAGCGGCAGATCGACGCGATGCGCCAGGTACGTTTCGGTGGCGACCTGGCTGGCGCGGCCCAGGCTGTCCGTGGGCAGGCGCAGCAGCCGGCCTTCGGCCAAATCGCGTTCCACCAGCCACAACGGCAGGCGGCCCCAACCCACGCCCGCCAGGATCAGCGCATGCTTGGTGTCCTGGCCACTGACGCGGCACGTCTGCGGCGACAACACGGCGAAGTCGCGGCCTTCGGTCAGGGTGGATGGGTCCGACTGCACGATCTGCAAGTGATCGGCCAGCTCGGGCGCGCCCAGCGCAGCATCGGCCGGCGGCCGACGGGCCAGGGGGTGGGCGGCGCCAACCACGGCAACCATCTGCACCGAGGACAACGCCTGCACGGCGATGCGGGGGTGGCGGAAATGTTCGCCGGCGATGATGCCCAGCGTGTGGCTGCCGCTCAGCAACGCATCGATGGGGCCTCCCAGCGGCAAGACCGACACGCGGGTGGCGACGCTGGGGTAAGCGGCGCGCATGACATTCAGCGCGGTACCGACCGTGGCGATGGGAAACAGCGTGTCTACCACCAGCGACAGCGCAAGCTCGACACCTTCGCCCAGGCCTTGCGCCCGTGCGCGCAGCGCGTCCACGCGCAGCAGGATGTCGCGGGCATTGGCCAGCAGCGCCTGGCCTTGGGACGTCATGACGGGCCGCCGGCCGCTGCGGTCGAACAGCGTCACGCCCAATTGTCCTTCCATGGTGGCGATGGCGTGGCTGACCGCCGACTGCACGCGCGACAGGCTGCGTCCGGCGGCGCGGAAGCTGCCGGTATCGGCAACGGCGGCGAACACGCGCAGTTGATCCAGCGTCAGGGCATCTATCATCGTCTGGCTGATCTATTCAATCGATCGGTCTTATCAAAAGATTATCACTTATCAGGATCGGCGCCAGCAGGCATGCTGTCGCCATCGCATGGGAAGAGAGGTTGGGATGAATCAGCGTGAAACCCGTTGGGCCGGGGTGTTGGCTATCGTGGGCGCGGGCGTGGTGGCGTCGTTGCAGGTGGGCAAGGTCATCATCGCCGCGCCGCTGCTGCGCCAGGACATGGGGCTGGATCTGGCGTCGATCGGCACGCTGACGGCGGTGTTTTCGATATTGGGCGTGATTGGCGGAATTGCGGCGGGGGGCGTGATCGCCCGCTTCGGCGCCCGCCGCATGCTGTTGCTGGGCCTGGTGGCGACGGCGTTGGGCACGGCTGCGGGCGCCACGGCGCCGGGCTACGGTGTCCTGCTGGCATCCCGCGTAATCGAAGGTTTGGGTTTTCTGATGATCACGGTGGCCGGGCCGGCCGCCTTGCAGCGCATGGTCTCGGCGTCGAACCGGGATTTCGCCTTTGCGCTCTGGAGCTGCTATATGCCCGCCGGCATGGCGGTTGCGATGCTGGCCTCGCAGGCCTTCGACCAGTGGCAGGCGTATTGGTGGTGCGCGGGGGCCGCGGTGCTGGTGGCGCTGGCCTGCGTGGCGGCGCTGGCGCCAGCCACCCCGGGCAGCGCCAGCCTGTCATGGCGCGGCTTGCGGCAAGACACCGCCGATACGCTGGGTGCGGCCGGCCCGGTGCTGCTGGCGCTGTCGTTCACGCTGTACAGCGTGATGTTCTTTGCGCTGTTCACCTTCCTGCCGGTGCTGCTGATGGAGCAACTGGGGCTGACGCTGGCGCAGGCAGGCCTGTACAGCGCGATCGCCAGCGCCGCCAACATCATCGGCAATCTGGGCGCGGGCATGCTGCTGGCGCGCGGTTGGCGGCGGTCGACGCTGATCGCCACCGCCAGCGTGACGATGGGCGTGGTGGCGTTGTTGATCTTCCGGTCGGTGTTGCCGGCAATGCCAACCTTCCTGCTGTGCGTGCTGTTTTCCGCGGTGGGCGGCCTGATTCCCGCGACCCTGCTGGGCACCGCGCCGCTGGTGGCGCCGCGCCCCGCGTTGACGGCGGCGTCGGTGGGGCTGGTGATGCAGGGCAGCAACCTGGGGCAGGTCATCGGCCCGGTCACGGTGGGCGGGGTGATCGACCGCTACGGCTGGGCCTCGGCGTCGTACGTCGTGCTGGCGGCCGGCTTGGGCGGGGTGGCCATTGCCGTTTGCTTGCGCAGGGTGCGCGCCGCGCGCTTGTAGCCGGCTTGGCGCCACCCGCCGAAAGGCGGTTGGCGCAGCGTCATGAAGCAGGCCTATCATGGAGGTCGATTCTGTTGGAGCCGCCATGCACACGCCTGCCACCCGCCTCGTGATCTTTGATTGCGACGGCGTATTGATCGATAGCGAAATCATCGCGGCGCGCGCCCAGTCGCGCGCGCTGGCCGAACACGGCATCGCCATCACCCCGGAAGACGCCGCCCGCCGGTTTGCCGGCATTCCCGACGTCGACATGTGGCAAACGCTGCAAGTGGAAAACGCCTGCACCTTGCCCGACGGCTTTGCGCGGCAATACGCCGACCGCCTGGAAACCACGTTCCGGCAAGAGCTGCGCGCGTTGCCCCACGTGCACGAGACCCTGGCGACGCTGCGGGCGCGCGCGCTGGCGCTTTGCGTGGCCTCCAGCAGCACGCCGCCAAAGCTGGAAGCCGCGTTGAAGCTGGTGGGGTTGTGGGACGCCTTCGCGCCCCATGTGTTCAGCACGGCACAGGTTGCCAAAGGCAAGCCGGCGCCCGACGTCTTTCTGTTCGCGGCGCGCCAGATGCGCACCGCCATCCTGGACTGCGTGGTGGTTGAAGACAGCGTGCCGGGCGTGCGCGCCGCCCGCGCCGCGCGCATGCGGGCCGTGGGCTACGTGGGCGCATCGCACAACGGGCCGGACCAGCGCCAGCGCTTGCTGGCCGAAGGCGCGTCCGAGGTGATCGACGATCTGAGCCAATTGCCCGATTTGCTGTAGCCGGCGGCGGTGGCCGGGCGCTTTGATCGGATCGCTTCGATCGGACCGCTTCGATCAGACCGCTTCGATCAGACCGCTACGGGCACCGGTTCCGGCTTGACGCGCACCGCGCGCAGCACGCCAACCACCAGGCAGGCGATACCCGCCATCGTCAGCGGTTCGGGCATCGTGCCGCGCAGGATGAAGGCGTAGGCCAGCGCCGCCAGTGTTTCGAATACGATCAGTTGGCCGGCCAATGCGGTGGGCAGCCGTTGGCTGGCCTCGTTCCAGCACAGCGTGCCCAGCCAGGACGCGAACAGGCCGATGATGATCATCAGGCCCAGGAACACCTCCGGGCGCGGCCCCAACGGCATGGCGAAACCGCTGCCCGTGGCGGCCATCCCGCCCCACAGCAAGGCGTAGCCCGCAAGCGCAAGGGGCAGGGTGGCCACGCCCTGGGCCGTGGCCCAGGTGCGGGGGCTGCGGTCGGGATGCGCCCGCAGCCAATCGGCGTTGCGCAACGGATACCAGGTCCAGCAGGCGACGGCGCCCAGCGCCAGCAGCGCGCCGACGGCATAGCGTGACAGATCGGCATCGGCGTCCTGGCGCAGCGCTTGCAGTTCGACCTGATTGACGCAGCCGATGCCCAGCGCGATCAGGGCCAGCGACGGCGCCAGCCGCTTCCACGGTAGTTTGCCGTCGCGGCGGGCATTGCGCAGGTTGGCGCAGACGGCGATCACTACGGGCAACGTGCCGATGATCATGGTGGGAACAGGGCCGCCTGCCCGCTGGATGGCGCTGGCCAGGCACAGGTAGTACAGCAGGTTGCCGATGGCGGCCAGCTTCAGGGCCTCGATCCAGTCGGCGCGGGTCAACAGCCGCAGCCGATGGCGGTCCAGCCACGCCAGCGGCAGCGCGATCAGGCCGAACGCCAGGTAGCGCGCTACCGATTGCAGCGCGGCCGGATATTCCGGCAACAGCAGGGGCCCCACGAATACCAGCCCCCACATCAGGCCGGCGGCCAGGGCATACAGGGTTCCCGCCCACATACATCGCTCCAGATGATCAATGCAGGCAGTCTAGCCACGCCCGGGCGGGCGGGTCTTGTACCAGATTGCGGTGGGGCGGCTAGCTGCGGACTTGCTTTTGGTAGCGGGCGGGCGTGACGCCGTAGCGGCGCGAGAACGCGCGGGTCAGGTGCGCCTGATCGGTCAGGCCTGCGGCCAGCGCCACCTGCGCAGGTTCGACACCGGCCGCCAACAGGCGCTTGGCTTCGAACAGCCGCAGCGCCATCAGCATCTGTTGCGGCGTTGCGTGGTGCTGTGCCTGGAAGCTGCGCAGGAAGTGGAACGGGCTCAGTCCCGCCACGGCCGCCAGTTCTTCCAGCGTCAGGCGGCGGGACAGGTGGGCGCGCAGATAGTCGATGACGGGCGCAAAGCGCTGCGCGCCTTCGTCCGGCGTGGCGCGCGGCACTTGCGCGTGGCGGCGGAATTCGGCCAGCAGCAGATACAGGGCGCTGTCGAAGGCCAGTGGTTCGCGTGCTTGCCACAAGGCGTCGAGCAACGCGGTAACCCGCTGCGCGCCGGCGCTGTCATGGCCGACGGCCGTGTCGAACCACCAGCCGGATTCGCCGGTGACGCGCGCCACCACGTCCGGATCGATATAGGCCATGCGGTAGCGCCAGCCGGTATCGGTTTCCGCGCGGCCGGTGTGCAATTCATCAGGATTCATCAGCACGACCGACCCGGACGGCGCCAGGTGATCCGCGCCCCGGTAGCGGAACCGTTCGACGCCGGATTCGATGGCGCCCAAGCCGTAGGCTTCGTGGGTGTGAGGCTCGAAGGCGTGGCGCACGATGTGCGCGCGGTACAGCTCTACGCCAGGCTGGTGGGCGGCATGGCGGAATTCGGCGCGGTCATTGGGATGATCGAACGCCGCCGGCACGCCCGCCAGGACGGGGGCGCCCGGCATGGAAGCAGCTGCGGGATCGGGGCACATGCCTGTGATTTAAGCATGCGGGGTAGCCCTGCGGGAGGTTGGGTCGTCGACGCTTATGTGCGCCGAATTTCTCGCTAAGGGGGCGCGTGTCAGTCTTTGTTGGAAGGCGGATGCTGCACTTGCATGTCGCGGGCGCGCGCCAGCAGCAGTTCGCGTTCGCGCGCGTTGCGCGTCATGCCGGCGGCGCGTTCGAATTCCGCATAGGCCTCGGCGTGGCGGCCCAGTTTGGCCAGCAGGTCGCCGCGCACGCTGGGCAGCCAATGGTAGTTGGCCAGCGTGGGGTCAGCCGACAGCGCGTCAACCAGGTCCAGCCCGGCCTGCGGGCCGAACGCCATGCCGACGGCGACGGCGCGGTTCAACGCCACCACCGGCGACGGCCTGACCTGCGCCAGCGCGTCGTATAGCGCCACGATGCGCGGCCAATCGGTTTCCTGGGGCGTGCGGGCGCGCGCGTGGCACGCGGCCAGTTCCGCTTGCAACGCATAAGCGCCCAAGGCGCCGCCTTGCGCGGCTGACCGCGCCAGCGCCGCCAGCCCGCGCCGGATCAGCAAGGGGTCCCAGCGGCCGCGGTCCTGCTCCATCAGCAGTACGGGCCGGCCTTGCGAGTCGGTGCGCGCAGGCAGGCGGGACGCCTGCAGTTCCATCAGCGCCACCAGGCCATGCACTTCGCTTTCGCCGGGCGCCAGTTCGGCCAGGATGCGGCCCAGGCGCAATGCTTCGTCGCACAGCGCCGGGCGCATCCAGTCGTCGCCCGACGTCGCCGAATAGCCCTCGTTGAAGATCAGGTAGATGACTTCCAGCACGGAAGCCAGGCGGGGGCCACGGTCTTGTTCGCGGGGGACTTCAAAAGGCACCTTGGCTGCCGTCAGGCTGCGCTTGGCCCGCACGATGCGCTGGGCGATCGTGGATTCCGAGGCCAGGAAGGCGCGGGCGATTTCGGCCGTGGAAAGCCCGCCCAGCAGCCGCAACGTCAGCGCCACGCGAGCCTCGGTGGACAGCACCGGATGGCAGGCGGTGAAGACCAGGCGCAGCAGGTCGTCGCCGATGTCGTCCTGCCGGGCGGCATCCAGCGCATCCACGAAATCAGGCTCTACGTCAGCCTGCAATGCCTCCAGCTCGTGGCCGATCTGATCGTGCTTGCGGGTGTGCAGCGCGTCCAGGCGCAAGCGATCGCGGGCACGGTTCTTCGCGGTGGTCATCAGCCACGCTCCCGGGTTGTCCGGCACACCCGTGTCGGGCCAGCGTTCAAGGGCGGCCACCAGCGCGTCCTGCGCCAGTTCTTCGGCCAGGCCGACGTCTCGCACCAACCGCGCGACGCCGGCAATGACGCTGGCGGCTTCGATCCGCCAGACCGCCTCGATGGCCCGATGGGTCTCCGTCAGGCTCATGCGGCGGCGGCCTCTTCGGGTTCCATGTAAACCAGTTCCCAGATGTGGCCGTCCAGGTCTTCGAAGGCATGGGCGTACATGAATCCATGGTCTTGCGGCGGGCGCGGCGTGGTGGCGCCGGCGGCCAGCGCCCGGGCAATCAGGCCGTCGACTTCGGCACGGCTCTCGCATGACAGGGCGATCAGCACTTCGTTGGCCTGGGCCGCGTCGACCAGCGGCTTGTCGGTGAAACCCTGGAAAAAGTCCTTGGTCAGCAGCATGGCGTAGATGTTGTCGCCGATGACCATGCAGGCGCCCTGGTCGTTGGTGAATTTCGGATTGAAAGTGAAGCCCAGGCTCTTGAAGAAGGCTTGGGACTTCTGCATGTCATCGATAGCGAGGTTGATGTAGATCTGCTTGTGCATCGTCGTGCTCCGGTTGGGGTCAGTGGCTGGCGCCGGGAATGTCGCGAAAGCGGTCCACGGCTTTGCTGGGCGCGAAATCTTCCAATTCGTACAGCTGGCGCACTTCGATGGCGCAAGGCTGGCCGATGAAAGGCTCGGGAAAGCGCAGCGCCCACTGCATGGCTTCTTCGCGCGAGCGCACCTGGATCATGGTGTAGCCGGCGATCAATTCCTTGGTTTCGGCAAAGGGGCCATCCACCACCGTGCGCTGGCCACCGTCGTAGTGCACGCGCCACCCATGGGACGAGGGCTTCAATCCGTTGGCGTCCAGCAGCACGCCGGCCTTGGCCAGCGCTTCGTGATAGGTTGCCATCGAGGCAAGCAGGTCTTCTTCCGGCATCAAGCCGGCTTCGCTGTCGGGCGTGGCGCGGACGATGATCATGAATCGCATCTGAGTTTCTCCTGGGGTCTGGACATCGCAGCCTGGGTTCCGGGTTAGGTACCGGGTTGAGATTCGGGCTTGTACTGGGACGACGAACGGGATGACGTCAGATCGACAAAGAATTTTCAGGCCTAGGGTAAATACCAGGTTCTGGGCCGCGCCGGAACGGTAATGCAGTCTGTTACGAACAGCCGGACCTGGTTGCAGGCGCCTCTCCTACACTCGCAGCGTCTTTATCCAAGCGAGTATTGATATGAGAATGTTGTGTGGTCTGGCCTTGGCGGCCATTTTGCTTTCTGGTTGTGCCGTATATACGCCCAGCGGTTCGGTGGTGATCGATCCCCACGACGGCGGTGGCGGCCGCGGCGGCTTCTGTCCGCCCGGACAGGCCAAGAAAGGCAACTGCTGACCCGGTAAGCCAAGGCCGGCCCGGCATTGTCGGGCGGGTTTGCCCAGGCGTTGCTTGATGGAGCGTTTCGCCAGGCGGGACGCCTACATGAAGCACGGGCCCAACTCGCGGACCTCGACCGTCGCCCATTGCGCGGCCGGGCATTCGGCGGCCAGGGCCAGCGCCTCTTCGCGGGTGTCGCACGTCAGCAGGAAGAACCCGCCGATCATTTCCTTGGCCTCTGCATAGGGGCCGTCCACCAGCGTGCGTTCGCCGTCGCGGATTTGCAGGCGCACGCCTTCGGATTCGGATTTCAGGGACTCGGCCTGCGTCAGCAGGCCGCGCGCTTTCAAGCCTTCGGCGTAGCGCACCATTTGCGCATAGGCGTCGCGGCCTTCCTCGGGCGTGCGTTGCGCGCGCTGGCCCACGGGTTCGACGATCAGCAAGAGGTAGGACATGGGGAGGGTTCCGGTTCGGCTCACGATGGCGGTTCCGGAGAGCTTACGTCAGTCTTCCCGGAAAATCGATCCGGCGGGCCGTGGCGTTCGCGCCGGCGGGGCCGTCCCCGGCCGCCGCCGACTCGCCCCGTTCAGGGCGCCTTGGCAACGGCCTTGACCGCGGCTTGCGCTTCCTGGGCGGGGGCCTGTTTCGGCGCGATGTCCATGATCAGCTCGACGCGCCGGTTGGCGGCGCGGCCAGCGGGAGTGTCGTTGGATTCAATGGGCCGGGTTTCGGCGTAGCCCACGGCGCGCAGCCGCTGGGCGGACACCCCGTCGCGCACCAGTTCGCGCAGCACGCTGGTGGCGCGGCTGCTGGACAGTTCCCAGTTGGACGCGAATTGCCGAGTCTGGATCGGCACCGGGTCGCTGTGGCCTTCCACCGACACCTGGTATTCGTTCTTGGTCAGGATCGCGGCCAGGCGCTTGATGACATCCAGGCCGGCGGGACTGAGCGTGGCTTGGCCCGAGGCGAACAGCAGTTCGTTGCTGATGCGGAAGCTGACCGACTGCTCATTAATGATCACATCGACCGATTTGCCCAGGTCGCCCAGGCCCAGGGATTCCTTGGAAGGCGCCTTGAGCGGCGGGGCGGCGTCGGCCACCTTCACGCCCTCGTCGGCGGCCGGGGCCTCGGCGGTGGGCGCTTCGGCGGGCGGTTCCGCCCAGCTGGCCGGGATCGGCGTCGTGTCGAATTCCGCGTATTCGCCGTCGTACTTGGGCAGGCCGCTGGTGGCCAGCGTGCCCACCAGTTCCACCGGCGTATCGGACGCGGCGGGGGCCTGGCCGTGCAGACGCGCCACGGCCAGCATCACCACCAGCATAGCCAGCAGCAGGGTGATCAGATCCAGATAGCTCAGCAGCCAGTTTTCGGCATCCTGCTCCACGGTCTCTTCGACGTGCCAGCGGGCGTAGCGGTCCTTGCGGTCGGTCTGGCTGGGGCGCCAGCCGCTGTTGTCCGCCGCTTTCTGGGCGCGCAACTGGGCCTGACGGGCCTGCTCGATCCGCTGCGCCAGCGAAGGGGAAATCAGGCTCATTGGCGCGCGGCCGCCGGACGGGTGATGGACACGGGCTGAACGGCGGGCTTGACCTGGCCTTCGGCCTTGGGCTTGGGCGGGGTCGCAGCGGCCACGCCGCCGTCGTGGATTTCGTCTTCGACGTGCATGACGAAGGAATTCAGCGTCTCGCGCACGACGGCCGGGCCGCGTTTTTCGCACATCATCGAGATGCCTTGCAGCACCATGTTCATCGACTCGACGCGGCGTGCGGTGCGGCGCTCGAGCTTGAGTGCGATCGGCTTGCAGACCAGGTTGGCCAGCAGAATGCCGTAAAAGGTCGTCATCAGGCCCACCGCCAGGTGCTTGCCGATCATCGTCATGCTGCCGTCGCCCAGCACGGCCATCAGGTTGATCAGGGCGACCAGCGTGCCCAGCATGCCGAAGGCAGGGGCGAAGGTGGCCATGACGCGGAACATCTGCGCTTCGGCCTGTTCGCGGGCGCGCAGGCGGGCGACGCGCCATTGCAACACTTCGATGATCTGGTCTTCCGGGGTGTTGTCGATGATCAACTGCACACCAGTGCGCAGGAACGGGTTCGAGACCTTCTTGAGTTCCTGCTCGACCTTGTGGACGTCGGTGTTCATCCACAGCTGCGCCATCGCCACCAGTTCTTCGATGTCGCGTTGCTGATCGTGCTGATCGTTACGGAACACGGTGCGCACCAGCTTGAAGATGCGCAGCACTTCGGCAAGCGGGTAGGCAATGAACAGGGCGGCGCAGGTGCCGCCCAGGACGATAGCCAGGCCCGGCAGGTTGAAGTACATGCTGGCGTCGGTGGCGGACAGCGCGACGACGATAAGCAGGGTAAGCAGGCCGACGACGGCGCCGATGACGGAAGACGGATTCATGGATCTTGCCCGAAAGGGAAGGCACTCCGCGCGCGGAATGCTGGATTTTCGGGGAATTCTAGCCAGGAGCCGCCGCGGTCAATCCGTCGGAAAGCAGGGCGAAAGGGCCGGTAAGCGCCGGCTTAACCTGTTAGCCGGCCCTTGCCGCGGGGGCAGGAAATGGGGGCAGATTCAAGGCGTCAGGCTTGGCGCTGATGCCGGGCCAGCCATTCGTCGCGGGTGATCTCCCAGATCTCGGCCGGTTGGCGGCCACTGACGAAACCGCGTTCTTCGACGCCCACGATGCGCATCCCGCTGCGCTCGGAAATCTTGCGCGACCCGGTGTTGGCGATGGCCTTGGGCGCTCGCAGCAACGGTTTGCCCAGCACATTGAACCAATAGGACGTAACGGCTTCGCTGGCTTCGGTCATGTAGCCCTTGCCGTGGTGAGCGGGGTCCAGCCAGAAGCCGCGATTGTTGCCGGAGTCGTCGTCCATCAGGCTCACAACACCGATCAGGCGGTCGGGAGCGTCCAGCGTGCGTACGGTCCAATGCCATTGTTCGCCCCGGCGGATGGCGGGCAGCGCCACATGCTCGATGTAGTCGCCGGCGGCGTTGTCCGGATAGGG
Organism: Achromobacter maghribensis; assembly: GCF_057334215.1. Classification (NCBI taxonomy): domain Bacteria; kingdom Pseudomonadati; phylum Pseudomonadota; class Betaproteobacteria; order Burkholderiales; family Alcaligenaceae; genus Achromobacter; species Achromobacter maghribensis. Next base: position 16,251 of record NZ_JBHFII010000023.1, on the reverse strand, counting down.
CCACGGCACCTGATCCGCCAGGAAACGCACGACCTCCCATTGGGGAAAGATGCGCTGGATGGGCTCGGCGTCGTCCATCTCAAGCGGCTGCAGCGTCAGGCGGGCGGTGGTCAGGGCGGGGTAGGTCATGGTGTGTGCCGGGTGCGCCACGGCACGGGCTGGCAGGGGCGCTGAAGGTGATGTAGCCGGATATGTATATCATGAGCGGTATCTGGCGGTCAGCCCTATCGCCGCCGCAGCATTGGAGAACCCCATGAATACCCCCAACGAAAACGTCAGCATGGCGCTTTTCTGCGACTTCGAGAACGTAGCGCTGGGTGTGCGCGACACCAAGTACCAGAAGTTCGACATCCGGCCCGTGCTGGAACGTTTGCTGCTCAAGGGCAGCATCGTGGTCAAGAAGGCCTATTGCGATTGGGAACGCTATAAGGAATTCAAGGCCCCCATGCACGAAGCCAATTTCGAGCTGATCGAGATTCCGCATGTGCGCCAGTCGGGCAAGAATTCGGCCGATATCCGGCTGGTCGTGGACGCGCTGGACTTTTGCTACACCAAGTCGCACGTCAACACGTTCGTGATCATCAGCGGCGATTCCGATTTTTCGCCGCTGGTGTCCAAGCTGCGCGAAAACAACAAGAAGGTGATCGGCGTGGGCGTGAAGCAATCCACGTCCGACCTGCTGATCGCCAATTGCGACGAATTCATCTTCTATGACGATCTGGCCCGCGAAGGCCAGCGTACCGCCGATGCGCGACGCGACACTCGGGGCGGCGCGAATGCCGGCCAGCGTCGGACGCCGGACGAACAGCGCCGCCGCAAGGAAGAGCTCGAAGCCCGCAAGACCCAGGCCGTGGAAATGGTCGTCGAGACATTCGAAGCGCTGATGGCCGAACGCGGCGACAGCGGCAAGATCTGGGCCTCGGCGCTGAAGGACGCGCTGAAGCGCCGCAAACCGGATTTCAACGAGTCGTACTACGGCTTCCGCGCCTTCGGCAATCTGCTGGACGAGGCGCAGTCGCGCGGCTTTTTGGAAGTCGGCCGTGAAGAGAAGTCCGGCACCTACGTGTATCGCGACAGCGCAGACGGCGCAGACAGCGCCGATAGCGCGCCTGCCGCAGGCCGCGCAGGCCGCAACGGCGGATCGCGATTCGCGCGGGGCCGCCAGGCGGCGCCGGCGGCGGACGCCGATGTCGAGGTCGATGCCGACGACGCGCAAGAGGGCGCGCAAGAAGGCGCGGCGCCTGAGGAAGCCAATCCCCGTCCTTCCCGCAGATCGCGCGGTGGCCGCAAGTCGGGCCGAGGCGCCAGCCAGCATGCCGAGCAGGGCGTTGCCGAAGCCGCCATTGCCGCTACGTCCGACGTGGCATCGGATGAGCCGGTCACGGTGCCCCTGGCGACGCAAGCCGGGGTAGCCATGCCGCCCGCGGCACCGTCCGGGACCTTTGTTCACGCCGAAAAACAGGCCGAAGCGAACAGACAGGCCGAAGCCAACAAACGGGCCGAAGCTGAAAAACAGGCGCAAGCCGATAAGCAAACTGCCGAGGAACTGGCGAAGGAAGCGGCCAAGCTGGAAGCCATGCGCGCGGACGCGTTGGCCCGGGCGCAGGCCCCCAAGCCGGTCCAGGCCTCGCGACTGCCTCCCATGCCCACGCCGTTGCCCCAGGCACGCCAGCCGATTCCGGCCGTGGACATCGCCGAATGGACCTTTGTCGAACCTGCCGTGGAAACCCGCCGCGAGCCCGCCGGGAAGGTACCCGCCAAGGCAGCGGACCCGTTCGCCGGTGCCCCGGCCAGGACGGTTGAAGAGGCGCCGGCCGCCCCGGCGGTCAAGCGCGCCGCCACCCGCAGCCGCAGCGCCACCAAGACGGCTGCGGCCAAGACCGGCGAACGCGAGACGGCCCGGACGTCGCAGGCCGCTGCGGCTGCCGAACCGGCCAAGACAGGGACGGCGTCCGCGCCGCAAGCTGAAGCGGCTCCCGATGCCGCTGCCAAGACGGCCAGCAAGACAGCCACCAACGCGGCCAGCAAGACGGCCACCAAGGCGCCGGCCAAGACGGCCAGCAAGACGGCAGGCAAAACCGCAACGCGCGCGCGTCAGCCGCGCAAGACGGCCGCCTCGGAATCCTGAGGCGCGCTCGGTTCAGATCGCCGGGGG
>NZ_JBHFII010000023.1:0-14076 GCF_057334215.1 Achromobacter maghribensis | reverse complement strand
CCCCCCGGCGTCACGCCTAATTCGCGTTTGAACATGGCGATGAACGCGCTGACGTTGTCGTAGCCCAATTCCAGTGTCACTTCGACATCCTGCAAATCCAGGATGCCAGCCTGCGCGCCTGGGTCCGGGAAGCGGAAGCCGAAAGGGAAACGGAAGCAGGCCGGCGCCAAGGTGGTTAAGCGCCGGGCAAGCGCGGCCCGGTGGTCTATGATTCCTCGTTTTCCACCTGCGCCGCGGCTTGCCGCCCGCCCCTGGGCGTCGTGCCCGTCGGATTTTCATGCAATACGTATTGATCAGTTCCTGCCTGTTGGGCAATCCCGTGCGCTACGACGGGCGCGGCGTGCCCCATGGCGATGCCGTGCTGACGCGTTGGCTGGCAGAAGGCCGCGTCGTGCCGGTCTGCCCCGAAGTGGCGGGCGGCATGCCGATTCCCCGGCCGCCAGCAGAGATCGAACCCGGCAGGGCGGCCGCCGCCGTGCTGGACGCGGGGGCGCGGGTCGTGGCGGTGACGGGTGAAGACGTCACGCAGCCCTTCGTGCAGGGCGCGCACGCGGCGCTGGCTGCCGCGCAGGAACACGGCATCCACGTGGCGGTGCTGAAAGAAGGCAGCCCGTCCTGCGGCAGCGGCTATGTGTATGACGGCCATTTCGCGGGCCGGCGCCAGACGGGCGTCGGCGTGACGGCGGAACTGCTGACCCGGGCGGGCTTACGGGTCTTCAGCGAAAAGCAATGGGCCGAGGCCGCGGCCTGTCTGGCGGCATGGGAGGCGCGGCATGTGGATTAGCGCGGGCGTATTGATGTTGGCGGTGGTGGCTGCGGCCTTCGCCTGGCGTGCGGGCAGGGTCTCCGGACAGTCGGCTGGCGTGGCCGGTGTTCGCCGGTGGCGGGCGCGTATCGCCGCCGTGCTGTTCCTGCCGTTGTCCGCATGCTTCTTCTACGCCTGGTACGCGTTCTACTGGAAGTGGGATTTCAACGAACTGGGCCGCTACTACGACCCCATCGACCAGGTGGTCTACACGTCGTCCGGCTTTGTCTGGGTGGTGCCGGCGGCCTTGCTGCTGGCCGCCGGGCTGCTGTGCGCCTGGCGCGGCTGGCGGCGCTGAATCGGGGTTGAACCCGCGCTGCGCCGGGCGGGTCATTCGCTGCGGATGTTCGCCGCTTTGACGATCTTGCCGTTGTCGGCATATTCCCGCCGGACCTGTTCCGCGAATTGCTCCACGCTGCCGGGCGACATGATGTTCAACGCATCGGTCAGGGGCTTGCTGATGTCGGGCATGGCGGCCACCTTGTTGATCACCGCGTTCATGCGCAGCCGGAAGTCGGCGGTGGAGCTGCCCGGTGCAAAGAAGCCGAAGGTGGATGTCATGTTGGCCATGGGATAACCCAGCTCCGCGAACGTCGGCGTGTCGGGCCGTGCGGGCAGGCGGGCCGGTGACCCTACCGCCAGCAGCTTGAGCTTGCCTTCGTCGATCAGCGTGTTGATGGGGGCAGACGCATTGACCAGCATCAACGTGAACTGGCCGCCCAGGGCGTCAGGCACCATCTGCGCCATGCCTTTGTACGGGACGTGGGTGATGCGCACCTTGGCCTGGCCGTTGATCTGTTCCAGCATCAGGTGGCCCAGCGACCCGACGCCGGCCGTTGCCAGCGACAGCCCGTCGGGGTCTGCCTTGGCCTGGGTCAGCATGTCCTTGAAATCCTTACCCGTGAATTTCGGGCCGCCCACCAGGTACACCGGCGAATACATGACGGCGGCCACCGGCGCCAGGTCTTTCAACGGCTCGTACAGCGTTTTCATCACGTGGGGCGACAGCGTCACCGGGCTGACGGCGGTAAAGCCCAGGGTGTTCTCGTCGTGCGCGCGCGCCACGGTATTCATACCGATCATGCCGCCCGCGCCGCCGCGGTTTTCAACGACGACAGGCCGGCCGAGTTCGACGGCAAGCTTCTGCGCGAAAGCGCGCGCGGTATTGTCGACGATGCCGCCCGCGCCATAGGGCACCACAATGGTCAGCGCGGGCGCCTTGGCGTCGGGCTGGGCGTGTACCGCAAATGAGGCGGCGCAGATGGCGCTGAATGCGCACAGGCCGGCGAACCGCTTGAACTTGAGCATGGCTTCCCCTTGATGCCCGGCGCCGCATGGGACCGCCGTGCGTTCTGGCGGCCATCCAATGCGGCGCGCCGGCATGCAGTGTGTGCAGGCCGGCGCGTTGGGGCAATCGGGAATATCCGGGGTTGCGGCGTCAGTTGGCGCGGTAGCCGCGGCTGGTCATGCAGGAATCCAGGGCGCTGTTGTAGGAATCCACCATGATCTGCGTGGTCCATTGCGAGATGGTGGCCGGGTCGTAGCCGCTTTGGTTCATGGCCCAGCGTTGGCAATCGGCCGTGGCGTTCGCCTGCGCCTGATTGACCTTCGGCGCGGCCTCGTACTCCACCGGCGCGTATTGCGGTTGGGACTGAGGTTGCGCATAGGCGACGGGGGGCGCGGCATAGACCGGCGGCGTGTCGTAGACCGGTTCGGCATACACGGGAGGGCTGGTATAGCCGACGCCGGGCGAAGCGTAGACGCCCGTCTGCGCATAGGTCGGGCCCGAGTCCGCCGCCAGCAGCAAGCCGACCGCCGCCAGCGCGAATGCGCCACCCACCCACCATCCGGCCGAACTGCTGCCGCCGCCACCATGGTGGCGATATCCGTCGCCGCCGTGATAGCCGCCGTGGTAATTGCCGCCGCCATAGCCGCCGTGGCCGCCACCGTAGCCGCCTCCCCAACCGCCGCGTCCGCCCGCCATCGCGGGCGCGCTTGCCATGGCAAGCGCCAACGCCGCGACGAGCATCCGGCCTGTAAACCGTTTCATGATCGTGCTCCTGAACGCCTTGCGCAGGCACATTGCATGGCGCAAAGCGATACCGTTACTTTACTGCCACGAATGCCCTAAAAGTTGTTGCAAAAGCTACGGGCATTTCAACTCGCTTCAGCGCATGTTGCAGGAACGCGACCCGCCGGCGACAACGGGGGCGGCCCATTTGTCGCCAAATTGCGACGATGCATTGTTCAACGTTTCGTAAGTCACGTAACGGGTCCGTGGGACGGTTTCGTTTCAGAAAACGGACTCCCCACCGTGCCGCCTGCCGGATCCGGCCGTGCGGGGCGAACGGAGCCCACCGCAACAAGCGTAACGATCGTGATTTCACGCTGCCGGGCGGGCCGGTGAAACAGTGGCGGAAAGCCATGAACGGTAGTACTTTCTCGCGATGATTACGGCACGACCCACTTCTTTATCGCAAGACAAGCGTCTCACGAAAGGTGAACGCACACGGTTACAGCTTCTGGAGGTTGCTGCGGCGGAGTTCGCCGAGCGCGGATTCCAGCAGACACGGATCAGCGACATCGTCGCCCGCGCCGGCGTGACCCAGCCCGTCTTCTATCAATACTTCCCAAGCAAGCAAGCCGCTTATGATGAATTGGTGGGCATGTTCGCGCAGCGCTTGCGGCAAGCCATCAGCCAGGCGCGCTTGCCCGCCGAACTGGACGGCTCGGAACTGGCGGACCGCATCCGCCGAGGCGTCCGCGCGCTGCTTGCCATCTTGCAGGAAGACCCCAACCTGACCCGCATCGGCTTCTTCCAGGTGGCGGCGGCCGAAGCGCTGAAGGACGAATTGGTGGCGATGATCGCCGACAACGTCCGCGCCGAGCAGCAGGCAGGCCTGTTTCGGACGACGATCCCGGCGGACTGGTTCGCGCAGTCGCTGATGGGCATCATCGAACGCTTCACGCGCCAAATGCCCGACGCCGCGCAGCAGCAGGCCTTGGCGGCGTTCATCACCGACTTGTTGCTGGACGGCATACGGGGACCCGACCCCGGCCCGGATTGTCGCCCCGACCGGCAGCCGCCACGTCAAGCCTCCTAGCCGGAGGCTTTTTTTTGCCTGGGCACGGCCCAGGCAAAAAGCGCTCGTGTTATTCGACCCGCGCCCCGGATGCCGCCACCAGCTTGCCGGCTGCCTCCCAGTCCGCCTTCAGCAGTTGCTGAAACTGTTCGGGGCTCTTGGCGCCGGTTTCGACACCCAGGGATGCCAGGCGCGCCTGCACCTTGGGGTCGGCCAGCACCTTGTTCACCGCCGCGTTGATCTTGTCACGTTCGGCCGACGGCAGCCCGGCCGGCGCCAACAGGCCCAGCCAGGAATCGAAGGCATAGCCCGGCAAGCCGCTTTCGGCGACGGTGGGCAGGTCGGGTGCGAAACGCGAACGGGTCTTGCCGGTGTAGGCCAGGAAGGTCACGCGCGGATCCTGGCGGTAGGCCGTGACGCCGATGGTGGCCGCCGTGACCGCCTGGACGCGGCCGGCCAGCAATTCCGTGACGGCATCGCCCGTGGATTTCATGGGAATGTGCTGCATCTGCGCGCCGGCGGCGGCCAGGAACGACGCCATGCCCAGGTGGGAGGCGCTGCCGTTGCCGGCCGAGGCATAGTCGTATGCGCCGGGCTTGGCTTTGATGGCCTGGATGAACTCGGCCGGGTTCTTCACGTTCAAGCTGGCGGACGCCAGGATGATGTAGCCGGTGTTGCCCAGATAGGCCACGCCGGTGAAGTCCTTATAGGGATCGTAGCTGAGGTTCTTGTACAGATAGCCGGCGATGTGATGGCTGGCCGCGGCCAGCACCAGCGTGTTGCCGTCCGGCGCGGCGCGGGCGACTTGCGACGTGCCCACGGTGCCGCCCGCGCCTGCGCGGTTTTCCACCACGATGGACGCGTTCAGCGCCTGGCCCAGCTCGTCGCCGATGGCGCGGGCGATGGTGTCCTGGACGGCGCCGGTGCCGTAAGGGACGACGATGCGCACGACGCGTTGCTGGGCTTGGGCGACGCCGATGCCGGCCGCGGCCAGCGTCAGGGCAAGCAGGGTGCTGCGGCGTACCGCGAGAAATCGGAAAGGCATGAAGGCGGCTCGTATGGAAGGCGCGCATCGGCGGAATGCCGACGCGACGGGACGGCGTTGGACTCTAATGATTCCCGCCGCTTGCGCCAACGATTTATTCCCCGCTTGCATATAGCTGCAAGGGATATGGCGAACCGGGCCGCGCGCTTCAGGCCCAGGTCTCGTGCAGATGCGCCCAGAGCGGCGGGCCGCCGGCGTCGGCGGTGAACAGGACGGTGGCGCGCCGCTGGGTCGCGCCATTACGCCAGGCGTGCCGTTCGCGGTAGCTCAGCAGCACCGAGGCCGCGTCCGCGTGCCGCACTGCCATCTCATCGATGCCGATCTTCAAGCCGGGGCGCGCACCGCGCAGGCCGGCGAACAGGGCCGGCAGCGCGTCACCGGCCAAGCGCTGGCCATCGGTCGTGATCATGGTGAAGCCAGGCGCGAAGCCGGACAGCAGTTCCGCCAAGGCGTCGTCGGGTGCATCGGGCTGGCCGATCCATTGCTCGATCAGGGCATGAGCATCAAGCGTCAGACGCAGGCAGGTGGCGGGCAGATCGGTCATAACAGGCTTCATCGACGAAAGGGAGGGTCATTCTAGGTGGCGTGTGGTGCCGAAAAAAGACCCTATTGGCAGATATACTGTTCGTGTTTTTTTGACAATGAGGCGCGCCGTGATCAACCTGAATCGTCTGTCGATGTTTGTCGCGGTCGTGGAAGCTGGCTCGTTCACGGCGGCGGCCGACACGTTGGGCGTTACCAAAGCCGTGGTCAGCTTCAATCTCAAGCAATTGGAACGAGAGCTGGGCGTGGCGCTGCTGACCCGCAGCACCCGTCGGCTGGCGCTGACCGAGGCAGGTGAAGGCTTCTATGCAGAATGCGCGCGTCTGCTGCGCGAGGCCGAGGCGGCCGTGGACCAGGCGCGGTCGGGGCAGGCCACCCTGTCGGGCAGTTTGCGTGTGACCGCCACGGTGGACTATGGCAACCGGATCGTTGCGCCGGCGTTGGCGGCTTTTGCTCGCCGCCATCCGGCGCTGCGCGTCAGCTATCAGGCCAGCTCCGCGCACGCCGACCTGATTGGCGACCGGCTGGATCTGGCGATCCGCGTGGGCGCCCTGGCGGATTCGAGTTACCGCGCAACGCCGATCGGTGAATTCAAGCTGCTGTTGGTGGCCAGCCCCGCCTTGCTGGCGGCACATGGCGCGCCGCGCACGCCGCAAGCCCTGGCCGCGATGCCGTGGCTGGCGAACCGTCCTGGCCGCAGCGGCCATTGGCGCCTGACGGACGGCAAGGGCCGCGAACACGCGCTGCGCGTCGCGCCCGTTGCGCATGCCGACACGGCATCGGCGCTGCTGGCATTTGCCGAGGCGGGCTGCGGCGTGGCCGCGTTGCCCGACTGGCTGCTGGAAGAACCCCTGGCGCGCGGCGTGGTGCAGCGAGTGTTGCCGTCGTACTCGCTGCCACCGCAACCGGTGTTCGCGGTCTATCCCGACACCCGCCACATCAGCGCCAAGGTCCGGCGCTTCATTGATTTCCTGCGCGCGCCCGAACGGCCTTAGCGTGCCACGGCGGGGGTGCCGCCGGCGCCCAGATCCCAGTACAAACCCGTCATCAAGCCCAGCGCCTGCCGAAGCAGTTCCGGCGGCAGGTGTTCATTGGGCGCGTGCTGCGAGCAGCCGGGATACGAATGCGGCACCCAGATCGTGCGCAGGCCCAGCACATCCGTGAAGATGTCATTGGGCAGCGAGCCGCCCAGGTTGGGCAGCAGGGCGGTCTTTTCGCCGGACGTGCGTTCCAGCGAGTTCACCGCCCATTGCACCCAGTCGTCGTCCGGGTCGATACGGGTCGCGCAGAACATGGATTCTCGCGTGAGCGAGATCTTCACCATCGGGAAGCCCTGGCGGTCCAGATGCCGGCGCAACGCCGGAATCAGGTCGTCCGGATTCACGCCCACCACGAAGCGCAACTGGCAGCGAGCCCATGCCTTTGGCGGGATGGCGTTGACGGGCGTGTCCGGGTTGCCGGTCTTGTAGGCCAGCACCTCGAAAGAACACCAGCCGAACACGCGTTCGGCCGGCGACAGGCCCGGCTCGCCCCATTCCGGTTCGATCTCGGGCCCGTCCGCGCCGCCGTCCACCTGGCAATCGGCCAGCGCCCGGCGCACGGCGGCCGGCAGTTCGGCCGGCACCCATTCGGGGATGCGGATCTGGCCCGTGGGCGAGACGATCGTGGCGATGGCGTGCGCCAGCTGGATGCCCGGGTTGGAGATCAGCCCGCCCCAGTTGCCGGAATGGTGGCCGCCGGCGCGCGCGTCGATGCTCAGGTCGAAGTTCAGACTGCCGCGCGCGCCCAGGAAAATGGTGGGCCGCCTGGCCGCCAGGCGCGGGCCGTCGGAAGCAATCAGCAGGTCGGCGGCCAGCATGTCGCGATGTTCGGCGCACAGTTCGCGCAGGCCCATCGAGCCGGTCTCTTCGCCCATCTCGATCAGGTACTTGGCGTTGAAGCCAAGCTTGCCGCGGGTTTCCAGCACCAGCCGCAGGGCCTCCATATTGATGGTGTGCTGGCCTTTGTTGTCGGCGATGCCGCGGCCATACCAGCGGCCTTCGGCTTCGGTCAGCGCCCAGGGCGACAGGCCGTCCTTCCATTCCTTTTCCAGACCGCGGATGACGTCGCCGTGTCCATAGCCCAGCACGGTGGGCAGGGCGGGATCTTCGATGCGTTCGGCATACAGGAAGGGGGCCAGCGCCTTGGGATGCGTCAGCGTGCGGCAGGTGAAGCCCAGGGCCTCGAACGCGGGGCGGATCTCGGATTCCAGATAGTCGGCCAGCACCGCCGCGCGGTCCGGGTTCTGGCTTTCCGTGGGCAGCGCCAGCCGGCGCGCCAGCAGCGCGCGGAAGGCGCCCGAATCAAAACAGTGTTCCGCCTGGGCGATGGCTTGCTCACGGGTCATGATGGTCGGGCTCCGTCGGGATGAGAGGAAGAAGTCGGGTACAGGTGGCAGGCCACCACGGATTCGTCGCGCAATGCCAAGGCCGGCCGGTCGATCTTGCATTGCGCCATCGCGGACTGGCAGCGTGGATGGAAGGGGCAGCCGGGCGGCGGATGCAAGGGGTCGGGAAAAGACAGCCCCAACCCCATGTCGGGGATGCCCAGGCCCGGCTCCGGCGTCAGCACGGACGCCAGCAGCGCCTGGGTGTAAGGATGGCGAGGGGCGTGAAACAACTGCGCGGTGGGCGAAGATTCCACCACGCGTCCCAGGTACATCACGGCGACGTGCGTGGCGATGTGCTCCACCACCGCCAGGTTGTGGCTGATGAAGACATAGGTCAGGTTGAATTCGCGCCGCAGGTCCATCAGCAGGTTCATGATCTGCGCCTGCACCGAGACGTCCAGCGCCGAAGTGGGTTCGTCGCAGATGACGATCTCGGGGTGCATGACCAGCGCGCGGGCGATGGCCACGCGTTGCCGCTGCCCGCCCGACAGCTGACCCGGCGTGTTGTGCGCCAGGCGCGCGGGCAACCCCACGCGTTCCAGCATCTCGATGGCCTTATGCAGCTTGGGGTTGGGGATGCCGTGCACTTCCAGGGGCAGCGACACGATGGATGCGATGGACCGGCGCGGGTTCAAGGACGAGTACGGGTCCTGGAAAATCGGCTGCACCCGGCGCGCCAGCGCGCGGCGGTCCATTTGGCGGATATCCTGGCCGTCCAGCTTGATCGCGCCTTCGGTGGGGGGCGTCAAGCCCAGCAGCATGCGGGCCAGCGTGGATTTACCGCAGCCGGATTCGCCCACGATGCCCAGCACCGCGCCTCGTTCGACGGCAAGGTCCACGCCATTGACGGCATGCAGCGTGCTGCGCGGCTTGAACATGCCCGCGCGGATCGAAAACTGCCGGCTGACGGCATCGGCTTGCAAGAGCGCGCTCATGCCGGGACTCCTTCTTCTTGGCGGATGCAGCGCCATTGCTGTTCGGGCGGGCGGCCATGAACGGGGATCGTGTCGCGGCACTGCGCTTGCGCGTGGCGGCAGCGGTCGGCGAAAGCGCAGCCGCGCAGGTCGCCCACCAGTGACGGCACGACGCCGGGGATGGTGCCCAGCGATTCGCCGGGCGGCGTGCGTCCGGGCACGGGGATACAGCCCAGCAGTCCCTGGGTATAGGGATGGCGGGGCGTGGCGAAGATGCTTTCCACCGGACCTTCCTCGACGATTTGGCCCGCATACATCACGGCGACCTGCCGCGCGATGCGCGCCACCACGCCCAGGTCGTGGGTAATCAGCACCATGGCGATGCCCAGTTCCGCCTGCAAGTCCGCCAGAAGGCGCAGGATCTGCGCCTGGATGGTGACGTCCAGTGCGGTGCTGGGTTCATCGGCGATAAGCAGTTCGGGGCCGCACATCAGCGCCATCGCGATCATCACGCGCTGACGCAGGCCGCCCGACAACTGGTGCGGGTACTGCGTCAGCCGCTGTCCGGCGGACGCAATACCGACTTTCTCCAGCAGTTCAACGGCACGGTCGCGTGCCTGCTGCTTGCTGGCATGGCGGTGGTGGATGTAGTGCTCGGTCAGTTGTTCACCGATGGCGTAGGCGGGATTCAAAGCCGTCATCGGCTCCTGGAAGATCATCGCCATCTTGCTGCCGCGCAAGGCGTTGATGCGACGGCCGCGCGCCGCGGACAGGTCTTCTCCCAGCACCGACAGCCGGCGCGTGCTGCGCGTGGCGGCCTTGGGCAGCAAGCCCATGATGGCCAGCGACGTCATCGACTTGCCGCAGCCCGATTCGCCCACCAGGCACAGCGTTTCGCCGCGCCGAACCTGAAAGGACACATCACGCACCGCATGCAGCGGGCCGCGTGGCGTGGCGATGTCGACGGTCAGCCCTTGCACGTCCAGGACGATTTCCTTGTCGTTCATGTCAGGCCCTCTCTTCAGGCGTCAGCAGTTGGTGCAGCCCGTCGCCGGCCAGGTTGATCGCGAAGATCAGCAGCGCCAGCGCCGATCCCGGAATGGCGATCAGCCAGAACGAGAAGAACATGTAGGCCTTGGCCTCGGAGATCATCAGGCCCCAGGACGGCAGCGGCGGCTGCACGCCCAAGCCCAGGAACGACAGCGAGGCCTCCAGCAGGATGGCGCTGGCGGCTTCCAGCGTGGCGATCACGATCAATTGCGGCACCACGTTGGGCAGGACTTCGCCCCAGACAATGCGCCAGGTCGATGCACCGGCGGCCTGCGCCGCGGCCACATATTCCAGCGACCGTACCTGCTGCGTGGCGCTGCGCATCACGACGGCGTAGCGGTCCCATTTGAGCAGGCCCAGCACCAGGATCACCACCCACAGCGACCCGCCGACGATGGCCACGGTGGCCAGCGCCACCAGAATGACGGGCATCGACAGCCGGGTCGTTATCAGGAAGGACACCGCCATGTCGACCTTGCCGCCAAAGTAGCCGGCTGCCATGCCCATTGCCGTGCCGATCAGCCCGGAAATGAGCGCCACGCTGATACCGATCAAGAGCGAAATGCGCGCACCGTAGAACAGCCGGGACAGGTAATCGCGGCCCAGCTGGTCGGTGCCCAGCGGATGCAGCCAGGTGCCTTTGTCATACCAGACGGGCGGCGCCGTGCGGTAGGCCAGGTCCTGGAAGTAGGGATCGTGCGGGGCAATCCACGGCGCCAGCAGCGCAATCAGCACGATGACGAGCAGGATGCCGCCGCCCGCCAGCAGGGCCTTGTTGCGGCGGAGCCGGCGCCACCGGAGGGTGGAGGCGGACAGTTCCAGCGGGGCCGGCGCGGGGGCGCCGGGCGCGGCGGGAGTCAGGATAGGCGTATTCATGTCAGGACACCCGGATGCGCGGATCCAGCCACGCGTTGGCGATATCGGCGGCAAGCGTCAGCAATACGTACAGCACGGACAGCAGCAGCACGATCAACTGCATGACGGGGTAGTCCTTGTACGTGATGCTCTGGTAGGCCAGGTAACCCAGTCCGTCCAGCGCGTAGATCGTTTCGATGACGACCGAGCCGCCCAGCAGGTAGCCCAGCTGCACCGCGGCAAGCGCCACCACCGGCACGATGGCATTGCGCAGCGCATGCTTGAAGATGATCTTGCGCGCCGGCAGCCCCTTGGCGCGCGCCGTGCGGATATAGTCGGCGCCCAACACTTCGATCATGCCGGCGCGGATCAGCCGCATGAAGGCCGGCGCCACGTAGTAGCCCAGCGCGATGGCCGGCATCACGAAATGCTGCCAGGTGCCGCTGCCCGACACAGGCAGGATGCGCAGCGAGATGGAGAACAGCATGATCAGGATCAGCGCAAAGAAGAAGTTGGGCAGCGCCTGGCCCAGCACGGCGATGGCCAGGCAGATGCGGTCGATCAGGCTACCTTTATAGAGCGCGGCCAGCACGCCCAGCGGAATGGATATCAGCAGTGCGAACCCCAGCGCGCCCATGCCCAGCAACAAGGTGGTCTTGAGCTTGGACAGGATCAGCGGGCCCGCTTCCGTCTTGAAATACACCGACGTGCCGAAATCGCCTTGCAGGATATGCCAGAGCCAGTCGGCGTACTGCACCACAAGGGGGCGGTCCAGGCCGTAGGTCTTGCGGATCATGTCGATGTCCGCCTGGCGCGCGCCTTCGCCCGCCAGGGCCAGGGCCGGGTCGCCGGACAGATGCAGCAGCAGGAACGCCAGGATTGAAACGGTCAGCGCCACCAGCGCCGCCAGGCCCAGGCGCCTGATCGTGAAATAAAGCATAGGACTTCCTCTATCGTTTCACCGCCCCGGGCCGGCGCAAGACCCGCCCGGGGCAACCCTGCGTTACTTCCAGCTCATGTCCCAGAAGCGCACGAGCTCGTCCGAGTAGGGCTTGAAGTTCACGTCCTTGGTGGCGACGTAGTAGGCGGGCAGCGTCCACAGCGGCACCGCATAGGCCTTCTGCGCGATCAGGTCCAGCGCCTCTTTGTAGGCGGCCTTGCGCGGGGCGGGGTCGATCGTGTGGTCGCCCTTGTTGAGCAAGTCGCGCACCTTCGTGTCGCGCGTGACGTCGTCGTTGCCGAAGGCGAAGTACACCGGCGTGGACGCCGAGACGTCGTTGACCAGGTTGGAGCCCCAGGTCTGGTGAGTCAGCGATGCCTTGTTGGCGCGGATCATGTCGCGCATGGCGGCGTACTGCAGGTAGTTCAGCTTGGCGCGGATGCCCACCGCCTGCAGGTAGTTGATGATGGCTTCGGTCTGGTTGCGCTCGCGGTACGCCACGATGTCGATGTCGAAGCCATTGGCATAACCGGCGTCGGCCAGCAGCTTCTTGGCCAGCGCGGGGTCGTACTTGTAGGTGGGCGCGCCGTCCTGCGTGCAGCCGACCTGCGACGGCGTGCAGATGGTGTTGATCAGCCCGCCGCCTTCGCCCACGATGTTCTTCAGCATGGCGTCGCGGTCGATCGCGTGGATGATGGCCTTGCGGACGCGTTCGTCCTTGAGCTGGGGCGCAGGCGTGCCGTCCTGGATGTTCATCTGCATGAACACGATGCGCATCGTATTGCCCGTGACCATCTGCAGGTTGGGCATCTGGCCCAGTTGTTCCGCCTGGTCCTTGGGCACGCTCATGATCAGGTCTTCGCCGCCCGAGATCACTTCGGCCATCTGGGTCTGGCGGTCGGGGATGAAGCGAATGACCACGCGGCCGATCTTCGGCTGCGCCTTGGGCGAGTCCTTGAAGTAGTCGGCGTTGCGCTCCAGCGTGATGGACTTGCCGGGCTGGTAGTCGGTGACCTTGTAGGGGCCCGAGCCCACCGGCTTGGCGTTCATGCCCTTGGGGCCGACTTCCTGGTAATACTTGGCCGGATGGATGGCGGCGGTGGTCGACAGGTATTCCTTGGCGCCGGGGAAGGGCTCCTTGGTGGTCAGGCGCACCTTGTACTTGTCGATCTTCTCGACCTTGTCGATCCAGGCCACGTTTTGCTGCGTGACGGCCTTATTCTTGGGATCGGCCACATAGTTCAGCGTGTACACCACCGAGTCCGCGTCGAATTCCTCGCCGTTATGGAATTTCACGCCTTCGCGCAGCTCGAATTCCATCGTCTTGTCGTCGACCTGCTTCCAGCTCTTGGCCAACTGGCCCTTGTACTCATTGGTGACGGGATCGCGATATAGCAGCGTGTCCCAGACGTTGGCGGCGATGATGACGCCGATCCGCACGTTGTTGAAATACGGGTCCACGCTTTCCGGCGCCTGGTCGTAAGCCATGCGCAGGGTGTCGTCCTTCTTGCCGGCCAGCGCGGGCTGGGAGGCAAGCGTGGCGCAGGCCAGCAAGGCGGCGGCCAGCGCGCGAAGGGCAGGGGTGCGGCGGAACGGCAAGGGTGAGACGGGTGTGAAGCGACAATCAGCCATGGTGAAGGCTCCTCTGGAAGGCACTACATGTACTGCGTATCCATCATCTCGCTCCGGGCCGCGCCACCCTGGTTCTTATCGTTATCGTTCGTGCGCCGGGAATCGCTTCAACCGGAATCGGACGACTGCGCGGTCGCGGGGGCCTGCCCTGCGTTCAACGTCTTCAGCGCGGCCTCGCACTTGCGCTGCAAGTGCTGCCGCATGATGCCCGCCAGCCGGTCCGCGTCGCGCGCGTTCAGGGCGTCGGCCATTTCGATGTGTTCCCGCATCGCCAGATCCCATTTCTGGCGGTTTTCGTTCGACACGAAGCGCAGGTTCTGCACACGCGCGTTCTGGGCGTCGTACAGCTGCTTGAGCAGGCTGTTGTGCGAGGCCAGGCTGATGCGTTCGTGGATTTCGCGGTTGGTGCGGAAGTACGTGGGCAGGTCGTGGCGGGCGTGGCTGGCCATCATTTCGTAGGTCAGCGCGCGGATTTCCGCGATTTCGACATCGGTCGCCCGTTCGCAGGCCAGCCGGCATGACATGGCTTCCAGCCCGCCGATGACCTCGAAGGCTTCGCGGATATTCGCCTCGGACAGCGCCACCACCTGGGCGCCCCGGTTCGGCTCGATCTGGACCAGCCCTTCGGCGGCCAGTACCCGGAATGCTTCGCGCATCGGGGTGCGCGACACGCCAAGCAGGTCGCACAGCGCGCGTTCGTTCAGACGGGAGCCGGGCGGGAATTCGCCCTGGATGATGCGTTCGCGCAGCTGGCCTGCCACCGCGCCGGGCAGCGTGCGCC
>NZ_JBHFII010000022.1:19239-29384 GCF_057334215.1 Achromobacter maghribensis | reverse complement strand
ACCTTGATGCGCCCGAGGGAATCTGAAGGCAGCGGCCGTAGGCCGCAACGAAGATGACGAGAGGGCAGTCCGGAGCGAAGGCTCCGGACCGCAATCGTGGGCGCGCGCCACCCACCCGACCCCGGCGACGAGCGTCCCACGAAGATTCAAAGACGTCCCAAGAACACCTAAAGACGCCCCAAGAACACCCGCCCTACAGCAACTTCCCCGGATTCATAATCCCCGCCGGATCCATCACCTTCTTGATCTCCCGCATCAACCTCAACTCCACGGCATCCTTGCTATGCAGAAAATGCTCCCGCTTCAACTGCCCGATCCCGTGTTCCGCTGAAATACTTCCGCCATAGCGATTCACTTCATCCAACACCGCATCCGTGATCGCCGCACCATTTACCGCCACCCAATCCCTGTCGGCACCTGCCGGACGTGAGAGGTTGTAGTGCAGATTACCGTCGCCGAAGTGGCCGAAAATGAACGGGCGGATATCGGGGTACAGCGCGCGCACGCGTGCCTCTGCCGACACCATGAACTCCGGGATGCGTTCGATCGGCAGCGACACGTCGTGCTTCAGGTGCGGGCCATCCGCGCGCTGTGCTTCCGAGATTTCTTCACGCAACTTCCATAGCGTCTGCAACTGCGACAACGACGCCGACACCGCGGCGTCCAGGCACAGGCCGCGTTCCAGCGCCGTGCCGATCACGCTTTCCAGCAGCGTCGTCAGGCCCGCCTCATCGGCCGTGTCGGCCAACTCCACCAGCACATACGCCGGATAGCGCTGATCGAACGGTTCCTGCACCCCTTCGGCGTGCGTCAGCACCAGATCCAGGCAATCGCCCGAAAAGTACTCAAACGCCTGCAGGCGCGCGCCGCACTGCTCGAACAGAATCTCGAACAACTGCAGCGCCTGCGCAGGCGACTCGACGGCCGTCAGCACCACCGAACGCACATCGGTGCGCGGAAACAGGCGCAACGCCACCGCCGTGATCACGCCCAGCGTGCCTTCGGAGCCGATCAGCAACTGCTTCAAATCGTAGCCCGTGTTGTCCTTGCGCAGCGTGCGCAGGCCATTGAAGATTTCGCCCGTGGGCAACACGGCCTCCAGGCCCAGCACCAATTCGCGCGCCATGCCGTAGCGCACCACATTGACGCCGCCGGCGTTGGTCGCAACGTTGCCGCCGATCTGGCTGGAGTCTTCCGCCGCCAGGCTCAACGGCAACAGGCGCCCCGCGTCCTGCGCGGCGCGGCGCAGATTGCCCAGGATGGCGCCGGCTTCGGCCACCATCGTGTTGGCCACGGTATCGATGGAACGCACGGCATTCATGCGGTCCAGGCTAAGCACCACGTTCTTCGCGCTGCCGTCCGGCGTCGCGCCGCCGCACAGGCCGGTATTGCCGCCACGCGGCACCACCGGCACGCCCTCCTGCTGGCACAAGGCCAGGCAAGCGGCAACGTCGGCGGTGGTGCGCGGGCGCACGACGGCTTGGGCATGGCCGTTGTACAGGCCGCGCCAGTCGGACAGCCACGGAGCGATATCCGCGTCAGCGGTGTAGACGGTGTCGGGGCCCAGGGCCTGGGTCAGGCGTTGCGTGAAGTCGGATGCGCTCATGGTGTCTGCGTTGCCGCGAAAAATAAGGGATCGAGTTGCAGGCGGCGAGCCGCCTGCTGCAAATGGAAGACCGCCGCCTGGCGGGCCTGTTCGGGATTGCCCGCGCGGATGGCCTCGAACACGGCGACGTGTTCCTGGTGCACCGCCGCGGTCAGTCCCTCTTGCAGACGGCTGTTGGACCGTGCGGTGCGGACCGCCAGCCGCAACTGCAGATTCAAGTACTGCAACAGGTCCTGGTAGGTATTGTTGTGCGTGGCCGCGGCGATGGCAATGTGGAACGCCACATCGTGTTCCACGCCGTCGTCGGGATGGTCAAGATGGGCCTCCAGGCTGGCGAGCGCCTGCGCCATGGCGCTCAGGTCGGCGGCATTGCGCCGCAACGCCGCCAACGCGGCCGCGCCCCCTTCCAGCTCCATCCGCAATTCGTAGACGCCGGCCAATTGGCCACGGTCCACGCCGATGCCGCTGGACACCTGAAAGCCCTGGCTGCCAGTGCGCGACACCACGGTGCTGCCCGAGCCCTGCCGGCTTTGGATCATGCCCTGGGCGCGCAGGCGCTCCGTCGCTTCCCGGATCACGGCGGCGCTGACGCCGTATTGGCCGGCCAGAATCCGGCCGGACGGCAATTTGGCGCCGACCGGGTGCACGCCATCGGCAATGTCGGTGGCGATCTGGCGGGCGACCTGTTCGGTCAAGGTCAGGGTCTTGGTCAGCATGCCCGGATTATAGGCCAGATTTTTCAGGTTATCTGATAACTTTCAACCCAATCCGCCCCAGCTGCCGGCGCATGCGCCCCGTTCAAATGGTGGCGGGTTCTCCGCTGGCCCCTGCGGACGCCGTGGCGTCGACATCGCCGCCCCCGACGATTTCGCAGCAACGGCCGCCCCGCGCCTTGGCGCGGTACAACGCGGCATCCGCGGAATCCAGCGCGGCCTGCGGGCTGCGATTGGCGCCAGAAATAATCGAAATGCCGATCGAAAGCCCCACGCTGACCCGGGTGCCGTCCGCCAGCGAGATGGGCTGAGAGGCGTCGTGTAGCAAGTGTTCGCCCAGTCGCAGCGCCGCCGTGGCGTCGATGCCCGTCACCAATACGATGAATTCGTCGCCCCCGATCCGGGCGGCAACGTCGTCCACCCGCAGCATGCCGCGCATGCGCTGGGCGACGGTGGTCAATACCTGATCACCCGCCGCGTGGCCGTAGGTGTCGTTGATGCGCTTGAAATCGTCCATGTCCATGTACAGCAGCGCGACATGGCTGTCGTGCGCCCGCGCGCTGGCGCAGACGCGCTCCAGCGCCACCTGCAGCCCCGTCCGGTTGGCCAGGCCCGTCAGCGCGTCTTCGTTGGCGCGCCGTTCGCTGTCGCGTTCGGCCAGCATGGTGGACACCAGGATGCGGTTCAGCCGATGCGACGCGACGCTCATGCTGACCAGGTAGAACGGAATCTGGATGAAGACGATGGCGGTGACATATTCGCCGGTGAACAGCGCGCCCAGGCACATGGGGCCCAGGCTCAGGAAGATCATGGCGCCGACCAGGCGGGGCGCGCCGTAGTTGCGAAAGCAGATGCCGCCTGCCATCGCGCCGCATGACACCCCGGCCAAGGTGGCGGCCAGCCAATCCCCATTGAGGAAGGTAATGAACACGCCATAGCCCACGCTGAACGCCCACAGCAGCGCCAGCACGATGTAGAGGTCGGTATGGGTGTTGCCGCCCTTTGGCGCGGCGCGCAAGGCGGCGCGCAGGATCGTGACCCGGACGATGGCCAGCACCACCTCCAGCGCCAGCCACGAGATGTACAGGGGCTCGGGGCGGCGCCAGGTGACCACGCCCGAAATCATCAGGGTATTGATGACGCCACCGGCAAAGATGGGCAGCGTGCCGAACAGGCTGGCGATCAGCGCCGCGCGGATATCCGCGGGCGTATCCTGGCCGGCGTGCGTCAACCAGCGCGTCAGGCGCCACTTGGGCAAGCTGAACTTCAGTCCTGTGTCCACGCCGTCACGTCCATCGCCATTACCTGTATTGAGTAGGCTGGCTGGCGTTATAGCAGGTATTTCAAGCCTTTAATATTGTCCCCAAGGGCAATAAGCCCCCGGCGCAAAACGAATTTCTCGCCTGGCGCCTGGGCCGGCCTCAGTGGTCGCGATGCCCGCAAACCGCGCATTCGGGGTCGCGCTGGACGTTGACGCTGCGCCACTGCATGGTGCGGACGTCAAGCCACAGCAAGCGGCCGGACAGGCTTTCGCCCACGCCGGACAGCAGTTTCAGCGCTTCGGCCGCCTGCATGCTGCCGATGATGCCGACGACCGGGGCGAAGACCCCCATCGTGGCGCAGTTGGCTTCTTCGACGTCGTCCGCTTCCGGGAACAGACAGTGGTAACAGGGCGCGTTGTCATCGCGCAGGTCGTACACGCTGACCTGGCCGTCAAAGCGGATGGCCGCGCCGGACACCAGCGGCTTGCGGTGTTGCACGCAAGCACGGTTGATGGCGTGGCGGGTGGTGAAGTTGTCGGTGCAGTCCAGCACCAGGTCGGCGGCGGCGACGGCGTCGGACAGCGACTGGTCTTTCAGGCGTTCGACCCGGGCATGCACCTGCGCCTGCGGATTGAACGCCGCCAGCATGTCGCGCCCGGACTCGGCCTTGGGGCGGCCGACGCTGGCGGTGGTGTGGAGGATCTGGCGTTGCAGGTTGCTGAGTTCGACGATGTCGTCGTCAGCCAGGGTGATGTCGCCCACGCCGGCGGTGGCCAGGTAGAGCGCGGCGGGTGAACCCAGTCCACCCGCCCCAACGATGAGCACACGCGCCGCCAGCAGTTTTTCCTGCCCTTCGATTCCTAGCTCGTCCAGCAGGATGTGGCGGGCGTAGCGCAGCAGTTGCTCGTCGTTCATTTGTCCTTGCTGGGCTCGACTCCGGTCGGCGTGATCTTCATGCGCGTGGGCGTGCCGCCGCCGGCCTTGGCGTCAGCCTTGGCCTGTGCACGGGCCGAGCCCTTTTGCACCGGCTTGCCGGCCAGCACGTTCAGCGCCTGCTGCAACTGGAAGTCGTCCTTGCCGCCGAATTCGAACACCTTGGTCGGGACGTCGACGTTGTCCTGCTCGGCATTGGACTTCACTTCGTTGGACGTGCCCGGGTTGGACAGGTGGCGCTGCAGGTCGGCTTCGCGCGGCAGGCGGAACAAGTCGCCGTCGGCCGTATCGGCAACGACGTAGTCCGGTTCGATGCCGGTCGCCTGGATGGAGCGGCCGTTGGGCGTGAAGTAGCGCGACGTGGTCAGCTTGACCGCGGTGGTTTCGGACAGCGGCAGGATGACCTGCACGGAGCCCTTGCCGAAGGTGCGGTTGCCCAGCACCTTGGCGCGCTTGTGGTCTTGCAGCGCGCCGGCCACGATCTCGGAGGCCGAGGCCGAACCCACGTTCACCAGCACCACCATCGGCACGGTCTTGGTCCAGGCCGGCAGGCCGGACAGGTAGTTGCTTTCACCACGAGCGTATTCCGACGGCGTGGCCAGGTACTTGTGGCGGGCGTCGGGCGTGCGGCCGTCGGTGGACACCACCAGGGCGTCGGCCGGCAGGAAGGCGCCGGACACGCCGATGGCGCTGGTCAAGAGGCCGCCCGGATCGTTGCGCAGGTCCAGGACCAGGCCCTTGAGCGGCTCTTTGGCGCCCAGGTCCTTCAGTTCCTTGGCCAGGTCCGAACCGGTCTTTTCCTGGAACTGCGCGACGCGGATGTAGCCCACGCCGTTGTCCAGCATCTTGCTGCGCACGCTGCGCACCTTGATGATGTCGCGGACGATCTTCAGCACGATGGGCTGGGGACGGTCGGCGCGCATGATGGTCAGCGTGATCGGCGACTTGGGTGCGCCGCGCATGAGCTTGACCGCGTCGTTCAGGGTCATGCCCTTGGTGGGCGTGTCGTCGATCTTGATGATCAGGTCGCCGGCCATGACGCCAGCGCGCGCGGCGGGCGTGCCTTCGATCGGCGAAATCACCTTCACGAAGCCGTCTTCGGCGCCGACTTCGATGCCCAGGCCGCCGAACTCGCCTTGCGTGGCCGTCTGCATTTCGCGGAAGGCGTCGGCATCCAGGTAGGCGGAATGCGGGTCCAGGTTCGAAACCATGCCGGAAATGGCATTGTCGATCAGGGTTTTGTCGTCGACCGCCTCGACATAGTTGTTCTTGATGGCGGCGAACACGCTGGTCAGTTGCCTGAGCTCGTCCAGTGGCAAGGGACTGCCGCGCTGGGCGACGGCTGTCACTCCAACACTAAGCAATACGCCAGCCACCGCACCGATGGCTATCAGACCGAAACCGCGAAACTTGCGAGTGCCCATGCACACTTCCCGAATTTTGTTTTCGCCGATGGGGTTTGGTAATTCACCAACGGTTATTTACCAACGACAATTTTGCCAATGCCCCTACTGGGCCAGCCACTGGGCCGGATCCACAGGAGCGCCACGATGGCGAATTTCAAAGTATAGGCCGGATTCCACTTGGCCGCCGGTTGCCCCTACCGTAGCAATAGTATCGCCACCTGTCACTGAATCTCCCACTCGTTTGAGCAGACTTTGGTTGTAAGCATAGACCGTCAGGTACTGCTGGCCATGATCCACAATGATGAGGTTGCCAAAACCGCGCAGCCACTCGGCGTAGACGACGGTGCCCGGAGCCACCACTTTGACGGGGGTGCCTTCCGGCGCGCGCAGCACCACGCCACGCCAGACACCGCCGTCCGGGCGGTCGACCCCGAAACGGCCTTGCACCTGCCCGCGTACCGGCATGGCCAGGCCATGCTTCAAGCCGTTGCCCCCGCCCAGCGGCACGGCGCGAGTGGTCTGCTGGGCCGATGCGGTGCGGGTTGGAGTGGTTTCGGGTTCGGCGGGTTCCGCCTTTTTGGGAGAATCCGCAGGTTTCGTCGATGGCGGCGGCGTGTCGGCCGGATCCGTCAGGCGGGTGTGGCGCTGTTCAGCCGGGCGTAATCCGGCGGCGTCCGGGTCGGCCACGGCGACGGGGCCGCGATTCTGGCGCGACGCCGTCTCGACTTGTTCGCGGGCCTGGGCCGCTTCCTGGGCGTCGCGGCTGTCGCGATCGCGCCGGGCAGCGGCGTCGGCCGCCAGCTTGCGGTCTGCCTCGGCCTTCTTGCGGGCTTCGTCCGCGCGGCGTTGCGCCTCGGCGCGCTTCTTGGCGTCTTCGGCCGCGCGGCGGGCTTCTTCCACCCGGCGCGCCTCTTCGGCCTTCCTGCGCGCCTCTTCGGCTTTGCGGGCTTCTTCGATCTGCTTGGTGATCGCCGCGTCCAGGTCGGTGATCAGGCGCGACAGGCGCTGATCGTCGCGGCCCAGCTTGTTGGCTTCGGCGCGCTGGGCGGCGATCTGCCCTTCCAGTTGCGCCAGCAGCGTGGCGCGCTCTTTCTGCTGGCCGACCAGGGCGGTCTTCTGTTCGGAGGTTTCGGCCACGACCTTTTCGATCTCGCCGCGGCGGGCATCGGCACGCGCCTGCAAGGCGGCCAGGCGGTCGATGTCGGCCCGCAGCGCCTGCACGGCATTGGCGCGGGCCTGCGACACGTAATCCAGGTAGCCGAGGTTACGGCCCAGCACCTGGGGATCGTCGCCGGACAGCAGCGCCGTCCAGGGCGACACGCCGCTGGTGTATTGGGTGCGCAGTTGATCGGCAAGCTCGGTGCGGCGCTTTGCCAGCACGGCCTCTTGCGCGCCAATCTGCTTTTCCAGGCTGGCCAGGTCGGCCTGCGCCTGGCGGTTGGCCTCGCCCAATTCCCGCAAGCGCAGGTTGATCCTGGAAATCGAGGACTCCGACTGCTTGAGCGCGTCGGCCGCTTCCTTGCGGGCGGCCTCGCGGCCGTCGATGTCCTTTTGCAGGTTCTCGATGCGGTCGCGCAAGGCGGCCTGCTGGCGTTCGGCGTCGGACTGGCGCCCGGCAAGGTCGTTGGGGGCCGCGCGGGCCGACAACACCCCACCTGCCAACATGACCGCCAACAACAACCCTGCCGTGTGACGCATAGAAGGACCTGCTCTCACCGGAAGGAGCCTCGCACAAACTGGAAATCGGAGGCCAGGCCAGGCGTGGCCGACGCCGCGCGGCCTGCACCACGCAAGGTGGCCACCACGACGCCTGGCGCCCGAGTGCCAGCCTGCCCGGAGGGTGATTGCGCAATCATGCGGGGTTCCATCTGGTGTGAACGGGTCCTTTTAGTCCTTCTTGGCCTTGCCTTGGGCGGCCACGGCAGCCATGGCCGCCTCGATCTCGGCGGCATCGCCCAGATAATAGTGGCGGATGGGGCGCAGGTCATCATCCAATTCGTAGACCAGCGGCTGGCCGGTCGGAATATTGAGGTTGACGATGTCGTCGTCGGACACATTGTCCAGGTGCTTGATGAGCGCGCGCAAGCTGTTGCCGTGGGCGGCGACCAGCACCTTGCGGCCCGAGCGGATGGCCGGGGCGATGGATTCGTTCCAGAACGGCAGCACGCGGGCCACGGTGTCTTTCAGGCACTCGGTGGCCGGCAGCTGGTCGGCCGGGATCTTGGCGTAGCGGCTGTCGAAACGCGGATGACGCTCGTCGTCCAGCGACAGCGGTTCCGGGGCGATGGCATAGGCGCGGCGCCAGACCAGGACCTGCTCGTCGCCGTACTTGGCGGCGGTTTCGGCCTTGTTCAGGCCTTGCAGCGCGCCATAGTGGCGTTCGTTCAGGCGCCAGTTCACGCCCACGGGGGTGTACATGGCGTCCATGGCGTCCAGCGCGATCCACAACGTGCGGATGGCGCGCTTGAGCAGCGACGAATAGGCCAGATCGAAGGTGTAGCCCTCTTTCTTCAGCAATTCTCCGGCCTTGCGGGCCTGTTCACGGCCGGTTTCGGTCAGGTCGACGTCGGTCCAGCCGGTGAAACGGTTTTCCAGATTCCATTGGCTTTCGCCGTGGCGCATCAGAACAAGTTTATGCATGGTTTGGCACGCTTTCCGCGCGGGTTAAAGTTAGGGGATGGTTAAAGAATGCGCTCATTTTATAATTGAGTGATTTTGCCCTTGATTTTGCCCCGGCGCACCCGTCCATTTCCCTGGCGCGGCCCCTGAGGCGACGCCAAGGGTTCGCCCCTACCAGGCTTGTCGCCGTACTTCAGGATGCCCCGTGGATCTTCTGCAATTCTTGCTCGATAAAAATAACGTCTTCATCGTCGCCGTCGCCGTGATCTCCGGCGTGATGCTGGCCATTCCCGCGCTCCGCAAGGGGCGCAGCGGCTCGGCCGTCAGCACCGGCGAGGCCATCCAGATGGTCAACCAGCGCAATGCCGTGTGGGTCGACGTGCGTCCCGCCGAGCAATTCCAGGCCGGCCATATCGCCCAGGCACGCAACTTGCCGGCCGCCGACATCGAACAAAAGGCCGCGTCGCTGCCCAAGAACAAGCCGCTGGTCGTGGTTTGCGACAATGGCCGCGATTCCGCCCGTGCCGCGGCCAAGCTGCGCGCGCAAGGTTTCACCGACGTCGTGCCGCTGGATGGCGGCATGCGCGCCTGGTCGGCCGCCAGCCTGCCGGTTACCCAGAAGGGTTGAACCGGGGCGCCCGTCCCCTTTCTTCAAACCCGAATCGCAGGAGCGCCTATGAATAAAGTTGTCATGTACAGCAAGGACTATTGTCCTTACTGCGCCCGCGCCAAGGCTCTGCTCGAGCAACGCGGCGTGACCGACCTGGAGATCATCCAGATCGACCGCGACCCGTCCCAGCGCGATGTCATGATCGAACGTACCGGCCGGCGCACCGTGCCGCAGATCTTCATCGGCGATACCCATGTCGGCGGTTGCGACGACTTGATGGCCCTGGACCGCTCGGGTGGCCTTGCCCCCTTGCTGAACGGCTAATCGCCCTCTCTTTTGCCCCCTCCACCAACGGAAACACTCATGGCTGATCAAGACCAAAACACCCAGCAAGAAGGCGGCAACGACGCGCCCTCGTTCAATCTGCAACGCGTCTACCTGAAAGACCTTTCGCTGGAAATGCCGAACGCGCCTCACGTCTTCCTGGAGCAAGAAGCGCCCCAGGTCGAAGTGAGCATCACCGTGGGCGGCCAGCGTCTGGCGGAAACCGTGTTCGAGACCACGGTCACCGTCACCGTCACCACCCGCATCAACGATAAGGTCGTGTACCTGGTCGAAGGCACGCAAGCCGGCATCTTCGAAGCCGCCAACATTCCGGAAGAGCAGCTGGATCCGCTGCTGGGCATCGTCTGCCCGACGATGCTGTACCCGTACCTGCGCGCCAACATCGCCGACGCGATCACCCGCACCTCGATGCCGCCGCTGCACCTGACGGAAGTCAACTTCCAGGCCCTGTACGAGCAACGCCTGGCCGAACTGCAACAGCAGCAAGGCGCGACCAACGGCAATGGCAACGGCAGCGACTCGGGCATCATTCTGCCCCCCAGCGCCACCCGCCAGTAAGCACGCCGCGCCCCGATGAACAATCCCACAGAGCCGCGCCTGCGCGTTGCCGTCCTGGGTGCGGGAAGTTGGGGCACCGCGCTGGGGGGGGGG
>NZ_JBHFII010000022.1:15020-19197 GCF_057334215.1 Achromobacter maghribensis | reverse complement strand
CCCCCCCCCCCCCCCCACGCCACCCTGCTTTGGGCGCGCGACGCCGCGCAGGCCGCCAGCATGGCCGCCACGCACGAGAACGCGCGCTACCTGCCTGGCATCCCCCTGCCCCAGGCCCTGAATGTCACCTCCGATCTCGACGCCGCGCTGCGCAGCCTGCAAGACGAGGGCGCGCGCCGCCTGATCGTGCTGGGCGTGCCCGTGGCCGGGCTGACCGCCATCTGCGGCGAACTGTCGCGCCGGCTGCCCGTCTTGGGATTGCAGGACACCCCTATCGTCTGGACGTGCAAGGGCTTTGAAGCCGACACGGCCAGGCTGCCCCACGAAATCGTGCGCCAGGCGCTGCCCGGCGCCGTCGGCGGCGTGCTGTCCGGGCCCTCGTTCGCGCGCGAAGTCGCCCAGGGCCTGCCGGTGGCGCTGACGGTTGCCAGCACCAACGCCGCCTTGCGTGATGCCACCACCGCCGCCTTCCATGGCGCGGCGCTGCGCGTCTACGCCAGCGCGGACGTCGTGGGCGTGGAAGTGGGCGGCGCCTTGAAGAACGTGATCGCGGTCGCCTGCGGCATCGGCGACGGACTGGCGCTGGGCACCAATGCCCGCGCCGCGCTGATCACCCGCGGCCTGGCCGAAATGACGCGTTTTGGCGTGGCGCTGGGCGCCCGCGCCGAGACCTTCGCCGGATTGACCGGCCTGGGCGACCTGGTCCTGACCGCCACGGGCGACCTGTCGCGCAACCGCCGCGTGGGTCTGGAGATCGGCGCCGGCCGCAAGCTCGCCGACATCCTGGCCAGCGGCATCACGGCCGAAGGCGTGCGCTGCGCGCGCGCCGCGCTGGACCGCGCCCGCGCCATCAATGTCGAATTGCCCATCACCGAAGCCGTCTGCGCCGTGCTGTTCGACGGCGTGGCGCCCATGACCGCGGTTTCCGCCTTGCTGGCGCGCGACGCGCGCGACGAAAGCGCGGACGCGGGCGCCCCGCTGGACCCGTCGCTGGGCGGCCATCTGTGACCCCACCCTAACAACAAGACACCGCACCGATTCCGAGGAGACATCCTTCATGACGCAAACCCGCACATTCGGGGTAGGCCCGCTTCTGCGCGCCCTGTGCCTCAGCCTGGCCGCCGTGCTGCCGGCCGCCGCCCATGCCGACTGGCCCGATCGCCCCATCCACATGGTCGTACCCTTCCCGCCCGGATCGTCGCCCGACATCCTGGCCCGGACGATCTCGGAGCCGCTGTCGCAGGCGCTGGGCCAGCCCATCGTCATCGACAACAAGCCGGGCGCGGGCGGCAACATCGGCACGCGCGTCGTGTCGCAGGCCAAGCCCGACGGCTACACGCTGCTCTATACGATCAACGGGCCGCTGGTCACGGCGCCCACGCTGTACAAGAAGACGCTGGGCTACGACCCGCTGGCCGATCTGGCCCCGGTCACGCTGGTGGGCACCAGCCCCAACGTGCTGGTCGTGCCGGGCAGCCTGAAGGTCGATAACGTCCAGGATTTCGTCAAACTGGTCAAAGGCCGCGGCAATTCGCTGAACTACGGTTCGGTCGGCGCCGGCAGCTCGGCCCATCTGGCGATGGAGATGTTCAAGGAAAGCGCGGGCGTGGACCTGGCGCACATCCCGTATTCCGGATTCCCGCAGGTCATCACGGCGATCATCGGCGGCGACGTGCAGGCCGGCTTCATGGTGCCCGCCATCGCCGTGCCCCAGGCCCGCGACGGCAAGGTCAAGCTGCTGGCGGTGACCAGCCTGCAACCCAGCGAGGCGCTGCCGGGCATCCCGACGATGGCGTCGCAGGGCTACCCTGACTTTGAAGCCATTTCGTGGAACGCCGTGCTGGCGCCCGCCGGCACGCCGACGCCGGTCATCGAACGGCTGAACAGCGAACTGGCCCGCATCATCGACAGCGAGGCCGTGCGCAAGCAGCTGGCCTTGCAGTACTTCACGCCCGCCGCGTCCACCCCGGAAGCCCTGACCGCCCGCATCAAGAGCGAAAAGGCGCGCTGGGACCAGGTGATCGACAAGCTGAAGCTGTCGCTGGATTAAGCGTCCTACACGCCGCCTTCGAAGCCTTGCTGACGCCAGGCTTCGAACACGGTCACCGCGACGGCATTCGACAGGTTCAGGCTGCGCTGGCCAGCGCGCATCGGCAGCCGCAGGCGCTGCTGGGGCGCGAACATCGCTTGATGCTCGGCCGACAGCCCTGCCGTTTCGCGGCCGAACACAAACACGTCACCCGGTTTGAAACCGATATCCGCCACGCTGCGCTGCGCCTGCGTGGTCAGCGCGTAGATGCTCGACGCGTCGGCGCCGGTATCGTCCAACGCCTCTTGCAGCGTGTCGTGCACGCGCACGGGCTGCCACTCGTGATAGTCCAGGCCGGCGCGGCGCATGCGCGCGTCGTCCAGTTCAAAACCCAAAGGGCGCACCAGGTGCAGCTGGGCGCCGGTATTGGCGCACAGCCGGATGGCGTTGCCGGTATTGGGGGGAATCTCGGGGCAGACCAGGATGACGTGGAACATGGCGAATAAGGAACAAGGACGGCGTGCGGCGCCAGAGTGGCCGCACGGGTGAATTGTCGCCGATTTGCCGCTGCGGCGCGCTGGCCCGGGTCCTGCCTCGGCCCCAGCCCGGATCAGGGCGTGCGGGCCGCGACCAGGATGGTCACGCTGGCCGCGCCGGCCGCCAGCAGGGCGCTAGCGGCGGCCTGGACGGTGCTGCCCGTGGTCATGACGTCGTCCACCACCGCCACATGACGGCCGCGCACCCGGGACGAGCCCAGGAACAGAGCCGTCGCGCCTTGCTGGCGGGCGCGTCGCCCCAACGCCGTCTGGCGAGGCGTTTCCCGACGCCGCCGCAGCGCCCCGCGCGCCAGGGGCAGCGCCAGCTCGGCGGCTAAACTCCGCGCGATTTCACCGGCGGGGTTCATGCCGCGCAGACGCAGCGAGGCGCGACTGGCGGGCACCGGCACCAGCAGGCTGCCCGCCGGCAATCCGCCGTGGCGCCGGACCGCGGCGGCCATCAGCCGGGCCAGCACCGGCGCCATGCTCAGGCGCAGCCGGGTCTTGAGCATCTGAATCAGGGCATCGGCGGGCGGTACGTAATCGAACGCGGCGATGGTCCGCCCGTAGGCCCGCGATGCCCCGAGGCATGCGGGGCAAGCCGACGCGGTAGCCGGCAGGCGCAGCGCGCAGCCGGGGCACCGGGGCCGCCCGCCCGGCAAGGCAGTGATGTCGGCTTCGCAGCCGCCGCACAGCCGCGCGCCCGCCACCCGCGCGCCGCATAACGGGCAATCGCAGCCCACCCGGGACCACAGCCGCCGCCCCATGCCCTGTAGGGGGAATCGGGCCCGGCCGCCCGGATGCGCAATAATGTGTGCCATCCCTCATGAAATCATGTTCCGCCCCGCGGCGAAGACGCGGGCGCGACCGAAATGTCCCTGCCAGAATCCGCACCGCTTCCCTCCCTTCCCCTCGTCAGCGCCGACGTGCCCCGGCAGTTCGCGCGCCGCGGCGACTTGTCCGACGCGCAATTCCTCTATGGGGAAGTGGCCCGCCGCATGCTCGGCCGCCTGCAATACATCCGCGTGCAGCCTCAGGCGATGCTGGACGCGGGTTGTGGCGCGGGCGACAACCTGCCCCTGCTGCGCGAGCGCTATCCGGACGCCGCCTATACCGGGCTGGACAACTGCGAACCGTTGTTGGACCGGGCGCGCAAGCGCCATGCGCCCGCCGGTCTGGGCGCCTGGATCGGCAAGCTGGCCCGCCGCGGCCCGGCGGCCCCCGCTTTCGTCAACGCCGACCTGGCCGATACCGGCCTGCCCCCCGAATCGCTGGAACTGGTGTGGTCGAACCTGGCCATGCACTGGCACCGCGCCCCGCACGCGGTGCTGGCGGAATGGCGCCGCATCCTGAAAGTGGGCGGGCTGGCGATGTTCTCCTGTCTGGGCCCCGCCACCCTGCGTGAACTGCGCCAGGCGCTGGCCGACGCCGGCCTCGCGACCGCCACGCCGTCCTTCGTGGACATGCATGATTTCGGCGACCTGCTGGTGGAAAACGGCTTTGCCGATCCGGTCATGGACCAGGAACTGCTGACCCTGACCTACCGTAGCCCTGAAAAGCTGCTGCAGGACGTGCGCGCGCTGGGCGGAAACCCTGCCGAGGGGCGCCCCGG
>NZ_JBHFII010000022.1:0-14957 GCF_057334215.1 Achromobacter maghribensis | reverse complement strand
CCGCGGGCCGCCGCGGCGGCCTGGTCGGGCGCGACTGGCGCGACCGCCTGTGCGCCGCGCTGGAAGCGCAGCGCCGGCCAGACGGCCTGATCGCCTTGAGTATCGAAGTGGCCTATGGCCACGCGTGGCGCGCCGCCGCGCACCGCACGGTCGCCGGAGAGACCCGGCTATCCGTCAGCGCGATCGGCGGCCGGCACCGCGGAACCCCTTGAATCGGGGCCCCGCCACGGGGCCGCTCAGTGCAGGCGTTCGGGCAGGGGCACGCTGACCCCCGGTTCAGACACCGACAGGGGCTGCATGGGCTCCGAATTGGCGCGGATGCGCCGACGCAGCACCGCCGTGGGTTCCGCCGGGGCAGCCCCGGCCGGCTCGCCGCGCCAGGTGTGCGTCATGGCGTCCACCACCAGCGGCAGATCGCGCAGGCGGTGGAACTGGCTACGCAGCCACCGGGCATCGTTGCCGCTGCGCATGGCTTCGTCGCGCAGGGCGGCGATCATGTCGCCCGTGCCCAGTTCTTCGGCCACCGGCATCAGCCGCTGGAACAAGGCGCGCAGATGGTCCATCAGGCGCAGGCGCTGCCCTTCCGGCGTGACATAGCTGCCTTGCAGGCCAAAACGGCAGGCCTGGAAGTGGTTGCTGCGGTAAGACAGCCAGGCGTTGTCATGCGGGTCGTCCTCGCGCATCAGCAACACCGCCAGGGCCTGGGCGAAGGCCGCGATCTGGCATGCGCGCTCCACCGTCAGCGGCGTATCGCACACGCGGATCTCCACCGTGCCGAATTCCGGCTTGGGGCGGATGTCCCAGTACAAGTCCTTGATGCTCTCGGCCAGACCGTAGGCGCGCAGTTGCGACAGGTGCGCCTCGAACTGGTACCAGTCCTTGACGTCGGGTGGCATATGGCCGGCCAGCGGAAAGCTGTTCACCGCATTCAGGCGCGAGCACGAAAACAGGGTGTCGACGCCCTCGCAATACGGGGACGAGGCCGACAACGCGATGAAGTGCGGGACGTAGGGGGAAAGCCGGCGCAACAGTTTGATAGAGTCGTCGCCATTTTTCACGCCCAGGTGGATGTGTTGGCCGAACACCGTAAATTGACGCGCCAGGTAACCGTACATTTCGGCCAGGTACTGGAACCGCGGGGTATCCGAGATGGAACGCTCTTGCCAGCGCATGAAGGGATGGGCGCCACCGCCGGCAACCGCCACGCCGACTGCATCGGCCGCTTCCACCAGGGCGTCGCGCATCTCGCGCATTTCGGCCAGAAGGCCCATGGGGTGCTCGTGCACCGAGGAATTCAATTCGATCATGGACCGCGTGATTTCCGGTTTAACGCGGTCGGCAATGGGATGGTTGGCCATTTGGGCCAGCAGCTCGTCAGAGGCTGCGGTCAGATCAAAACTGCGGGGGTCGATCAGTTGCAGCTCGAGTTCGATGCCCAGGGTGTTGGGGGCCGACGAAATGAACGGGATCTGTTCCATCTCGGACTCCTTTGAATGTTTGATGAGGGACGCACCGTTCGACCTTGAAGCCCGGTAACTTCCCGGGGGGTGCTAGACGGCGACTTGTGAACGCATGATAGCCGCAGGTTTGTGGCAAAACGATTGAAAATCGTGACATTTGTGTGCAACATCGCGAAGCATCCAGTTTTGCCCTCTGAAGAGAAGTGAGCGAGCGCTCACAACATAGAAACGGCGCGGGTTGCCAGCCGATGGCCGCCGGAATCGCAGTCGGGAAGCGGTTTTCGAGAGGGGGTGGGATAACCCTGATCAGGGTTATCCCTTATGATTTTTCGAGCCCGGTGGCCCTTATTTGCGCCAGAAAATCGGCGTGAAGAGCACCAGGACGGTCAGCAGTTCCAGACGCCCGATCAGCATGGCGAAGGTGCAGACCCAGATCTGGAAATCGGACAACACGGAAAAATTGCCCATGGGTCCGACCGGCCCAAGGCCCGGCCCCGTGTTGTTGATCGTGGCGAAAATGGCCGAGAACGCGGTGATGGGGTCCAAACCCGATAGCAGCAGCAGGCTGGTGAAGACGGCAATGGACAGGCCGTAGAACAGCATGAAAGCCAGCACCGACGACATCGTGCGCGTTTCTACCGCTCGGCCGTTGATGCGCACCGGGCTGACCGCATGCGGATGCAACATTGTTACCAGTTCGTTGCGCCCCTGCTTGACCAGCAAAATGGCGCGGATCATCTTGATACCCCCGCCTGTGGAACCGGCCGACGTGGCAAAGCCCGACAGCAACAGCATGGTCAGCGGCGCGAACAAGGGCCACTGCGCAAAGTCCGTATTGGCGTAACCCGTGGTGGTGGCCATGGAAATGGTGTTGAACATGCCGTAGCGCAACGCTTCCAGCGGCTCGGCGTAGACGCCTTTGATATACAGGAACACTGAAATCACCAGGCCCGCGCCAAGCACGACCACCAGGTAGGGAATGGCTTGCGGGCATTGGATGTACGCGCTGGCGCTGCGCTGGCGGAACGCGTTGAAATGGGTGGCGAAATTGATGCCGGCGATCACCATAAACACCATGGCAACCATTTCCACCGCCACGGAATCGAAATGCGCGAAGCCGTCATCCCACGTGGAGAATCCCCCCAGCCCCATCGTGGTGGCCATGTGGCACCACGCCTCGAACCACGACAGGCCCACCGCGCGATACGCCAGGAAGCAGAGTATCGAAAACACGAAGTAGACCGCGTACAACGCCTTGGCGGTGCTGGCGATACGCGGCGTCAGCCGTTCGTCCTTCATGGGACCGGGCGTCTCGGCCCGCACTACCTGATGACCGCCCACGCCAAGCAGGGGCAAAATCGCCACTGCCAGCACCAGGATTCCCATGCCACCGATCCAGACCAGCGTAGCGCGCCATAAATTGATGGACGCCGGCAACCCGTCAAGATTGGTCAGCACGGTAGCCCCCGTCGTGGTCAATCCCGACATGGCTTCGAAATAAGCCAGGGTGAACGACAGCGGCAAGCCCGCCCCGTGGAAGTAGAGCAGTAGCGGGATCGCCGCCAGCAACGGCAGGCCAGCCCACACCGCCGACACCAGCACAAAGCCGTCGCGAGCGCGCAATTCACAGCGGCTGCGCCGCGTCACGGCGGCGATCGCACCGCCGATACCCATCGAAATCAAGAATCCATTCAAGAAGGCGCTACGCGCGGCGTCGCCCCCGACGTATGCGACCACCAAGGGGATCAGCATGGTGAGGGCGAACATCACCATGGTCAGGCCCAGGATATAAAGGGTGGCCAGAACGCGCTTCATGGGAGCTATCCTGCGGCGCGTGGCCCGCGGCGGGGCATGGGGTGGGTCACCGGGTGGGCGCGCATCAGAAGAACGACGCCGACACTTGGAACAGCTTTTCCACGCGCGGCATCTGCCGGCGCGACGGCACGAAGACGATCACGTGGTCGTCCGTTTCGATCACGGTATCGGCATCCGGCAGGATGATCTCGTCGCCACGCACCAGCGCGCCAATGCTGGCCCCCTTGGGCAGGCTGATCTGCCCCACCGCCCGGCCCACGACCTTGGAGGTCGAGCGGTCGCCGTGGGCGATGGCCTCCAGGGCCTCGGCCACGCCCTGGCGCAGGCGATGCACGGCCGCGACGTCGCCGCGGCGCACGTGGCGCAGCAGCTCGCTCATTGTTGCCTGCGACGGCGACACGGCGATATCGATGTGGCTGCCCTGCATCAATTCGCCATACGCCTGGCGGTTGATCAGCGCGATCACCTTGCGGGCGCCCAGGCGCTTGGCCAGCAGCGACGACATGATGTTGTCTTCGTCGTCGCTGGTCAGCGCCAGCCACGTGTCCATGTCTTCGATGTTCTCGCGTTCCAGCAGGGCTTCGTCCGTGCCGCTGCCATGCAGGATCAGGACGCTGTCGGGCAGCTGGGTCGCCAGGTATTCGCAGCGCTTCAGGTCGCGTTCGACGATGCGAACGCTGTACTTTTCTTCGGCCAACTGGCGCGCCAGGCGCAGGCCGATATTGCCGCCACCCGCGATCATCACGCGTCGCACGGCGCGTTCGGCTTCACGCAATTGGCGCACGGCGCGGCGCGCATCGCGCGAATCCACCACCAGCACGACCTCGTCGCCCGGGGCGATGACCGTGCCGCTGCCGGCCCGCAGCGGACGGCCGCCGCGCAGCACGTCAATCACGCGCGCCTTCACGTCGGGCCATACGTCGCGCAGCTTGTCCACGGACGAATGCGCCATCGGGCTGCCATGCCCCACCCGCACGGTCACCACGCAGACGCGGCCTTCGGCGAATTCCACGACCTGCAAAGCCTCGGGGAATTCGATCAGGCTGTGCAGATAGGTGGTGACGCTGCGTTCGGGGCTGATCAGGGCGTCGATGCAAAAGCCCTCTTCGCTCATCAGTTCCGGGTGTTCCGGAAACTCGGCCGAGCGGATGCGGGCAATGCGGCGGGGGATGTTGAACAGCTGGCGGGCGATCTTGCACGCCACCATGTTGGCGGTGTCGGAGGCCGCACAGGCAATGAACAAGTCGGTGTCGGCCGCGCCGGCGGCTTCCAGCACCGACACCTGCGAGCCATCTCCATGGACGACACGCAGGTCGAAATGCTCTTGCAAGTACCGAAGTTGCGTGGCGTCGGTATCCACCACGGTGATGTCGTTTTCTTCGGACACCAGGTTTTCGGCCACGCTGGTGCCTACGCGACCAGCGCCCATGATCAGGATCTTCATGTGCTGCGCTTGCGCGCCGACTCGATGCCCAATTGCTTGAGCTTGCGGTAGAGGTGGGTGCGTTCCAGCCCGGTGCGTTCGGACACGCGCGTCATGCTGTGGCTTTCGCGGACCAGGTGGTATTCAAAATAGATGCGCTCGAACTCGTCGCGCGCTTCACGTAGCGGCTGGTCCAGCGAAATGCTGCCCAGTTGGCCGTTGGACGTGACGGGCACTTCGTTGGCGGGCGCGGCCACCACCGCGGGGGGATCCAGCTCGTCTTCCAGCGCCACGGTGGCGTTGGCAGTGGCCGGATGCACGGCGGCCGGCACCGGATGCGGGGCACGCCCGCGCGCCAAACCCGCCGCTACGGTTTTCAGCAGCCGTTGCAGCGTGATGGGCTTTTCCAGGAAATCCATGGCGCCGATGCGCGTGGCCTCGACCGCCGTATCGATGGTGGCGTGGCCGCTCATCATGATCACGGGCATGTCGAGCAGGCCTTGCGAGCCCCACTCTTTCAGCAAGCTCACGCCATCGGTGTCGGGCATCCAGATGTCCAGCAACACCAGATCAGGACGCATGCGAAGGCGTGCGGCGCGCGCTTGCGCCGCGTTTTCGGCCAGTTCGACCGTGTGTCCTTCGTCGTAAAGGATCTCCGACAAAAGCTCGCGTATACCGACTTCGTCGTCAACCACCAGAATTCTGGCCATAAAGCATCCACCTATTGCGTAGCCGCATTATCCTTTTCTTGCGCGGTCGCGTCCATAGTATCTGGCCCGGGAGCCAACCGGGTCAACAAGATGGAAATCCGCGCGCCTCCTTCCTTGCGGTTGGCAAGGTCGATACGTCCGCCGTGCTCTTCCACAATCTTGCGTACGATTGCCAATCCTAACCCAGTCCCGTGGGACTTGGTGGTTACGTAGGGCTCGAACGCGCGCTGCATCACCTGCGGCGGGAAGCCCGGCCCGGTGTCGGCAACGGTAAATCTAAGTGCCTGCTGATCGGCCCGGTCGGGCTGTTCGCTGCGCATGAGTTGGGTCGTCACGCTGACCCTGCCCTCGCCGCCCATTTCGGCGATCGCGTCGCGGGCGTTGGACATCAGGTTGTGGATCACTTGGCGCAGCTGCGTCGGATCGCCTTCGATCGCCGGCAGGTCCGCCCCCAGGTTCACGTCCAGATTCAGCGCCTTGCCGGTCAGGCGGGACGAACCGCCGTCCGGCTCCCAGCCATACAGCGACAGCACGTCGGCCACCAGCGCGTTGAAATCGATGCGCTGCATGACGGCCGGCGGCGTGCGGGCATACTCGCGGAAATCATCCACCATCTGCTTGAGCGAGGCCACCTGGCTGACGATGGTGTTGGTGGAGCGCGTGACGATCTGCGCTTCGGTGGGTTGCAGCTTGCCTTCCAGCTTCATGGCCAGGCGCTCGGCCGACAGCTGGATGGGGGTCAGGGGGTTCTTGATCTCGTGCGCCAGCCGGCGGGCCACTTCGCCCCACGCCACGGTGCGGTTGGCCGAAATCACTTCGGTAATATCGTCAAACACCACCAGATAGCCGTTGCCCCGCCCATCCACGCGTAGGTGGGTGCCACGCGCCAGCAGGGTCAGCGGCTGGGGTGGGGCGGACGCGGCGCCCTGGGCCGGGCTGATTTCGAACTGCTGTTGCCAGTGCTGGCGCTCCGAGCCCACGGCCGCGTGGGTCGAAAACGCCTGGCGCACGATATTGGCGAATTCCAGCATGCCGTCCACGGTTTCCAACGGACGGCCGATCACCGACCGAAGATCCACCCCGAGGATCGTCTGGGCGCCCTGGTTGACCGTGGTGACGCGGAACGATTCGTCGAAAACCAGCACCCCGGACGACAGGTTGGACAGCACGCTTTCCAGATAGACGTTGGACCGCTCCAGCTGCTGGCGGTTGCTTTCGACCATGCGGCGGGCTTCGTCCAACTGCCGCGTCATGGCGTTGAACGACCGCGTCAGCTGGCCGACTTCGTCGCGCTCGGGCGGTTCGGGCAGTGGCCGGTAGTCGCCCACGCCCACGGCCTGCGTGCCGCCCGCCAGGCTCAGCAGCGGCCGCACCAGGCGCTTGGACAGCGACAGCGCCACCGCGATCGCGCCGAACGCGGCAAGCAACAGCGCCAGCGTCAGCGTGATGCCGTAAAGCTTGCGCAGCCCCAGGCGGGACAGTGCAAGTTCTTGATAGTCGCGGAAACCCTGCTGCACCAGGTTGGCGTTGTGTGCGATCTGTTCCGGCACGGGCTGCAGCAATTGCAGCCAGCGCGGTTCGGACGCCGCGCCCAGCAGGTTGTCATAGCGGTCGGGCCCCGTCAGCGGAATCACCACGCGCAGGTGCAGCCCGCCCTCGGCGCCCGCCGTGACGGGGTCATCGGCTTCGGCCGCGGAATAGCCGCGCGCCAGCCGCAGCTGGTTCATCACCGTCGACGGCGGCATGGCGGGCAGCAACTGGCCATATTGGCTGGTGGAAAACGCCACCATGCGCCCGCTGCCCGTGAACACCATGGCCTCTTGCACGCCATTGGTTTCGCGCAGCCGGGTCAGGGCCAGCATCACGCCGCTGTCGGTGCTGCGGTTCAATTCCATGGCCATGGAGCGCGCGCGCGCATCCAGGTCGGCCAGCAGCGAATCCAGCGCGGCGCGGCCCAGGTTAAGCCCGGCCTCCAGCGCCGTGTCCACCCGCACGTTGAACCAGGATTCGATGGAGCGAGACATGAACTGCACCGAGACGGTGTAGATCAGGGCGCCGGGGACCACGCCGATCAGCGCGAATGCCAGCGAAAAGCGCGCCGTCAGGCGGGCGCCAAACTGCCGGCGCCGGATCTGGCGGGCCAGACGCACTGTCAGCGCCACCACCCAGATGAACAGCGCCAGGGCGAAAATGCCGTTCAGCACCAGCAGCGTGTCGTAGTAGCGTGCAAAGCGCGAGGCATTGCCCGTGGACCATGCCAGCAACCCCAGCAACGCCAGGCCACTTACGGCACCCACCATCAGGGCCAGGCGGAGCAACAGCCTCATGAGGGATCTTTCTCCTTGCCGCTCAGCGTGAATGAGAAGTCCGTCCAGGGAGTCCCCTGCGCCCATGAGCTGCTGTTCAAGGCGTTCACCTGGAACGGCCGGGGCAAGAGCGAGGTGTCCAGGCGCAGCCGCAGCTGGCCGCCGTATAGCACCCCTTCGTCGAAGTCGCCGGCGTCAGCCACCGACCAATTGCGAATGTGGCGGATGACGCTCATGGCGTCGTCCAGCGACGCCACGGGGAAGGAAAGTTCGCCCACGCCGGCGCGCCATTGCCGGGTCAAGGCGTTATAGACGACGCGCCACGTGCGGGACGCGTCCACCAGCGGCTTGTCGAACCACCACCAGCGTTCCTGCGTCATGGTCAGGTCGGCCGTGAAATAGAGGGGGACGCCGCGCTGGGCCGCGTCCCGCAATTGCTGATTCAGTTCGAATTCGATGTCCGCGTCAATCTCGAGGCGGCCGTTGCGCACGACCGGCTCGACCCGCACAACCTTAGGCTCGGCGCCATATGCTTCGCCGCCCGGCACCAGGGAAAGCAAGGCGGATACCAGCAACAACCCAAGAAATAAACGCGAAATAATGGACATACGACACCGAAACACCGTCATGCCCCTATTCTTGGTGATTCAGGACTGCTTGGCAAACAAGGCGTAGAAAAACCCGTCATGTTGGGCGGCCGGTGTTGCATCGAGCGCAACAGGCAGCAATTGGCCCGGCGCGTCCAGCCGCTGGGCCTCAGGATGCCGTTGCAGGAACTCCAGCGCCTGGCGCGCGCCTTCGATCGGGAAGACCGAACACGTCACATAGAGCAGGCGGCCGCCGGGCGCGACCGTCTGCCACAGCGCATCCAGGAGCTTGGCCTGCAGGGTGGCCGTGCGGCGCACATCGTTTTCGCGGCGCAGCCAGCGGATGTCGGGGTGGCGGCGCACGATGCCCGACGCCGTGCAGGGCACGTCCGCCAGCACCGCGTCAAAGGGCTTGCCGTCCCACCAGGCGTCCAGGTCGGATGCGTCGGCGGCCTCCAGCTGGACGCGGCTGCTTGCCAGGCCCAGGCGGTCCAGATTCTGTTCCACGCGTTCCAGCCGTTCGCCGTCCGCGTCCAGCGCCACGAGGTCGATATCGGCCAATTCCAGCAGGTGGGCGGTCTTGCCGCCGGGCGCCGAGCAGGCGTCCAGCACGCGCATGCCGTCGGCCGGCGCCAGCAATTCGGCCGCCAGTTGCGCGCCGGCGTCCTGCACCGACCACCACCCTTCGGCGAAGCCGGGCAATTGGGTCACGGGCTTGGGGCTGCTCATCACCAGACCGGCCTGGCCCACGGGTTCCGCCGACAGGCCGGCGTCCTGGAAGGCCGCCAGCACCTGTTCGCGGCTGGCGCGGCGGCGGTTCACGCGCAGCGTCAGCGGGGCCGGCACGTTGGCCGAGGCCAGGATCTCGCGCCATTCTTGCGGATACGCCACGCCCAGCTGCTTGACCCACCAGCCGGGGTGGTTCCATTGGGCCTCGGGGCTGTCGGCGACCGCGGCTTCCAATGCCGCCCGCTCGCGCAGGAAGCGGCGCAGGCAGGCGTTGAGCATGCCCTTGAAGGACGCCAGGGCGCGGGTATTGGAGGCGGCCGTCACGGCCTGGTCCACCACCGTATGCGGCGCGTACACCGGCATGCCGGGCAGCGCGGCGGCGGCCTCGCCCTCTTCTTTCAGCAGGGTCAGGGACACCAGCAACAGCGATTCGAACAGCACACTGGGATAGCGCTGGACGAGCTCGCGGCCAACGGCGTCGGCCCAGCCCAGATACCGCATCGCATGGAACGACACGGCCTGGGTGGCCGGGCGCAGGGCGGAACTTACGTCGGTCAACGCGTCCGTCAGGGAACGGCCGTCCAGCACGCCCTCGACCACCCCCGCGCTGGAAAGAAGAACGGAGGAAAGCGGGGGGGCCAGATGGGGGGAGTCGGAACGCGTGGACATGGTGGAAATTCAGAGGATAAGACCGATATGGTAGCCGGACCTGGACGAATGGCGGCGCGCGCGTCAAACTGGCCCCTCGCCTGGAGCGCTTTCCCCTATGACTACCGCCACGCTGCTGCTGTTCATCCTGGCCTCCGCCGTCGCCATCGTGACGCCGGGCCCGACGACCCTGCTGGCCCTGAGCAACGGCTCGCGCCACGGCGTGCGCGCCGCGGGCTGGGGGATGGCCGGCGCGGTCCTGGCGGACCTGATCCTGGTCGGCGCGGTGGCCTCGGGCCTGGGCGTGGTGCTGGCAGCGTCCGAAGTCGCCTTTCAGCTCATCAAATGGGTGGGCGCGGTGTATCTGGCTTATCTGGGCTGGAAGATGCTGCGCTCGGACGCGGCGCTGATCCTGCCGTCGGCCGCGCCCGGGACGGACCGGCCCGTGGGCCTGTCGCTGGGGCTGCGCAGCTTCATGGTGGCGCTGACCAACCCCAAGGCGCTGCTGTTCATGTCGGCCTTTTTGCCCCAGTTCATCGACCCGCAAGCGCCGCTGGCGACCCAGTACGCCATCGTGGCCTGCGTCCTGGCCACCATCAATATCTTGACGATGCTGGTCTACGCCGCCCTGGGCGCTCAACTGGTGCGCGCCTTCCAGGGGTCGGGCCTGCGCTGGCTGAACCGCGTCTGCGGCAGCTTGATGATCGGGCTGGCGGGCACGCTGGCGCTGTACCGGCGCGGGGCGCCGTAAAAAGCACCGCGTCACGGAGCCCGGGGCTTTCGATAGCCAGGCGCTTTCTGGTGACGAAAGGCACGGTTTGCTATCGCGCCCTACGGCATTGCCGTATAATTCCCGGCTTCCCCGCAGTTGCTGCTCCCGGCGCATCGCATGAACCCAAGCGATGGCAAGAAGCGGCGCTGCCCGTAAATTTGAACGAGTCATGAAGAAAGCAGCTCCACCGGCGCCTCCCGCCCGGTGGCAGGCATCACATATCAGCGAAGCGCGCAGCCGCGTCGGTTTGCCGCAAGCGGATTTCGCGGAATTATTGGGCGTGAGCGTACGTACCTTGCAGGACTGGGAACAGGGCCGCCGCCATCCGTCCGGCGCCGCTCAGACCCTGCTGCAAGTGGCCATTCTCCACCCCGAAACGCTACGCGACCTGCCACCCCGCCAGACAGGCAAACCCGCCTGAACCCGAATACCTGACGAATACCCCGCCGCACCGCAACAGCCGGTGCGCGAACCTACGGTGAACTAGATTGGAAATTCTTGAACAATCCCGGCCCGGCAAAGGCGCCGGCACTTCCGCCAGCAGTGGCAGCAGCTCGACGCTTGACGCCATCACGGCTGCGGCCCAGGGCGCCGATCCGGGCCGCGCGCCGCGCGTGGGGTTCGTGTCGCTGGGCTGTCCCAAAGCTTTGGTCGACTCCGAACGGATCCTGACCCAACTGCGCACCGAAGGGTACGAAGTCACGCCCGAATACAACGATGCGGATGTCGTCGTCGTCAACACCTGTGGATTCATCGACAGCGCCAAGGCCGAATCGCTGGAAGCCATCGGCGAAGCGCTGGCCGAGAACGGCAAGGTCATCGTCACCGGCTGCATGGGCGTCGAGGAATCGGTGATCCGCCAGGTGCACCCCAGCGTGCTGTCGGTGACCGGTCCCCAGCAATATGAAGAGGTGGTGCGCGCCGTGCACGACGCCGCCCCGCCCAAGAAAGACCACAACCCCTATCTGGACCTGGTGCCTCCGCAGGGCGTCAAGCTTACGCCGCGCCACTACGCCTACCTGAAGATCTCCGAAGGCTGTAATCACCGCTGCAGCTTCTGCATCATCCCGTCGATGCGCGGCGACCTGGTCAGCCGCCCGGTGGGCGACGTGCTGAGCGAAGCCGAGCGCCTGGTCAAGGCCGGCGTGAAGGAAATGCTGGTGATCTCGCAAGACACCAGCGCGTATGGCGTGGACGTGAAGTACCGCAGCGGCTTCTGGAACGGCCGGCCGGTCAAGACCCGCATGACCGAACTCTGTCTGGCCTTGTCCGAAATGGGCATCTGGACGCGCCTGCACTACGTGTATCCGTACCCGCACGTGGACGAAGTGATTCCGCTGATGGCGGAAGGCAAGATCCTGCCGTACCTGGACATCCCGTTCCAGCACGCCAGCCCGCGCATCCTGAAGGCCATGAAACGCCCGGCGTTCGAAGACAAGACCCTGGCGCGCATCAAGCGCTGGCGCGAGATCTGTCCCGACCTGACCATCCGTTCGACCTTCATCGTCGGCTTCCCCGGCGAAACCGAAGAAGACTTCCAGTACCTGCTGGACTGGATGCAGGAAGCGCAGTTGGACCGCGTGGGCT
Source organism: Achromobacter maghribensis (assembly GCF_057334215.1). Taxonomy (NCBI): domain Bacteria; kingdom Pseudomonadati; phylum Pseudomonadota; class Betaproteobacteria; order Burkholderiales; family Alcaligenaceae; genus Achromobacter; species Achromobacter maghribensis. The sequence goes on along the minus strand of NZ_JBHFII010000022.1, from coordinate 2,920 downwards.
GTTTCCAGTATTCGCCGGTGGAAGGCGCGCCCGCGAACCTGCTGGACAATCCCGTGCCGGACGACGTGAAGCAAGACCGTTGGGAACGCTTCATGGAATTGCAGCAAGGCATCTCGACCGCGCGCCTGGCTCGCAAGGTGGGCCGCGAGATCGACGTGCTGATCGATGAAGTGGACGAAGATGGCGCCGTGGGCCGCAGCAGCGCCGACGCGCCCGAGATCGACGGCTGCGTCTATGTCAGCTCGGACAAGCCGTTGAAGGCGGGCGACATGGTGCGCGTGCGCATCACCGATTCGGACGAATACGACCTCTGGGGCGACGCGATCTGATCGAAGCAGGGGCGGCCCGCTGGCCGCCGCCGCAACGCAAAACCCGGCCTTGCGAGGCCGGGTTTTTTTTAGCGCTGCCCTTCTACGCCTTTGCCAGGAAGTCCGACAGGTCGTCGGCGTGCTCTTCTTCCACCGCCAGGATCTCTTCCAGCAGACGGCGCGTGGTGGAGTCCTGTTCGCCGATGTATTCGATCATCTGGCGGTAGCTATCGATGGCGATCCGTTCGGCGATCAGGTTTTCCTTGATCATCTCTTCCAGCGTGTTGCCTTCGACATATTCCGAATGGCTGCGCTCCAAGAGTCCCTTGGGCGACAGGTTCGGCTCGCCGCCCAGCTGCACGATGCGCTCGGCCAGGCGGTCGGCGTGATCCTGCTCTTGCGTGGCGTGTTCGGCGAATTCCGCCGCCACCGGTTCCGCGTTCAGGCCGCGGGCCATGAAGAAGTGGCGCTTATAGCGCAACACACAGACGATCTCGGTGGCCAGTGCTTCGTTCAGCAGTTTCAGCACCGTTTGCCGGTCCGCGCGGTAGGTGTCCGTCACGGCGCCCGATTCGATGTCCTGGCGCGCCTTGGCGCGAATGGCCTTCACGTCCATGTCGAAAGGGCGGCTCGTGTTCTGGGGGGTTCGGGTTGCGTGTTCCATATCGTTAGCTCCTCGGGTTAGTGAAAGCACTACGACGCTGGATTTCCAGTCGTACCGAACAACCCAGTCTACCGGTCATGGCGGATCGTGCTGTGTCCAAACATTGCGTTCCACCGGGTTTGGGCGCGCCCCCCGGGCAATAAACCCCTGGCCAAACCTTGCGTAAACTATCGGCTTCCCGAAAAGCCCGTGACGCAATCTGTAACGGGACGGCCATCTCCGACCTTTTATGACTCTGAAGAACATTTGCGTGTATTGCGGCTCGAATCCGGGCTCCCGCCCGGACTACATCGAACAGGCCCGCGTGCTGGCGCGCGAACTGGTCAAGCGGGACCTGGGCCTGGTGTACGGCGGATCGGTGGTCGGCATCATGGGCGTCGTGGCCAATGAAGTGCTGGCTGGCGGCGGCCGCGTGATCGGGGTCATACCCGAGCTACTGCAAAAGAAGGAACAAGCGCACCGCGGCCTGACCGAACTGCATCTGGTGCAGAATATGCACGAGCGCAAGGCCATGATGATTGAAAAGGCCGACGGATTCATCGCGCTGCCTGGCGGCGCCGGCACGCTGGAAGAGTTCTTCGAAGTCTGGACCTGGGCGCAGTTGAACATGCACCAGAAGCCCTGCGGCCTGCTGAACATCGCGGGATACTACGACGCGCTGGTGCAGTTCGTGGACCATGCCGTCGATGAAGCGTTCATCCGCCCCCAGCATCGAGACATGCTGGTAGTGGAAGAAGACCCCGCCGTTTTGCTGGACCGCTATGCCATCTACGAGGCGCCCAATGTCTCGAAGTGGTTCGATCCCATCAAGGCCTGAAGCCGCCCTCCCATGACCCAACGGAAGCTTACGCAATGATGCCCGATTCGTTGTCCCCTTCCAGCACCGAGTCCGTCCTGCGCGACTATTTTCACGCCAAGGACGAGAATCGCCCGCACTACATGTCGCGGGCATTCGCAGACAACGCCGTGCTGAAAATGGCGCTGCGCACGCAAGCCATCGCCTTCCCCCCCGAATCGCATGGGCTGGCGGCAATCGCCGACACGCTGGTGCGCAAGTTCGGCCAGACCTACGACAACGTCTACACGTTCTACCTGTCGCGGCCGGCACCGGACGCCTGTCTGCCCGACTACCAATGCGACTGGATCGTGGCCATGACCGAGAAGGCCACCGGCAACGTGCGTGTGGGCTGCGGCCGGTACGACTGGAAATTCCAGGCCTCCCCATACCGCGCCACGGACCTCACCATCACGATCGAAACCATGGTGACGCTGCCGCCGGGCGACACGGCCGCCGTCTTCGGCTGGCTGCTGGCGCTGGATTACCCCTGGACGAACGCCGCCCGCGTCGTGGCCAGCGCGCCGCCGCTGGAAGCCCTGGCGCCGGTTGTCCACTATCTGCTTCACCCCAACGGCTTGTAGCCACGCCTGCGCCGTCTACTGGATCCCACTTGAAATACGACATCGCCGCTTTTGATTTTGACGGAACCCTGGCGGACACCATGCCCTGGTTCAATTCCATCCTGAACACCGTGGCCGATAAATACGGCTTCCGCAAGATCGACTTGTCGGAGCGCGAAAACCTGCGCCACCGCGAAGCCGCCGACATCCTGAAGTATCTGGGGATACCGCTGTGGAAGCTGCCGGCGATCATGTCGCACGTGCGCACCCTGATGCAGGACATCGATCCCAGCGTGCACCTGTTCGACGGCATTCCCGAGGTGCTCGCGCGCCTGAAGGCCGGTGGACTGCGGTTAGCCGTGATCAGCTCGAATTCCATCGAGAACGTGCAGCGCGTGCTGGGCCCGGATGCCACCGCGCTGTTCGACGACTACGAATGCGGCACCGACCTGTTCGGCAAGGCTGCCAAGATCGACCGCCTGATGCGCCGCCACGAGGTCGCCCCCGCCCGCTTCCTGCTGGTGGGCGACGAAATGCGCGACATCGACGC
>NZ_JBHFII010000021.1:44536-47039 GCF_057334215.1 Achromobacter maghribensis | reverse complement strand
GGCCTTGTCGGGCATACGTGGGGAATGGGGCTAGGCCGCTTTCGGGGGGTTTAGGCGGTCAGCGCTTTTTGCCAGGCGGCTAGTTTCCTCTCGAAAGAGGCGGCGGCGTGGGCGGGGCTGGTGGACGGCAGGTCCAGGTATTCCAGGTCTGCCCGGGCCAGCGTTGGCAGTACGTGGCGCCGGTACAGGGCGGCGGCTTTGCCGCCGTTGAAGCAGATGCGGGTGATGGCGGGATGGGCGGCAAGGAAGGCGGCGAAGTCGTTGGGGATCAGCGTGTCAGGGCGGATGTCGGCATCCAGGCTGCCGGGACGTTCGCAGGCTTGCAGTACGTCCCATAAGGCGACGCCAGCGGTTTGCAGGGCGCAAAGGCGTTGCGGGTAGTCCACGGTGGGGTCGAAGCCCAGGACGCGGGCGGCGATGGGCCAGAAGGCATTGCGGGGATGGGCGTAGTAGCGGGCTTGTTTCAGCGAGGCCACGCCGGGCATGGAGCCCAGCACCAATACCCGCGAAGCGGGGGTTGCGACGGGGGCAAAGCCCCAAACTTGATCGTTGCGCCCTTGCGGCGCGGCATCCACGCGTTGTTCCATCAATCAAGGATACGTCAGCCGGCGGGCTCCCGCGATGGCAGAAAGGGTGAGCGTTCATCGTCCGATACATGGAACAGTGCTTACCAAGCGGGGGGACTACCGAAACGATCGTTCCGCCCTTATCTTTAACCCTATGACGAACGGTCCCGCAGGGGCCGCGCAATAGGAATAGACGCCATGAAGAAGATCCTCGGTTTGCACGCCGCTCCCCGCCCCCACTGGGTGGGCGACGGCTTCCCGGTGCGCTCGATGTTCTCCTACAACGATAAAGGCAAGAACGTCAGCCCGTTCCTGCTGCTGGATTATGCCGGCCCGGCCAAGTTCGAGCCGGCCGATCATCCGCGCGGCGTGGGCCAGCATCCCCATCGCGGTTTTGAAACCGTGACCATCGTCTACAGCGGCGAAGTCGAGCACCGCGATTCCACCGGCAACGGCGGCGTCATCGGTCCCGGCGACGTGCAATGGATGACGGCGGCCTCGGGCATCCTGCATGAGGAGTTCCATTCCCCCGCGTTCACCCGGTCGGGTGGCGAGCTGGAGATGGTGCAGCTGTGGGTCAACCTGCCCGCCCGCGACAAGACCGCGGCGGCCGGTTACCAGGGCATCCTCAATGCGGACATTCCCGTGGTGGCGTTGCCGGACGATGCGGGTTCGCTGCGCGTGATCGCGGGCAACTTCGCGGGCCAGGCCGGTCCGGCGCGCACCTTCACGCCCATGGACGTGTGGGATGTGCGCCTGAATGCAGGCAAGGCCGCGACGTTCCCCATCGCCGCAGGCCGCAACAGCATGCTGGTGGTGCTGCGCGGCACGGTGCTGGTCAATGGTGAATCGGTCGCCCGCGACGCGCATCTGGCGTTGTTCTCGCAGGAAGGGGAAGACATCACGGTCGAAGCCAACAACGACGCCGTGTTCCTGGTCCTGAGCGGCGAGCCGATCGATGAGCCCGTGGTGGGATACGGTCCGTTCGTGATGAACTCGCAAGCGGAAATCGTCGAAGCCATCCAGGACTTCAACGCCGGCCGCTACGGCAAGATGCACTGACGCCACGGGGGCGGGAGCCAATGCCCGCCCCGGCGGTACGACGTTTTCCTTTGACGGCGATTGAGCCCTGCCAAGAAAACCGCGGCCCCGGCCGGGGGCCGCGGGAAGACTTTTTCCTGGTGCAGATGCCGTTGCCGGGGCCGCGCTAGCCGGTCCGCCGCCAGACGCTGGCCAGCCAGGGCTGTTGGTCGCGGGGCAGTCCTTCGGGACGGTAATAGTGTTCAAGCTCTTCGAACCCGGCGTCCGCCAGCAAGCTGCGCCATCCGTCCAGGTCGTGATAGACGCCGTAGCGCCCACGGTTCCATCCTTCCTGATTGCCGCCTCGCGGGTTGGACGTGAACAGGACGCCGCCGGGTTTCAGCGTGCCGCGCAAGGCGCGCAACACCTGAGGTAATTCCTGGCCGGGCACGTGGAACAAGACGGCATTGGCGAAAATGCCGTCAAAGCGCGCGGCGGGCAAGGTCAGTTGCAGAAAATCCTGGTGCCAGACTTCGCAGCCGCTGGCCGCGCGCGCCATGTCGACAAAGCGGGGCGTGCCGTCCAACCCCACCGGCCGATGACCTAAAGCGGCGAAGGTCTTGAGATCGCGGCCCGGGCCGCAGCCCAGGTCCAGGATGTCATAGGGCGGCGGGCCCTGGATATGCCGCAACAACGCGCCGATGTTCTGGCTGACATCGTGGTCGCGCGTGCCGGCCTCGAACGATTCCGCGTTCTCTTCGTAGTGCGCAAGCGTCAGCGCGCTGATCTTGGCAAGGTCTTCGGGATCCAGTTTCATGAAGCCATTGTGCCTCGTTCCGTCATGCCGCGCAGTCCCATCCGCTTGGACTTCTTGCCCACACAGATATGAAAGAAAAAAAGCCCGCGCGCCTATGCGG
>NZ_JBHFII010000021.1:22038-44459 GCF_057334215.1 Achromobacter maghribensis | reverse complement strand
CCTATGCGGCGCGCGCGCTTTTCGGACACAGTCAGCGGTCAGGCTGCCAGGCGCCCTTCGATCTTGATCTTGGTGGCCGGCAGGTCTTCGGGCAGGCCTTGGGCCAGTTGGCCGAACAGTTCATCGTGCAGCGCCAGTTCGTCGCGCCAGGCGCCGGCGTCCACCGACATGACCTGATCGAACTTGTCCGGCGTGAATTCCAGCCCCGTCCAGTCGATGTCCTGATAGCTGGGCGAAATGCCAAACACCTGGTCCACGCCCTTGGATTGGCCGTCGATGCGGCCCAGCATCCAGCGCAGCACGCGCATGTTTTCGCCAAACCCGGGCCAGACGAACTTGCCGTCCGGACCCTTGCGGAACCAGTTGACGCAGTAGATGCGCGGCAAGGTGGCGCCCGCGGCTTCCATCTGCTTGCCCAGCTTCAGCCAGTGGTTGAAGTAGTCGCTCATGTTGTAGCCGCAGAACGGCAGCATGGCGAAGGGGTCGCGGCGCACCACGCCCTGCTGCCCGACGGCGGCAGCGGTGGTTTCCGAGCCCATGGTGGCGGCCATGTAGACGCCTTCGACCCAGTTGCGCGCCTCGGTCACCAGCGGCACCGTGGTGGAACGGCGGCCGCCGAAGATGAAGGCGTCGATGACCACACCTTCGGGATTTTCCCATTCAGGATCGATGGACGGGCATTGCGCGGCCGGCGCGGTGAAGCGCGCGTTCGGGTGCGCGGCCTTGCGGCCGGTTTCGCGCGCGATGGCGGGCGTCCAGTCTTGGCCCTGCCAGTCGATCAGGTGCGCGGGCGGCGTGTCGGTCATGCCTTCCCACCAGACGTCGCCGTCATCGGTCAGCGCCACGTTGGTGAAGATGACGTTGGCCTTCAGGGTGGCCATGGCGTTGAAGTTGGTCTGCTCGCTGGTGCCCGGGGCCACGCCGAAATAACCGGCTTCCGGGTTGATGGCGTGCAGGCGGCCATCGGCGCCCGGCTTGATCCAGGCGATGTCGTCGCCGATGGTGGTGACCTTCCAGCCGTCCATGCCTTGCGGCGGAATCAGCATGGCGAAGTTGGTCTTGCCGCAGGCGGACGGGAACGCGGCGGCCACGTGGTATTTGCGGCCCTTGGGCGACGTCACGCCCAGGATCAGCATGTGTTCGGCCAACCAGCCCTGGTCGCGCCCCATCGTGGAGGCGATGCGCAACGCAAAGCACTTCTTGCCCAGCAGCGCGTTGCCGCCGTAGCCCGAGCCGTAGCTCCAGATCTCGCGGCTTTTGGGGAAATGCACGATGTACTTGGTGGGGTTGCACGGCCAGGCCACATCGGCTTCGCCGGCGGCCAGGGGCTTGCCCACGGAGTGCACGCAGGGCACGAAGTCGCCGTCGGCGCCCAGCACGTCGTAGACCTGCTTGCCCATGCGCGTCATGATGCGCATGTTCACGGCCACATAGGGGCTGTCGGAAAGTTCCACGCCGATGTGGGCGATGTCCGAGCCCAGCGGGCCCATCGAGAACGGCACGACATACAGCGTGCGGCCGCGCATGGCGCCGTCGAACAGGCCATTGAGGGTGTCACGCATCTGGGCCGGGTCGGCCCAGTTGTTGGTGGGGCCGGCGTCTTCGGCCCGATCCGAACAGATGAAGGTGCGGTCTTCGACGCGCGCGACGTCGGAGGGATCCGAACACGCCAGGAAGGAATTGGGCCGCTTGGCGGGATTCAGCCTGCGCATCGTGCCGGACTGGACCATCTGTTCGCACAGGCGGTCATATTCTTCTTGCGAACCGTCGCACCACACGACGCGATCCGGCTTGGCCAACGCGACAACACTGGCCACCCAGTCGATCAGGCCGCGATGCTTGACGTAGGCCGGCACGTTCAACGCTGCCAGGCCCCCATCCAATGGCTTATTCATTGGGGCTATCTCCATACTTAGACAAATGGTGATACGGCCCCAATTCAGCTGGGGCCGTATGTAATTTGCGCCATCATACTTGCAGCGCTGGGCAACCCGTCAACCCATCCACATGGACGAGTTTGTCACGGGTTGAGACCGACTCAACCGTAGTGGCCGTCGCGTAACTCCCTACGGATGATCTTACCCGTGGCGGTGGTAGGCAAACTGGTTACAAACCGGATCGCGCGCGGGTATTCGTGCGCGGCCAGGCGGGTGCGAACATGTGCCTGCAGGGCCTTGATCAGCGCGTCGTCGCCGTCGAAGCCATCGTTCAGCACCACATAGGCCATCACGATTTCCGTGCGTTGCTCGTCCGGCACGCCCACCACCGCCGCCATGCGCACGGCGGGGTGGCCGATCAGGCAGTCTTCGATGGGGGCAGGACCGATACGGTAGCCGGCGCTGGTGATGACGTCGTCGTTGCGGCCCACGAAGCGGATAAAACCTTGCGCGTCGCGCACGCCCAGGTCGCCGGTAAGCAGGTAGTCGCCCACGAATTTTTCGGCGGTGGCCGCGGGGTTATTCCAGTACCCCAGGAACATGACGGGATCGGGCCGCAATACGCCGATGTTGCCCTCTTGTCCATCAGCCACTTCCACGCCCTGGTCATCCACAATAGCCACCCGGTGCCCCGGCGCGGCGCGGCCGATCGAGCCGATTTCCGGGTCGAACAGCGACGAACACGACGACACCAGCATGTTGCATTCGGTCTGCCCGTAGAACTCGTTGATGGTGACGCCCAGCACACGGCGGCCCCAGTCGATCAATTCAGCGCCCAGCGATTCGCCGCCGCTGGCCACCGAACGCAGGGCCAGGGGGCCCGCCGCGTCGGGATAGGCCGCGCCGCGCATCATCTTCAGCGCGGTGGGCGGCAGGAAGGTGTGGGTCACGCCGTGGCGCGCCATCAGTTCCAGGGCGGAGGTGCCGTCGAACTTCTCGAAACGGCGCGCCAGTACCGGGACGCCGTGGTGCCACGACGGCAGCAGCACGTCCAACAGGCCGCCGATCCATGCCCAGTCGGCCGGCGTCCACATCAGCTTGGCGTTTTCGGGGAAGAACTCGTGCGACATCTCCACGCCGGGCAGGTGCCCCAGCAGGACGCGATGCGCATGCAGGGCGCCTTTGGGCTTGCCCGTGGTGCCGGACGTATAGATGATGACGGCGGGGTCGTCCGCCGCCGTGGCCACCGGGGTGTAGTCGTCGGATTCGGCCGCCAGCGCCGGATGGAACGGCACCGTGCCGCCCTCGCCTTCGCCGTCGATGCAATAGATGACCTTCAGGTCCGGCAGGCTGGCGCGAATTTCCCGCAGTTTGCGGCAGCCCTCGGTGTCGGTGACCAGCGCGACCGCGCCGCTGTTGGCCAACCGGTACTGAATGGCGTCGACGCCAAACAGCGTGAACAGGGGCACCGCCACCGCGCCCATCTTGTAGACGGCGATGTGCGTCACCGCGGTCTCGGGCGCTTGCGGCAGGTACACCGCCACACGGTCGCCGCGCTGCACGCCGTGGCGCGTCAGGCTGTGCGCCAGGCGGTTCGACTGCGCCTTGATGTCGTCGAAGGTGTAGCGCGTTTGCGCACCGTCGCTTTTTTCGTAGATCAAGGCCACGCGTGCGCTGCCGTCCGCCCATTTGTCGCAGGCGTCGACCCCGATGTTGAACGCCGCCGGCACCTGCCATTGGAATTGGGACACAAGCTGCTTGTAGGATTCCGCTCGGGACAGCATGGTTTAGTCTCTGATGTTGTTATGGATCATCCAGGGCTTGCTCAACTTGCTTGACCCTGGCTCAATAATAAGCCCCGTCTACCCGCCGCTTTGCCGTCCGCATGGAAAAAACCCCCGCCGTCCCGATCCGCCGCCCCCCGGCCAGCGCCAAATCCGAACAGCGCATCCGGGACATCCTGCACATGGCCCGCCAGGTGTTCTCCGAGGCGGGCTTCCAGGCGGCCACGACGACCGAGATCGCCCAGCGGCTGGGCGTATCCGAAGCCACGATATTCACTTACTTCGGCGGCAAGCGGGAACTGTGCGTGCGGGTGATCAGCGATTGGTACGACGAGATCATCGGCAAGGTCGAAGACAGCCTTCCCCACGTGCAGGGCGCCCGCGCCCAATTGCACTACCTGGTGCATACGCACCTGCGGCACCTGTTGGCCGAAGGGCCGGGGCTGTGCGCCTTCATCCTCTCCGAAGGCCGCGCCCGCAATGACGATTTCGGCGACATCTACGCCGGGTTGCAGCGCCGGTACACCGCGCCGCTGATGCGCATCCTGGCGCAGGGCCAGGCAGACGGCGACATCCGCCGGGACATGCCGTTGCGGCTGTTGCGTTCGTCGGTCTATGGCCCGATGGAGCATGTGCTGTGGGACGCCATCCTGCGCGGCACGCGGGTCGACGTTGCGGCCACGGCCGACCAGTTGGTCGGCTTCCTGTGGCAAGCCCTGCAGCCGCCCCGCCAGGACACGCTGGCGCTGGCCCGGTTCCGCGGAGAAGTGCGCGACGCGCTGCATCGCCTTCAGGCGTCCGACGTATCGGACGAGTCCGCGAACAAGGACGGCGGCACATACTGAGGAAAGCCGCTATAGACGTCGCCGCGCTCGGCGGGCCGCAAGGTCCACGAATGCCGGGCGTTGGGCACGCCGCCGTCCACGCGGATGACGCTGCCGTTGATGAAGGCCGCCGCGGGCGACAGCAGGAACACGACCGCCGCCGCCAGTTCCGCCTCGGTTCCAAACCGTTGCAGCGGCACCTTGGTCTTCAGCTCGCGCAGCACGGCGCGGTATTTGTCGTCGTAGCTATCCATGCCGCTGGATGCGATCCAGCCCGGCGCCACCGCATTGACGCGCACGCCCGCGTGCGCCCACTCGCAGGCCGCGGTTTCGGTCAGGTTCCAGACACCGGCGCGCGCCGCGCCCGAATGCCCCATGCCGGGCATGCCGCCCCAGATGTCCGCCAGCATGTTGACGATGGCCCCGCCATGCTGGCGCATGTGCTGCGTATAGACCTCGCGCGCCATCAGGAAGGTGCCGTGCAGGTTGTTCTGCACCACGGCGTTCCAGCCATTGAAACTGATGTGGTCCAGCGGCGCCGGGAACTGCCCCCCGGCGCAATTGAACAAGCCGTCGATCGCGCCGTGGCGCGTCAGTACGTCCCTGACGGCGTCGCGCACGCCGGCTTCGTCGCGGATGTCGCAGGCATGCAGGCTGATGCGCCCGGCCGCTTCCGGATAAATGCGGGCCAGTTCCACACCCGCCGCCTCCAGTTTGTCCAGCTTGCGGCCCACCAGCGCCAGGCTCGCGCCCAGCGCAGCCAGTTCGTGCGCGGTGCAACGCCCCAGCCCACTGCCGCCACCCGTCACCAGAATGGTCTTGCCGTCGTAAAGCCCCGGCCGGAACACCGATGCATAACGCTGATCAGCGGCGGCGCCTGATTGTGGATTCATGTCTCGCTCCATTATTTTTTTGAGGATAACTCAATAACCACTTGGAATAAATCGCGCAGCACCCGAAATAACCCTAGAATCAAGACAGATTCGAACGTCGCTTATTGAGCCAAATTCAACACACGAGAGCCCCCTATGACTCTGCCTGCCCCGCTGGATGTCGCCCACGATGGCGCCATCGTCCGCCTGACGCTGAACCGGCCCGACATGCGCAATGCCTTCGACGAGACGCTGATCGCAGCGCTTACCCGTGCCGTCGCCGATGCCGCCCAGGATTCCCGCGTGCGCGTACTGCTGCTGACAGGCGCAGGCAAGGCGTTCTGCGCCGGCGGCGACCTGAACTGGATGCGCAAGATGGCCACGCACACCGACGCCGACAACCGCGCGGACGCCACCCGGCTGGCCGACATGCTGCACACGATCTGGGCCTGCCCGAAGCCGGTGGTGGCGTGCGTGAACGGCGACGCCTACGCCGGCGGCATGGGGTTGCTGTCGGCTTGCGACATCGCCATCGCGGCGGACAGCGCGCACTTCTGCCTGTCCGAAACCCGCCTGGGCCTGCTGCCGGCCACCATCAGCCCCTATGTGATCCGCGCCATGGGAGAGCGTGCGGCCAACCGCTATTTCCTGACGGCCGAACGCTTCACCGCGGCCACCGCGCTGCGTTTGGGCCTGCTGCACGACGTGGTGCCGGCCGAACGGCTGCGGGACGAAGCCGACGCGATCTGCCGCACGCTGTGCGCCAACGGCCCCGACGCCGTCCAGGCCAGCAAGCGGCTGGTGCGGGACTTTGCCGGCCAGCCCATCGACGCTGCGCTGATTGCCGACACCGTTGAGCGCATCGCGGCTTGCCGCAGCACCAACGAGGCCCGCGAAGGCGTGGCCGCTTTCCTGGAAAAGCGCGAGCCGTCGTGGCGGCAGATGCCCTGAACGCGCGGCGAAGACGTAGGCCGGCACGCCCCCTGAACGAGGCGGCCGGCATCGCCATGACATAATCTGTGGCGCATCTTCAGGAATCTTCATGCCGCACGCAATGCCCCCCTCCTCGCTTTCTTCGCCTGCTTCCCCCTCCCTCCCGTTCCCTCCGCTTGACGCCGACCGCCTGTGGGCCCGTGTTGAAGCCCTGTCGCGCTTCACGCTGCCCGACGTCCCCTGGACGCGGCGCGCCTTCTCGCCGCTGTTCGACGAGGCCCGCGCCTGGCTGCGCGGCGAGTTCGAAGCCGCAGGACTTGCCACTCGCGTGGACGCCGGCGGCAACCTGATCGGCACCCGCGCCGGCCGCGACGCCGCCCGCAAGCCCATCGCCACCGGCTCGCATTGCGACACCGTCATGGCCGGCGGCCGCTTCGACGGCATCATTGGCGTGCTGGCCGGCATCGAAGTCGCGCACACCCTGCAAGACCACGGCATCGAACTGGCGCATCCGTTCGAGGTCATCGACTTCCTGTCCGAAGAGCCCAGCGATTACGGGATTTCCTGCGTGGGCAGCCGCGCGCTCTCGGGTCAACTCAGCGCCGACATGCTGGCCGCCCGCAACCCGGACGGCGAGACGCTTGCCCAAGGCATCGCCCGCGTCGGCGGCGACCCGGCGGCGCTGCATGCGCCGTTGCGCGGCGCCGGCGGCACCGCCGCGTTCGTCGAACTGCACATCGAACAGGGCCCCGTGCTGGAAAGCCGCAACCTGCCGATCGGCGTGGTCACCAACATCGTCGGCATCCGCCGCGTGCAGATCGTGGTGCAGGGCCAGCCCGACCACGCGGGCACCACGCCCATGGACATCCGCCGTGACGCGCTGGTGGGCGCGGCCCGCATCATCGATGCGGCCAGCCGCCAGGCCAGCGCTGCCAGCGGCAATCCGCATTACGTGGTGGCCACCGTTGGCCGGTTGTCCATGACGCCCAACGCCGCCAACGCGGTTCCTGGCCGGGTGGAACTCACGCTGGAAATGCGCAGCGACAGCAACGCCGTGCTGGACACGTTCCCGGAAACGCTGATGGCCGGCGTGGCCGACGACCTGAAGGCGCTGCGTCTGACGGCGGGCTTCACGCCGTTGAGCCGCGCGCAGCCCACCGACTGTTCGCCGCTGGTGATGGATGCGGTCAAGGCGGCGGCCGACCAGCTCGGCTACGCCTCGATGCGCCTGCCCAGCGGTGCGGGCCACGACGCGGTGTACATGGCGCCCACGGGCCCGATCGGCATGATCTTCATCCCGTGCCTGAATGGCCGCAGCCACTGCCCGGAAGAGTGGATCGAGCCGGCGCAACTGCTGGACGGCACCCGGGTCCTGTACCAGTCGGTGCTGGAACTGGACCGGGTATTGCGCGACGGGCCGCGCGGCGCCTGAGCCCGCACACCCATTCGGCGTCCGAGGGTATCGCCGGCCCCCGGGCGCCACGCTGCCATAATGGACGCCTTGCGCCCGGTTGGTCTGGCGCCCACGACACGCTTGCCCCGCCCCCATGGAACAGATTGAACTCAATGACAGCACCGCTGACCGCTTCCTGCTGGATGCGCCCGGCCTGACGCTGCTGGTCTTCCACAGCCGCACCTGCGGCACCTGCCGCATTGCGCGCGAGCAGCTTCCCGCGCTGGAATTGCCCGTTGAACGCGTGTGCTGGGTGGATGCGGGCGACAACCGCGGCCTGGTCGAACGCTACGAGGTCTTTCACCTGCCCGCCATGTTCGTCACGCGCGACGGCGCCTTCTTCGGACCGGTGCAGTCGACGCTGGCCGAATGGGACCTGCGCCAACAAATCGGCCTGGCGCTGGACAGCTACCCCGCCGAACTGCCGTGAGCGCGCCCGCCGCCAAGCCCACGCGTTTGCCGCTGGACGCGCTGGCAACCAGCGGCATGCTGGCGCTGTGCGTGTGCTGGGGATTCCAGCAGATCGCCATCAAGCTGGTGGCCAGCGACATAGCGCCCATCATGCAAATCGGCCTGCGCTCGACGTTCGCGGCGCTGGTGCTGGCGGTGGTCGTGTGGCGCGCGGAAGGCCAGCGCGCCTTCCGCGACGGCACCGCCCTGCCCGGCCTCGTCGTCGGCTTGCTGTTCGCGGGCGAGTTCCTGTTCGTGGCGCAGGGCCTGCTCTACACCACGGCCTCGCACATGTCGGTGTTCCTGTACACCGCCCCCATCTTCGCCGCGCTGGGCCTGCACTGGCTGCTGCCCGAAGAGCGCATGCAACCGCTGCAGTGGCTGGGCGTCGCGATCGCATTCGGCGGCATCGCGGTGGCATTCCTGGGAAAGCCCGCGCAGGCAGGCGCCGCCAATATGCTGCTGGGCGACGCCATGGGCCTTGCGGCGGGCCTGCTCTGGGGCGCCACCACGGTCGCCATCCGCAAGACCTCCCTGTCTGAAGCCGCGCCCTCCAAGACGCTGTTCTATCAGATGGGCGTGGCCGCCGCCGTGCTGCTGGCGTATGCCGCCGCCACGGGCCAGGACGCCATCCGCTACACGCAGGCGGCGGTGCTTAGCGTGGCCTTCCAATCCGTGGTGGTGGCGCTGTCCAGCTACCTGGCCTGGTTCTGGCTGCTGCGCCGCTACCTTGCGTCGCGGCTATCGATCCTGTCGTTCATGACGCCGCTGTTCGGCGTGAGCTTCGGCGTGCTGATCCTGGACGAACCGCTGGATCCCGGCTTTGTCATCGGCGCCGCGCTGGTGCTGGCGGGCATCACGCTGGTCAGCGGCAGTGAAATGATCAGGAACCTGTTGCGCAGGCGACGCGGGTAGCCGGCTTACGGCCCGATGGGTTGGAACAGAATGGGCCCGGGCAAGTCACCCCCGCCCTTTGCCCAGGTTCAGCACGATAAGCGCCGCGCCCGCCAGCACGAAGGCGAATCCCCACCAATCCGCCGCGGCGGGCCGATCGCCCACCAACGCCATGGCACCCAGCACCCCGACGACCGGCACCATCAGGGTCGTCAACGCCGCGACCGTGGCGCTGACCTTTTCGCTCAGCACGAACCACAGCCAATACGCCACGGCCGTACCCAGAATGATGTGATACGCCAGCGCGCTGGCCACTTGCACGTTCCAGCCTTGCATTGGAAACGATTCGCCCGCGATCAGCATGCCCGTCAACGCGCAGGCCGCGCCCACCACCAGTTGCCAGGCTGTCACCACGATCCGGTTGCCGGCCACCGGCCAGCGCTTCAGGTAGACCGTGCCCGCCGCCCAGCCGAAGGCGGCGATCAACGGAAAGGCCAGGCCCTTCGTCGCGGCGATGTCGTGCTGGGCGAAGACCGCGCGCAGCACTGGCCAAGCCAGGATCGCCACGCCCACCGCGCCCAGCCCCAGCGCCACGGCGCGGCGCCGGTCCGGGCGTTCGCCCAGCACGGCCCAGGCCAGCACCGCCGACATCATCGGCATCGTGAAGGTCAGCACGGCCGCGCGCGATGTGCTGGTGCTAAGCTGCGCCCACGCCACCGCCAGGTTGAACACCGCCACGGCCAAGATGCCGCCCACGACGATGCCTACCCACGACGCGCGCGGCGGCAGCAGCGCCACCCGCTTGGCGCGCGCCAGCAGCAGCAACAGCACCGCGCCGCTGCCCAGGCCGATGACACGCAGCGTGAACGGCGGGAAGATCGACAAAATGATCTTCACCGCCGGCCAGTTCAGCCCCCAGAACAACGCAAGCGCGACCGGGATCAGACGCACGCGGCCTTTTCCCGGGCAATCCGTTCCGCCAGACCCGTGCGCTGATTGCCTTCGGCGTCGAAGTTCGTGGGGTTCAGCCAGTGTTCGTAGGCGGCACGCAGCGCCGGCCATTCGCCGTCGATGATCGAAAACCACGCCGTATCGCGACTGCGGCCTTTATAGATCGTGGCTTGCCGGAAGATGCCCTCGAACTGGAATCCCAGCCGCGCGGCGGCCTTGCGCGACGGCGCATTCAGGCTGTCGCACTTCCATTCATAGCGGCGATAACCCAGTTCGTCGAAGGCGCGGCGCATCAGCAGGAACTGGGCCTCGGTCGCGATACGGGTGCGTTTCAGCTGGCGCGAAAACGACACGAAGCCCACTTCGATCACGCCGTTGGCCGGATCAATGCGCATCAGCGCCAGCGTGCCGATGGCGCGCCCCGTTTCCAGGTCGATGATGGCGTGATGCAAGGGGTCGTTGCCCGCCTGCACGGACTCGGCGAACGCCCGGTAGGCCGCCTCGTCGGCAAACGGGCCGACGCCCATGTACGTCCAGTCGCTGTCGTCCGGCGCCTGGCTGAACGCCTGATACAGATCCGCGGCGTGGCGCTCGGCGGACAGCGGTTCCAGCCGGCAATACTGTCCGATGGCGGGCGTCAGGGGCGGACGCGCGCGTGGCGTCCAGCCGGGAACATCGGGGCCAATGGGTTGTTGGAAAGCATTGACGCGGGGTTGCATGCTACAGAGCCTCATCCTGGTTAGCGCGCGTCGCCGGGCGGTGGCGGACGCAACACGCATGACCTCACGATATCGGAATCGTGGCATCATAAAAAGCACCACGATCCTTGAATTTAATAGGGCCATGAATCCCCTTCCCTCTCAGGACGTCCCCAAGGACGCGGCACTGCTATCCAGCCCGCTGGCGCGCGGGCCCGGCGCGTTACCCCGGCAGCGCCAGTTGATTCAGCGGCTGAAGCAGGCCATTCTGGCCGGTCAATTACCCGCTGGCGGCAAACTGCCGTCCTCGCGCGCGTTGTCCGAAGACCTGGACATTTCGCGCAACACGGTGCTGATCGCCTACGAACAACTGACGGCCGAAGGCTATGTCATCGCCGACCGGCAAGGCACGCGCGTGGCGCCCTTGTCGGCGACGGCCAGCAACGCTGCCAGGCAGGCCGCGCCGCCCCCTGCCGAGGCCTCCTTCACCGCCAAACGCCTGTCGCGCATCGTATCCACGCGACACCTGCACGATGGCTCGCTGCCCATGACGCCCGGCACGCCGGCGCTGACGCAGTTTCCAGTGAATGCTTGGCGCCGCGCGCAGGACCGAGCGCTGCAGGCCGCCCCGGCCACCACGCTGGGCTACGGCCACCCGGTGGGCGAACCCGCGCTGCGCGAAGCCATCGCCCAGTACCTGCGCGTATCGCGCGGCGTGCGCTGCGACGCCTCGCGCATCGTCATCACCGAAGGGGCGCAGGGCGCACTGGCGCTGTGCGTCCAGCTCCTGACCAACCCCGGCGACACCGCCTGGCTGGAAGACCCGGGCTACCGCGGGGCCAAATCAGCCTTCCATGCGGGCGACCTGGACGTGGTGGCGATGCGCGTGGATGCCGATGGCATGGTGATCCCCGAATCGGCGTGGCAGACGTGCCCGCCGCGGCTGATACAGACCACGCCGTCGCACCAGTACCCGACTGGCGCGGTGCTGTCGGTGGCGCGCCGGCTGGACCTGCTGGACCGTGCGCGGCGCGCGGGCGCGTGGATCATCGAAGACGATTACGACAGCGAATTCCGCCACCAGGGCGAACCCATCGCGGCCATGCAAGGCCTGCTGCCCGACGCCCCCGTGCTGTATGTGGGCACCTTCAGCAAGACCATGTTCCCCGCCCTGCGCCTGGGCTTCCTGGTGTTGCCCGAAACCATCGCGGCGCAAGCCATGCCGTCCGTCATCGAAATGCTGCGGGGCGGCCATCGGCTGGAACAATTGACCATGGCCGCGTTCATCGACAACGGCCAGTTTTCCCGCCATCTGGGCCGCATGCGGCGGCTGTACCGCGAACGCCAGGCGGCGCTGCGCGACGCGTTGGCCGCGCACCTGGAAATCGATCACGAAGTTCTGGGCGGCCATAGCGGATTGCATCTGACCGTGCGGCTGCCGCCGGCGTTTTCCGATGTGGCGATCGTGGAGCAGGCGCGCAAGCTGGGGATGAATCCCGGCGCGCTGTCATCGTTCGCGATCACGCCCCGCGCCGAAGACAACGGGCTGGTGATCGGATATGGCAACACCGGGGCCGAACGGTTCCCGGCGTTGGTTGGCCGGCTACGGGAAATCGCATTGAAAATCCGCCGCTGATCGCAGGATGTCGGGCTACAAGCGGCGCACCTTCAGTGTGGGCCGGCCTTAGTCCACCAGGCCGCCCAGCACCAGCATCGCCAGGACCAGCCAGAAGAGGAACCCCACGATGGCGCGGCGCAGCAACGCCTTGACCGCCGCCCACAGGAACATCAGGCCCAGCACCAGCAGGACGAAGTTGAAGAGGGATGGGCTCATGCCCATCGCACGGGCTAACCCGGCATAGAAATCACCCAGGGCGCCGCCCAAGCCGCCCAGCAGCCACTGGATGCCGGACACAATGCCCCGCAGGGCTTCGCCGAGCATGCCGCCCAGCGACGCGAAAAAACCGTCGTCCCGTTCCATCAGCGGCGCGTATCCATGATCATGCGCACGGCAAGGCCGGCCAGCACCGTGCCCATCAACCAGCGCTGCACCACCATCCACAACGGACGGCCCGCCAGGAAGCCGGCGATCGAGCCCGCCATGATGGCGATGACGGCGTTGACCGACAGGCTGATCACCACTTGCGTCATGCCCAGCGCCAGCGACTGCGTGAAGACGCTGCCGTGGTCGGGCTGAATGAACTGCGGCAGCAGCGATACGTACATGACCGCGATCTTGGGATTCAGCAGGTTGGTCACCAGCCCCATCGTGAACAGCGTGCGCGGGCTGCTTTTGGGCAACTCTCGTACCTGGAACGGCGAACGGCCGCCCGGCCGGATCGTCTGCCAGGCCATGTACAGCAGGTACAGCGCGCCGCCGATGCGCAGCGCGTCATAGGCCAGCGGCACCGTCAGCAGCAGGGCCGTGATGCCGAACGCCGCGCACAGCACATAGAAGATGAATCCTACCGCCACGCCGCCCAGCGAAATCAGGCCGGCCTGGGGGCCTTGGGAAATGGACCGGGACACCAGGTAAATCATGTTGGGCCCAGGCGTGAGCACCATGCCCAGCGCAACCAGGGCGAACGTCAGCAAATGAGTCAGGTCAGGCATGATGAGCCGGCAGGCGCCGGGCGAAGTCGGATTCGAGGCCTACACGTTATCGCAAAACTGTATCGGAACAGTGTTTTTTTGTCATCGTGCCGCCCCGCTCCAGGAACGGCGAATCCAGGGCGGCACACCCGCAACGCGCGGGCGGCGTGGGGGCATATCTTTGAACTTCGCAAAGGGTCGAATTGCCGTATCGCGGATGCCACAACTGCGCCGGCATGACAGCCCGATCCGGCCCGCCAGGCTTTACGACGGCATGCGCGCGGCGATACAGTGGTCAGGTTCTTCCGACTGCATGGAGCACCTGGACATGCCGCATCGTCACCCGTCCGTGGTGGAAAGCCCCCCCATCATCCGCGTCGGCATCGGGGGTTGGACCTACGCCCCCTGGCGCGGTCCGTTTTATCCCGAAGGCCTGCCGCATGCGCGGGAACTGGAATATGCCAGCCGCCAATTGACCGCCATCGAGATCAACGGCACTTACTACAGCACCCAGAAGCCGGCCACGTTCGCCAAATGGCGCGACGAGACGCCCGACGGCTTCGTGTTTTCGCTGAAGGCGTCGCGCTACGCCACCAACCGCCGCGAACTGGCGGGCGCCGGCGATTCGATCCGGCGCTTCGTGCACAGCGGCATCGCCGAACTGGGGCCCAAGCTGGGGCCGGTGGTGTGGCAGTTTGCGCCCACCAAGACCTTCAACGCCGACGATTTCGGCGCGTTCCTGGAATGGTTGCCGGACAAGGTGGACGGCCTGCCGCTGCGGCACGTGCTGGACGTGCGGCATCCCAGCTTTGCCTGCGATGAATACCTGGAGCTGGCCCGCCGCCATCGCGCGGCCACCGTCTACACCGACAGCGAGGATTTCCCGGCCATCGCCGACCGCACGGGCGATTTTGTCTATGCCCGGCTGATGCGCGCCAGCCCGACCTTCAAGGCGGGCTATGCGCCCAAGGTGCTGGACGCGTGGGCCGACCGGCTGCGCACCTGGGCGCGCGGCGAAGATCCGGCCGACCTGCGCCGCATCGGCCCCAAGCCTTCCGCAGCGGCACGGCCGCAGGACGTCTATGCGTTTTTCATCAATGGCGCGAAAGAGCGCGCACCCGCCGCGGCGCGCGCCATGATCGAACGGCTGTAGCGCGCGCCGTCTCGTCCGCGACGCCCTATTGCGCGACCGGCGTGCGCAACGTGACGAACTCTTCGGCTGCCGTGGGATGGATGCCGATGGTGTCGTCGAACACCTGCTTGGTCGCACCCGCCTTCAGCGCCACCGCGATGCCCTGCACGATTTCGCCCGCGTCGGGGCCCACCATGTGCACGCCCAGCACGCGGTCCGTCTGGGCGTCCACGATCAGCTTCATCAGCGTCTTTTCCTGCGACTCGGTCAGCGTCAGCTTCATGGGCCGGAAACGGCTTTCGAACAGTTTGATCTCGTAGCCGGCTTCGCGGGCTTCTTCGGTGGTCATGCCCACGGTGCCGATGTTCGGCAAGCTGAACACGGCGGTCGGGATCAGCTTGTAGTCCACCTTGCGGTATTCCTCGGGGCGGAACAGGCGGCGGGCCACGGCCATGCCTTCGGCAAGCGCCACCGGCGTCAGCGGCACGCGCCCGATCACGTCGCCGATGGCCAGGATGGAAGGCTCCGCGGTGCGGTATTCGTCGTCCACGTCAATGAAGCCGTCCTGCTTGAACTTGACGCCCGTATTCTCCAGGCCCAGGTTGTCCAGCATCGGACGGCGGCCCGTGGCGTAGAACACGCAATCGGTCTCGATGACGGAACCGTCCTTCAGGCTGGCTGCCAGCGACCCGTCGGCCTGCTTGTCGATACGCGTGACGTCCGTGTTGAAGCGAAGGTCGATGCCCTTCTTGACGAGTTCGTCGCGCAGGTGTTCCCGCACGCCTTGGTCGAAGCCGCGCAGGAACAGCGGGCCGCGATAGACCTGGATGGTCTGCGCGCCCATGCCGTTGAAGATCGAGGCGAATTCCACGGCGATGTAACCGCCGCCCACGACCAGCACGCGGCGCGGCAGCGCCTTCAGGAAGAAGGCCTCGTTCGAGGTGATGGCGTGTTCCTTGCCCGGGATCTCCGGTACCTGCGGCCAGCCGCCGGTGGCCACCAGGATATGGCCGGCGCTGTGGCGCTGGCCATTGATCTCGACCGTATGCGGGTCGACGATGCGGGCATGGCCTTCCAGCAGCGTCACGCCGCTATTGACCAGCAAACTGCGGTAAATGCCGTTAAGGCGCTCGATCTCGCGATTCTTGTTGGCGATCAGGGTCGCCCAATCGAACGACGGCTTGCCGGCCGTCCAGCCAAAGCCGTGCGCCTGTTCGAAGTCTTCGCTGTAATGGGCGCCGTAGACCAGCAGTTTCTTGGGCACGCAACCCACGTTCACGCAGGTGCCGCCCAGGTAGCGGCTTTCGGCCACCGCCACGCGCGCGCCGAAGCCCGCCGCGAAACGGGCCGCGCGCACGCCGCCGGAACCCGCGCCGATCACAAACAGATCAAAATCGAATGCCATGATGTTTCCTTCGCGACAAGCCCTGCGGCCACGCGTTCACTGTTCGGGAAGACCGTATTTAACACCACCCGGCTCCGGGGCATTCCCAAAGCGGTGCGATTGGCCTACAGTCACCGGCATGGCTGTCCGGCAGCTGCCCCTTATCCCTGATCGGAGCACGATTCCCATGTCGCTTGAAACCTGGCTGGCCTTCCTGGGCGCCTCGGCCCTGCTTGTCATGTTGCCCGGCCCGACGATTCTCACCGTCATCAGCTATTCCATCACGCATGGCAAGCGCGCGCGCCTGCCGCTGGTGCTGGCCGTGGCGCTGGGCGATTCCACCGCGCTGGTGCTGTCCCTGGTGGGCCTGGGCGCGTTGCTGGCGGCGTCGGCGTTCTGGTTCACGGTGGTCAAGACCGTGGGCGGCCTGTATCTGCTGTACCTGGGCTTCAAGCTCCTGCGTGCCGGCGTGGCGCCCGCCACGCTGCCCGAGGCCACGGCGGCGGGCTCGCGCTGGAAGTTGTTCGCCAACACGTATCTGGTGACGGCGCTGAACCCCAAGGGCATGATCTTCTTCGTCGCCTTCCTGCCGCAGTTCATCGACCCGGCGGGCGACGTGACCCGCCAGCTGTGGATCCTGTCGGCCACGTTCGTCGCCTGCGCCGGCATCAACGCCGCCGCGTACGCGGTGTTCGCGGGATCCGCCCGCCGCCTGCTGGCATCGCCCCGCGCCCAGCGCGGCTTCAACCTGGGCGGCGGCGCCATGCTGTCCGTGGCCGGCGTCTGGGCCATGCTGGCGCGCCGCGTCTAAGGCCCGGCGCGCCACGCGCGCCCTATGGCAACGCGGCCCAGACGGCTTCGGCGTCAATGCCGTAGCGGGCGATGGCCTCGGCCGTCTTCACGCGTTCAACCAGGCCGTCGTCGGCCAGCGCTTTCAGGGCCGCCACCACGATATGGTGGCGGTCCACTTCGAAGAACGAGCGCAGCGCCTGCCGCGTATCCGACCTTCCGAACCCGTCCGTCCCCAGCGTCACATAGCGGCGGCCCGCCATGAACGGGCGAATCTGTTCGGGCACCGTCTTCATATAGTCGGTGGCCGCCACCGCCGGGCCGATGCAGCCGGCCAACGCGGTCTCGGCATAGCCGCGGCGCGCGTCAGCCAGCGGATGCAGGCGGTTCCAGCGCTCGGCCTCCTGGCCATCGCGGCCCAATTCCGAATAGCTCGTCACGCTCCAGACGTCGGCCGCCACGCCAAAATCCTGTTGCAGCAGGTCGGCCGCGGCCAGCGTTTCGCGCAGGATCGCGCCGCTTCCCAGCAATTGCACGCGCAGCGCGCCCGGCATCCCTTCGCGCAAGCGATACATGCCTTTCAGAATGCCCGCCTCGGCCCCCGCCGGCATGGCCGGATGCGCGGTCTTTTCGTTGATCAGGGTCAGGTAATAGAAGACGTCTTCCTGGTCCTGGTACATGCGGCGCATGCCGTCCTGCACAATCACCGCGATCTCGTAGGCATAAGCAGGATCGTAGGCGCGGCAGGACGGGATGACGCAAGCCAGCACGTGGCTGTGCCCGTCGTCGTGCTGCAGCCCTTCGCCTTCCAGCGTGGTGCGCCCCGAGGTCGCGCCCAGCAGGAAACCGCGTGCGCGGATATCGCCCGCCGCCCACGCCAGGTCCCCCACGCGCTGGAAACCGAACATCGAATAGAAGATATAGAACGGGATGGTGGCCACGCCGTGCGTGCTGTGGGCGGTGGCTGCCGCGATCCACGACGACATCGCGCCTGATTCGTTGATGCCTTCCTGCAGGATCTGGCCCTGGCGGTCTTCGCGGTAGACGCTAAGCTGGTCGGCGTCCTGCGGCGTGTAAAGCTGCCCCACATGGGAATAGATACCCACCTGCCGAAACATGCCGTCCATGCCGAACGTGCGGGACTCGTCGGGCACGATTGGCACGATGCGCTGGCCGATTTCCGGGTCCTTCAGCAATTGCGCCAGCACCCGCACGAACGCCATCGTGGTCGAGAACTCGCGCCCGTCGCTGCCCTTCAGGTGGGTCGCGAATGCGTCGAGTGATGGCGTGGCCAGCGGCCCGGGGCCGGCGGCGCGTCGCGGCAGATGGCCGCCGGCCCGCGTGATGGCGGCATCGAAATAGGCCTGCTCGGCGCTGCCCGGCGCGGGCTTGATGTAGGGAATCTGCTCCAATTGGTCGTCCGGCACGGGGATGGCGAAGCGGTCGCGGAACGCGCGCACCGCCGGGTCCGCCATCTTCTTCTGCTGGTGGTTGGTGTTGGCGGCCTCGCCCGCGGCGCCCATCCCATAGCCTTTGACGGTCTTGGCCAGGATGACGGTAGGCTGGCCGCGATGCGCCAGTGCCGCGGCGTAGGCCGCATAGATCTTTGCAACATCATGCCCGCCGCGATTCAGCGCGCCGATCTCGTCGTCCGTCAGGTGCGCCACGCGTTCCCGCAACACCGGATCCGTGCCGAAGAAATGTTCGCGCACGTAGGCGCCCCCGCGTGCCTTGAACACCTGGTATTCGCCGTCCACGCACTGCATCATGCGGCGGCGCAGGCGGCCGTCGTGGTCCGCTGCCAGCAGCGCGTCCCAGCCGGCGCCCCAGATCACCTTGACGACGTTCCAGCCAGCGCCCCGGTAAACACTTTCGAGTTCCTGGATGATCTTGGCGTTGCCCCGCACCGGCCCGTCCAGCCGCTGCAGGTTGCAATTGACCACGAAGATCAGGTTATCCAGCTTTTCACGTCCGGCCATCGCCACGGCGGCCAGCGTTTCAGGCTGATCCTGTTCGCCGTCGCCCAGGAATCCCCAGACTTTGCGGCCTTGCTCGGGGATCAGCTCGCGGTCTTCCAGGTACCGCATGTAGCGCGCCTGATAAGCCGCCATCAAAGGCCCCAGGCCCATCGACACCGTGGGGAATTGCCAGAAGGACGGCATGGTGCGCGGGTGCGGATACGAGGCGAGTCCGCCTCCGCCGATCTCGCGCCGGAAGCGGTCAAGCTCGGCTTCCGAAATGCGGCCTTCCAGATAGGCGCGCGCATAGATGCCGGGCGCCGAATGCCCCTGGATATACAGCATGTCGCCCAGGAATTCTGGCGTGGCCGCGCGGAAAAAATGTCGATAGCCCGTTTCGTACAGCGTGGTCGCCGACGCATAGGTGGCGATGTGACCGCCCACGCCTGAGGTCTTGCCGGCCCGCAGCACCATGGCCATGGCGTTCCAGCGCAGGTAGGCATCCAGCCGCAGCTCGATGCCGACGTCGCCCGGAAACCGCGTCTGCGCCCCGGGCGAGAGGGTGTTCACGTAGGGCGTTACGCCCGGCGCCGCATAACGGCCGTTGGCCGCGCGGTCCTGGTTGATCAGTTGGTCCAGCAGATAGTGCGTGCGCGGCAGGCCTTCGTGGGCCAGCACGGCCTGCATGGCTTCAAGCCATTCCTGGGTTTCCTGCGGGTCGGCGTCGATCGGGTCGATCAAGGTGTCCATGGGCGTCCTCCTTGGGGCGTGTGGGCGGCGCCTGGGTCGCAATAGCCGGCGCCGTTATTTCACATCGTGAATTGCAATTGCATAATGTGCAATTGCAATCGTAGGGAGGTTTTTAAACAATTGCAAGTGCAACTATTCCATCCCGCCGCCGGCCAGCGGGATGGCGCCCTTGCCTGACGGAACGATCAGCGCGGGATCGGGCCGGGCGCTTTGATCTGCCGCATCAGGTCGTTATTCCATTCGCCTTCCACCTTGATGTGTCCGGCCGCGCCCAGCTCGAACGCTTCAATCAGGTTGTGGTTCAGGTAGGCGTACACGCCCGGCTGCTTGAAGGTATAGAGCGCGGCCCCGGCGGAACCGCCCCGGATGAACCAGGTCTCGAGGTTTTTCTGGGGCGGGTTGCCGAACTTTCCGGTCTCCCAGACCCAGTCGCCATGGCCGCCGATCAGATGCGGCCGCGTGTCGCGATTGGCCTGCGAATGGATCAGGAGCACGGTCTCGCCCACTTTGGCCGTCAGCGCGTTGTCGCCCATCAGCGCGCCGACCTTGCCGTTGAACACGATGTGCGAGGGGGTCAGCGTGCGCATGACTTCCAGGGTGTCCGCATAGCTGTCGGCCAGGGTCGCGTAGTCCTTGTACTTGCCGTTGTCGTCCTTCGGGATGTAGAGATCGAATTCGCCGATGGTGTAGACGCGGTCGTAGCGCAGCGGCTTGCCCTGTGGGTCTTTCAGGCCGTCGCGCGGCAGCACCATCAACGTGCCGCTCATGCCCGACACCACGTGCCAGGGCACCATGCCGGTCGGCGCACAGTGATAGACGAACGTGCCGCTGCGGTCCGCCTTGAAACGCAGCGTCGCCTGTTCGCCCGGATTCACATTGGTCAGCTGGGCACCGCCCAACGCGCCAGTCGCCGCATGGAAATCGACGTTGTGCGGCATCGCGTTGGTGGCGGGATTCACCAGCGTCACTTCCACGTAGTCGCCCTCGTGCACGACCAGCGTCGGGCCCGGCAGCGAACCGTTGAACGTCATGGCCTGCAAGGTCGTGCCCTGACCATCGATGACCATTTTCTTTTCTTCGATGGTCATGACGAATTCGATCACCTTGGGCCCCGAACTGGCCACTTGCTCATGCGGGTGGACAAGCGGCGGTGCAACCAGCGCAACCTTGGCGCGTGGCAATTCATCGGCGTTCCGGGCGCCGGCCAGGCCGCCCGCCAGCGTGAAAATCAAGGCCGTGGCAATCACGGTGGGACGCAACGCATTCATGTGCAACTCCTCATTCCGATTCTTCAGCGCCGAGTCTGTCGGCAAGCCCATTGAAGGCCGCGCGCACTGATCCTTCTTTGCTGTAGCGCAAACTGGCGGCCAGGCATCGCCCGCGCGCGCATTGCCGGCGCAAGGCGGCGGTGTCACCATCAAGCCGTGGAAACTGCACCACGCCTTCAAGCGGAGCACCGCGATGTCGTCGCCCCTTTGCCACACGCTGTTGCGCAACCTGGACTTGTTCGCCCCCCTGTCCGATGCGCAATTGCGGGCCGCGCTGCAAGGCGCCACGCCCTGCCGCCTTCAGGCCGGAGCCGTGGCGTATGGCCAGGGCGCGCCCGGCGCGCACTTCTTCGTGCTGCTGCACGGTTGCCTGAAGGTCACCCAGGTCACGCCCGACGGCGAGCAGATCATCGTGCGCTACGTCAACCCGGGCGACATGTTCGGGCTGGCCTGCGCCATGGGGCAGGCCTGTTATCCGGCCACCGTGGCGGCCGTGCAGGAAAGCGTGTGCCTGGCATGGCCCGCGTCGGCCTGGACCCGGTTCACCGCCAGCCATCCGCAACTGGCGGCCGCCGCCCTGCACACAATGGGACAACGCCTGCAAGATGCGCACCAACGCATCCGGGAACTTGCGAACGACGACGTCGAACAACGCGTGGCGCGCACCCTGCTGCGGCTGGTCGAGCAGACCGGGTTGCGCACCCGCGACGGCGTCGATATCGGCTTTCCCATCACGCGGCAGGACATTGCCGAAATGACCGGCACCACCCTGCACACCGTCAGCCGGCTGCTAAGCGATTGGAAGCAACGCGGCATCGTCGGGGGCAGCGCACGCATGCGTATCGTGCTGCGGTCGCCGGCGGCGCTGGCACGCCTGTGCGGACACGTCCCCGCCCCCGCGGATTGCGCCGCGTGCCTGTCTTGCCGGGACGGTGCGCCCCCGGCCTCGGCTGCCCTGCCCCATTGACCCTTACCGAGCCTGCATCACCAGGCGCAGGCCCAGGTTCGCGGGCGGCACGCCGACCGAACACGCGCCGTTCTTGGGGTTTCGGATGAAGTCCGGCAAATACGCAATGTGCCGGCCCGCCGCCACGCGAATGCCGCAATTGCCGCTCGGGACGCCCTGGGACGGCCCGTCGCCTGCCGGCTCTTCAGGCGCGCTCAGCTCGCGGCGCACATGGCAATCCGATGTCCAGTCCCACACGCTGCCGGCCATATCCTTCACGCCGTTGGCGTTCACGCCGAACGCGCCGAACGGGCGCACGGCGTCATCCGTCCGCGCGCTGCCTTGTTGCGCGTATTCCGCCAGCCAGCGCCGCGCGGGGTCTTCGCGGTCCGGAAACACGGTCGCGGGCGCCTCGCGAAACACCTCGCCCGCCGCATACGCCCACTCGGCATACGTCGGCAACCGGAACGGCTGCCCCGTGCGCGCCGACAGCCACGCGGCGTAGGCGTTGGCGTCGGTCCAGCTGATGCCGATGGCGGGCCGGTCGGATGCGGACGCCCGCCGTTGCCCGGCATCCAGGGCCTTGCATCCGCCCGCCGCCACGCACGCCGCGTATTCCGCCTGGCTGACCTGGCGGGTCATGATGGAAAAGCCCTTGGGAAAGTGCGCAAGCCGCGGCACGGGCGTTGCGGGGAAACCGTCTTGCAGCACCTCGCCGGGTGGCAGATGGCGCAGTTCGCCCGGGGGCAGGCGAGTCAGTTCCGGCAAGTCGGAGCGGGCCGGGTCAGCCGGCCCGCAAGCGGCCGTCAGCAAGGACAGGACCGCGATGGAAAGGAAGCGCATACGAGGCTCCGGAGGTGCCGCGC
>NZ_JBHFII010000021.1:0-22018 GCF_057334215.1 Achromobacter maghribensis | reverse complement strand
CCGGCGCGGGCAAGTCTCCATTGAACCGGCGGACGGGCCCCGCGACGTTGCGCTGGCGCAAACGCGGGGGCCGCTGCCCTACCCCCGTGCCGTCCTGGTTTGCAGGCGCGGTTCGGCCAGCGCGGGTCTGGCGCTCAACAGCCCCAGGATCACCTGCAGCACCATCGCCAGCGCGCCCAGCAGGAACACCACGTCGCCAAACGTCCGGCCCCAGCGCAGTGTCTTCAGCAGGTCTTGCTGCATGAAGGCTTCGCTGCGGGCAAACCACAGCCCTTCGCTGACGCTGGCATGGAACTGGATCAATCCGATCGGCAGCAGGCTGGTGAAGATCATCAGCGCCAGGCCGATGTTCAAGCCCCAGAACGCCAGTTTCATCAAGCCTGGGCTAAGCGCGTATTGCGGACGGATGTAGCGCAGCACCAGCAGCGTGAACCCCAGCGCCAGGAATCCATAGACGCCAAAAAGTGCTGCGTGCGCGTGCACGGGCGTCGTGTTCAAGCCCTGGATGTAGTAAAGCGAGATCGGCGGATTGATCATGAAGCCGAAGACGCCCGCGCCCAGCATGTTCCAGAAGGCCACGGCCACGAAGCACATCAACGGCCACTTCAAGTCGGCCATCCACGGGGCGCGCGTTTTCAGGCGCCAGTTTTCCCAGGCCTCGTGACCCAGCACGATCAGCGGCACCACTTCCAGCGCCGAAAAGCTAGCGCCTACCGCCATCACGGGCGTGGTGGTCCCCGCGAAATACAGGTGATGGAAGGTACCCGGGATGCCGCCCAGCATGAACAGCGACGCCGAGGCCAGGCTGGCCGTCGTCGCCATGCGGCGCGACACCAGCCCCAGCGTCGAGAAAATGAACGCCAGCGCCGTGGTCGCGAACACTTCAAAGAAGCCCTCGACCCACAGATGCACGATCCACCAGCGCCAGTACTCCATCACCGTCAGGTGCGTGCGTTCGCCGTAGAAGAAGCCTGCGCCGTAAAACAGGCCGATCGCACCGACAGAGGCGGTCAGCAGCGCCAGCAGGTTCTTGTCGCCGCCGGGCTTGCGCAAGGCGGGCACGATGCCGCGCAGCATCAGCACCAGCCAGAAGCAGATGCCGGCGAACTTGCCGATCTGCCACAGCCGGCCCAGGTCCACGTATTCGTAACCCTGATGGCCCAGCCAGAAATTCAGCTCGGGCGGCATGATCTGCGCAATCGCCAGATAGTTGCCGGTGAACGACCCGGCAACCACCAGCACCAAGGCCCAGAACAGGATGTCGACGCCCGCCTTCTGGAACTTTGGATCACGCCCGCCATTGATCAGCGGCGCCAGGAACAGCCCCACGGCCAGGAAGCCGGTGGCGATCCAGAACAAGGCGCTCTGGATGTGCCATGTGCGCACCAGGGAATACGGGAACCACTGCGACACGTCGATGCCGTAGAACTTCTGGCCTTCGACCGTGTAGTGCGCCGTGAAGCCGCCCAACAACACCTGGAAGCCAAACAGCGCCACGACCAGGAACAGGTACTTGCCCAGGGCGCGCTGCGACGGGGTCAACGCGAACGTGGTCAGCGGATCGCGTTCGGGGGCCTTGGGTTCGTCTTCCTCTTTGCCCCGCAAGAAGGCCCACGCCCAGACCAGCAGGCCGATGCCCGCCAACAGCACCACGACGCTGATGATGGACCACATGACGTTTTCGGCGCTGGGCTGGTTGCCGATCAGCGGCTCGTGCGGCCAGTTGTTGGTGTAGGTGACGGATTTTCCTTCCCGCTCGGTTGCCGCCGCCCATGCCGTCCAGAAAAAGAACTGGGTCAGCTGCGTTCGGCGCGCCGCGTCGGGCAAGGTGTTTTCCTTCATCGCGAAGCTCTCGCGGCTTGTGTGCAGCGCGGGCGCATCGGAAAACAGCTGGTCGTAGTAGGCCGCGGTCTGGGCAATGGCGCGCGCCCGGCGCGGGCTGACGGTCAGCGTATCGGTGGCGGCGTCGCTGCGGTTGGACCGGTATTCGGCCTTCAGCGTTTCGCGCAGGGCCGCCTGCGCGGCGGGCGCCAATTGCGCGTAGGCCTGGCCATGTTCATCGCGCGCGGCCAGATCCAGCCATGCGGTCAATTCGCGGTGGAGCCAGTCGGCCGTCCAGTCCGGCGCCTGATAGGCGCCGTGCCCCCAGACCGAACCCAACTGCATGCCCCCCACGGATTGCCAGGCGGTCTGGCCGTCCAGGATGTCGTCGCGACCGAACAGACGCGTGCCGTCCGCGGTGGCGACCGTGCCCGGGATCGGGGGTGCCTGCCGGTAGACCTCGCCGCCATAAAAGCCAAGCAGTGCGAAGGTGATCGCCACGACGGCGATCAAGGTGAACCATAATTTCCGATACGGACCCATGATGGGAACGCCCTCCAGTGTTGCGGTTAGTGGGGTGTGTCCTCCCTTGCGAATTCCGTGCCAGGAAAAAACGGCGTCAAATCAACCGCTTGAAATCTGGACGGTAGTTATGACCCGAACCAGAAAGGGTATAAATCACTACCAATAGGTTCTTTCTACCCTGACACGTCGGGGCCCGCCTTCTACAATCGTCCGCTGCACCCCTGTCTTTCAACTCAAAGGAATCGACCGCATGGCCACGGGCAAGCCCGACGCGTGGAGCCTCTTTCTGACCGCGCATGCGCTGGTGGTGGAGGAAATAGAAAAGCGGCTATCGGCCGCCGACCTGCCGCCACTGGCGTGGTACGACGCCTTGTGGGCGCTGGAACGCGCGCCCGACGGTACGGCGCGCATGTTCGAAATGGCGGAACGCATGGTGATCGCGCGCTACAACCTGACGCGCCTGATGGACCGCATCGAAGCCGCGGGCCTGGTGGAACGGTTCCGGTCGGACGAAGACCGTCGGGCCACCTATGCCCGGCTGACGCCCAAGGGCCGCGCTCTGCGGCTCCAGATGTGGAAGGTGTACGGACCCGCTATCGACGAGCTCTTCCTGTCGCAATTGCCCGCGCCGCAACAGGCGGCGATGGCCGAGAGCTTCCGCCACATCGCCCGCCACGTGCGTGCCTTGAACAAGGCCCCTTCCGAATGAACACCCCGCCGCTACACATCGGTATCGTCGCCTGCTCCGCCGAGGGCGCGGCGCTGTGCTACCGCACGTTGTGCGCCGAAGGCGCGCAGCGCATGGGGCCGCACGCCCACCCTGAAATCTCGCTGCACACGCATTCCCTGGCGGACTATGTGGCATGCCTGGACCAAGGGGATCTGCCGGGGGTGGGCGCGCTGATGCGGTCGTCGGCGGACAAACTGGCGCGTGCGGGCGCGGACTTCCTGATCTGCCCGGACAACACCATCCACCAGGCGTTGGCGCATGTGCTGCCGCAGTCGCCGCTGCCCTGGCTGCACATCGCCGAAACCGTCGCTGCCGAGGCGGCAGCGCGCGGTTACCGGCGCGTCGGCATCCTGGGCACCCGCTGGCTGGTGGACAGCAACGTCTACCCCGACAAGCTGGGCGCGCTGGGGCTTGCGGCCGTGCGCCCCAGCCAGGAAGACCGGACGACGCTCGCCCGCATCATCATGGACGAGCTGGTGTACGGCGTGTTCAAGCCCGAATCCGGGGCGCGGCTTGCCCGCATCATCGCGACGCTGCAAGACGCCGGCTGCGATGCCGTGGTGCTGGGCTGCACCGAACTTCCGCTGGTGCTGAACGACGGCAATTCCTGCCTGCCCACGCTGGATTCCACCCGTATCCTGGCCCGCGCCGCCCTGACCCGCGCGCTACAGCACGGCTAGGTCTTTTCAGATCTGATCCCGCCCGTATTGCCTCAGGCGATCCAGGCTAAGTACCTTGATCTGGTTGTACGCCAGCGCAAGCATCCCCAGGTCGGCCAGCGCCTGCAACGCCTGGTTGACCCGCTGGCGCGACAGGCCGGTCAAAAAGCCCAGTTCTTCCTGCGAAATGGCCAGCGTCAGATCCGTGGACGGATACAGCTGCGGATTGAACAATTGGGCAAGGGACTGCGCCACGCGCGCATCCGCATCCAGCAACCGGTGGTTCTGGATGGACGCGATGAATTCGCCCATGCGGTCATTCAACTGGCCGATCACGAAGTGAGAAAACGGCAGGCTGGCCGACAACAGCGCATGGAACGTGGCCGCCGGCACCTCCATCACCAGTGACGGCTGGATCGCCACCACGTCGTACTTGCGAAGTTCGCGCTTGATGACGCTGCCTTCGCCGAACCACCCGCCCGGCGGCACGCCCGAGAACGTGCAACTGCGTCCCGACTCGTTGTAGATCGCCAGTTTCAACAGGCCGGCGTGCACGCCCAGCCAGTAGTCCGACGGCGCATTGCGCCGCGCGATCCACGCACCGCTGGCCACGTGTTCGGCGCGCGACGTCGCCAGCACCAGGTCCTGGTGGCGGGCGTCCAGCGCACCGAACCAGGCGCATGCCTGGAACAGCGGGGACAGTTCGGTGGCGGAAACAGTGTTTGAAACATCGGACATGGGCAGAACCGTGTAAAACTTGGATTTCGCGGGTCGGCCGGCGGTCTGTCATGCAGGCGACAGACAGTATTTTCCGGCCCGTCCTAAGCTGGCGCAAGCGACGGGAATCAACGTTCCCGAAAATAGATAAGGGGCCCCCTGCGCCCCGCCCGGAGACAACGCATGAGCAGCAGCATGTTCGACCACGGCCTGACGCGCCGCGACGCCAACTACGAAGCCTTGACCCCCGTGGATTTCATTGCGCGGGCGGCGGAGGTCTACGGCCACCGTCTGGCCGTGGTGCACGGCAAGGTCCGGCGCACCTGGGCGCAGACGTATGAACGCGCTCAGCGGCTGGCGAACGCGCTGTCGCAGGCCGGCATCCGCCGCGGCGACACCGTCGCGGTGATGCTGCCCAACATCCCGGCCATGGTCGAAGCGCATTTCGGCGTGCCCATGCTGGGCGCCGTGCTCAACACGCTGAACACCCGGCTGGACGCGCCCAGTGTGCTGTTCATGCTGGGCCACGGCGAAGCCCGCGCACTGATCGTCGACACCGAGTACGCCGACGTCGCCCAGCGCGCGCGCGCCGAATTCCCGCATCTGAAGATTATTTCCGTGCACGACCTGGACGGCGCGCCCGCCACCCTGCCGGGCGCCACCGACTACGAGGCCTTCCTGGCCGGCGCCCCGGCCCGCTACGACTGGCAGCCGCCCGCCGACGAGTGGGACGCCATCGCGCTGAACTACACGTCCGGCACCACCGGCGACCCCAAGGGCGTGGTCTACCACTACCGCGGGGCCTACCTCAACGCGGTCAGCAACATCCTTGAATGGGACATGCCCAAGCACGCGGTCTATCTGTGGACCCTGCCGATGTTCCACTGCAATGGCTGGTGCTTCCCCTGGACCGTCGCCGCCCGGGCCGGCGTGAACGTGTGCCTGCGCAAGTTCGACCCCAAGACCGTGTTCGACCTGATCCGCGACGAAGGCGTTACCCACTACTGCGGCGCGCCCATCGTGCAAAGCGCGCTGGCCAATGCGCCGGCCGAGATGCGCGCCGGCATCACGCATACCGTGCGCACCATGGTGGCGGGCGCCGCCCCCGCGCCCGCCGTCATCGCCAAGATGCGCGACATCGGCTTTGAACTGACCCATGTGTACGGACTGACGGAAGTCTACGGGCCGGCCGCGGTCTGCGCCCGCCAGGACGCCTGGGACGCGCTGGACGACGAGCGCCGCGCCCTGCTGACGGCTCGCCAGGGGGTGCGCTACCACTTGCAGGCCGGCATTTCAGTGCGCGACCCCGACACAATGCAAGAGGTGCCCGCCGATGAGCAGACCGTGGGCGAGATCATGTTCCGCGGCAACATCTGCATGAAGGGGTACCTGAAGAACGAGCGCGCCACCGACGACGCCTTCGCGGGAGGCTGGTTCCATACCGGCGACCTGGGCGTGATGACCGCCGACGGCTACGTCCGCATCAAAGACCGCAGCAAGGACATCATCATCTCGGGCGGCGAGAACATCTCCAGCATCGAGGTCGAAGACGCGCTGTACCGCCACCCCGCCGTCGCGGCCGTGGCGGTGGTGGCCATGCCGGATCCCAAATGGGGCGAAACGCCCTGCGCCTTCGTCGAACTCAAGCCCGGCTGCACCGCCACCGCCGAAGCCATCATCGCGCATTGCAAGCTGCTGCTGCCGGGCTTCAAGGTGCCTCGCGCCGTGCGCTTCGGCGAGTTGCCCAAGACCTCCACCGGCAAGATCCAGAAATTCGAACTGCGCGCCGCGGTGGGCGCGACCCGGGCCATCGACGTCGCCGAGCCCGGCCCGGCACCGGACGCCAAACCCGGTTCCAAACCCGATCAGGCCGGCTGAACGCCGGCCCCGTACAACCCTATCCAGGAGCTCCGACGCCATGACGTACCAAGCCCCCGTGAAAGACATGCTGTTCGTGTTGAACCATCTGGCCGGACTGCCGCAAGTTGCCGCCCTGCCCGGTTTCGAGGAGGCCACGCCCGACACCGCCCAGGCGGTGCTGGAAGAATCCGCCCACTTCACCGCCGACGTCCTGGCGCCGCTGAACCACCCCGCCGACCGCGAGCCCAGCGCCTGGCACGACGGCGCCGTCACCACCTCGCCCGGTTTCAAGGAGGCTTTCCGCCAATACACGGAAGCCGGCTGGCAGGGCATGTCGCATCCGGTGGAGTATGGCGGCCAGGGCCTGCCCGGCCTGATCGGTTCGCCGTGTTCCGAAATGCTGAATGCCGCGAACCTGTCGTTCGCGTTGTGCCCGCTGCTGACCAATGGCGCCATCGAGGCGCTGCTGACGGCCGGATCGCCCGAGCTGAAAAAGCGCTTCATCGGCCCCATGATCTCGGGCCAATGGACCGGCACGATGAACCTGACCGAGCCGCAGGCGGGCTCGGACCTGGCCATGATCCGCACCCGCGCGCAACCGGTGGGCGACGGCACCTACCGCCTGTCGGGCACCAAGATCTTCATCACCTACGGCGATCACGACCTGACCGAGAACATCCTGCACCTGGTGCTGGCCCGGTTGCCCGACGCGCCCGAAGGCGTCAAGGGCATTTCGCTCTTCCTGGTGCCCAAGTTCCTGGTGAACGAAGACGGCTCGCTGGGCGCCCGCAACGACGTCGCCTGCGTGTCCATCGAACACAAGCTGGGCATCAAGGCCAGCCCCACCGCCACCTTGCAGTTCGGCGACGAAGGCGGCGCGCTGGGGTATCTGGTCGGCCAGGAGAACCGTGGGCTGGACGCCATGTTCATCATGATGAACGCCGCCCGCTATGCCGTGGGCGTGCAGGGCATCGCCATTGCCGATCGCGCCTATCAGCACGCGCTGGCCTATGCCGCCGAACGCGTGCAGAGCCGCCCGGTGGACGGATCTTCGCGCGAGGCCGTGGCCATCATCCAGCATCCCGACGTGCGCCGCATGCTCGGCACCATGCGCGCCTTGACGGAGGCCGGCCGCGCGCTGGCCTACGTCACCGCCGGCCATGCCGACCAGGCGCACGCCAACCCCGATCCCGACGCGCGCCGACGCCATCTGGCCGTCCAGGAATTCCTGGTGCCCATCGTCAAGGGCTGGTGCACCGAAATGTCCATCGACGTGACCAGCCTGGGCGTGCAGGTACATGGCGGCATGGGCTTCATCGAAGAAACTGGCGCGGCCCAGTACTACCGCGACGCCCGCATCCTGACCATCTACGAAGGCACGACCGCCATCCAGGCCAATGACCTGGTCGGCCGCAAGACGCTTCGTGACGGCGGCGCCGTGGCTCAAGCCCTGCTGGAAGCCGTCCGCCAAACGGAAGCGGAATTGGAATCGCGCAGCGAACCGGCCGCCACCCTGGTGCTGAAGCCGTTGCGCCAGGCACGTCTGGCGTTGGGGAATGTGGTGGACTTCGTGCTGGCCAACGCCGCCAGCGCCCCGAACGCCGTGTTCGGTTCGGCGGTGCCCTACCTGCTGCTGGCCGGCACCACCCTGGCCGGCTGGCAGATGGCGCGCGCGCTGCTCGTCAGCCTGGACCGCCAGCATGAAGACCCGGAGTTCCACCAGGCCAAGATCGCCACGGTCCAGTGCTATGCGCTGCACAAACTGACGCAGGCGCCAGGCCTGGCCGCCGTGGTGCTGGGCGCCAAGGACTACGACATCCAGCCGTAAACGTATCCGTACCCGTACCGGTAGGCGCCAGACCGAAAGACCGCGATTTCGCGGTCTTTCGCATTGGCGCGCAGGGCTTGCGGGACCGCCGTTTCAGCACCGCAGCGCCGCTGCCGCCGTCTTGCGCGGCAACGTCACCGCCCAAAACAGCAGCGCCGCCACGCTGATGCCGGCGCCCAGCACGCAGACGCCAAGCCACCCCGCCCGCGCGTAAGTCGCCGTCGACGCGATGGCCCCCAGCCCGCTGCCGACCGCGTAGAACATCATGTAGGCCCCGACCAGGCGGCTATGCGCCTGCGCGCTGATGCTGAAGATCATCGTCTGGTTGGTCACGTGCAGCGCTTGCAGCCCCATGTCCAGGATCAATACGCCCAGCGCCAGCGCCCACAGGCTTTGGTCGAGCATGGCGATGGGCGCCCACGCCAGGCACAACAGCAACAAGCCGGCCGCAGTGGTGCGCTGGCCCAGCCCGCGGTCCGCCCACCGGCCGGCGCGCGCCGCCATCAGCACGCCCAACACGCCCACCAGCCCGAACGCGCCGATGGCCGTGTGCGACAGGGAATACGGCGGCGCGGCCAGCGGCAACACCAGCGCCGTCCAGAACGCGCTGATCGCCGCGAACATCAGCAGCGCGATCATGCCGCGCACGCGCAACACGGGTTCTGTTGCCAACAGCGCATACAACGACCGCAGCAGCGCCCAGTACGACAGGTTCGCCACGGGCAAACGGCGTTGCGGCAAGCGGCGCATCAGCACCCAGGCCAGCAAGGCGGCCAGCGCCGCCGACACGAGATACACCGCGCGCCATCCCCACGCGTCCGCGACCAGCCCGGCCACCGTCCGCGCCAACAGCAGGCCGATGACCACCCCGCCCTGCGCGGCGCCCACGACACGGCCACGTTCCGCCGGCGCCGCCAGTGCGGCGGACAAGGCCAGCAAGCCCTGCGTCATCGCGGTGCCCAGCAGGCCCAACGCCACCATGCCCGCCAGCAGCCACGGCGTGTTGCCCGCCAACGCCACGGCGCCTAGCGCCAGTACCAGCAGCCCCAACTGCCCGATCATCAGCCGGCGCCGGTCCAGCAGATCGCCAAGCGGCACGACGAACAGCAAGGCCAGTGCGCACCCAAGCTGGGTGGCGCCGATGACGATACCCACGGCGCTATCGTCCAGCATGAATTCGCGTCCGATGGCGTCCAGCAAGGGCTGCGCGTAATACACGTTGGCCACGCTCAGCGCGCAGGCCACCGCCAGCAGCATCACCAGCCATGTCGGCATCGGCGCCGCGGCATCGCGTTCGGAGGCGCCGGATAGGGAAGGCATCGGATTTCCAATATGGTTTTATTACGAAACCAGAATGCTAGATCTTAAGGTTTTATAATGCAACCATTAAGTTCGATCCGCCGTCATCGCCATCCTCTTGTTGAAAGGGCCCGACATGGTCAAACGCACCAGCCTTGAAGGCGCCGCCTGCCCGGTGGCCCGCTCGTTAGACGCGATTGGCGACTGGTGGTCGCTGTTGATCGTGCGCGACGCGTTCGACGGTTTGCGGCGCTTCGGCGAATTCCAGAAGAGCCTGGGGGTGGCCAAGAACATCCTCAGCGACCGGCTGCGCACGCTGGTCGCCCACGGCATTCTTACCGCCGTCCCCGCATCGGACGGCAGCGCCTACCAGGAATACGTGCTGACGGAAAAGGGCCGCGCCCTGTTTCCGGTGATCGTGGGCTTGCGCCAGTGGGGCGAAGACCACTACTACGCTCCCGCGGAAGCGCACTCCACGCTGATCGACCGCAAGCGCGGCCAAACGGTGCGCCGGCTGGAGATCCGCGCACAGGACGGGCGGCTGCTGGACCCGGAAGACACCGTGGTGCAAAAGACCACGCCTGGCGCTTAGGGCCCGGGCGCCTGCCCCGACGAATCGGCATCGGCCGCCGGCCACTGCCCCGTGGCCAGCGCCGTCGGCGAATACGCATCGAACGTCCAGCGCAGCGCGAGCGCCCCCGGCCGCCACACCGCGCGGCGCACGTCCACGCGCCACAGGCGCTCTGCCCCGGCGAAGGCATCGATCTCGGGACTATCAAGGATCACTTCCGCCCGCCCCGACAGTTGCAGGATGTCGCCACGCGCGAAATCGATGAAGACCAGACCCGCGCGCGGATTCGCCGCCAGATTACCCAGCGTGTTGAAGAAACGGTTGCCCGAGAAGTCGGGAATCGTCAGCACGTTGCCGTCGACGCGCACGAAGCCGGGTTTGCCGCCGCGATGCGACACGTCCACCGCGCGGCCGCCGCGCGCGTCGGCGTCGACATAGCTTGCGACAAAAAACGTATCAGAGGCCGAGATCAATGCGCGCGCCGCGTCGTCCAGCCCATCGCGCACGCGTGCCGCGCCAGGAAAGCGCAATGACGGCGCGCGCGAAAAATGGAAATCCCGCGACTGGATGTATTGCGGGCAATTGCCGAACGATTGCGCCACGGCGACATCGAAGCGCTTGCCGTCCCAGGCCGCGACCCGGCCATTCATGCGGTTGCGGCGCCGGGTATGCAGTTCGATTCCCAACAGGCCGACAGCCTTGTCCGGGCCCAGGCCGGCAAGCAGCGGATCGTCGGCATCCGGCATGGCCGCCACGCGCAGGGTCCGCGCGTCGGGCGACACCGCAAATCCCGGCAACCCTTCCAGCACGCCCGCCCACGGATCGCCCTGCTCATCCACCGTGCCCATCACCAGGAAAGGCAATTGGGCGAAGAACTCGCGGTGCTGGTCCGGCATATAGTCGCGCACGACCTTGGGGCCGATTTGCGCCATGCGGTCTGCCACGCCCGCGCGGGCTTGCAGCAGCCGCTCGCCTGCGTGCCAGGGCGGCGAATCGAGAACAAAATCAGAAACGTTCATGACGTGCTCCTTGCCGACATGGCGCCGGTGTTCAGGCGGCTACCAGACCCGCGGCCGTGCTGGCCATCGGCACGAAGCGCGGCAGGCTTTCGAT
This sequence comes from Achromobacter maghribensis, assembly GCF_057334215.1. Lineage (NCBI taxonomy): Bacteria > Pseudomonadati > Pseudomonadota > Betaproteobacteria > Burkholderiales > Alcaligenaceae > Achromobacter > Achromobacter maghribensis. The sequence goes on along the minus strand of NZ_JBHFII010000021.1, from coordinate 10,895 downwards.
GCGGGCCAGCCAGGCGCGCACATGCGGATAGTCCGCCAGCGACACGTTGCCTTCCGGCGCATGGGCCACGTAGGTATAGCAGGCCACGTCCGCGATGGTCGGCGCGTTGCCTGCCAGGTATTCGTGCTGCGCAAGCTCGCCGTCCATGACGGACAGCAAGGCATGCGCACGCGCCAGCGTGGCCTCGACATCGAAAGACGCGCCGAAGACCGTCACCAGCCGGGCCGCGGCCGGGCCGCTTGCCAAGGGGCCCGCGGCCACCGACAACCAGCGTTGCACGCGGGCCGCGCCTGCGGGATCCTCGGGCAGCCAGGCCCCACCGCCATGGCGCTTGGCCAGATAGACGAGGATGGCATTGGAATCCGCCAGCACGAGACCGTTGTCGTCGATCACCGGCACTTGGCCGAACGCGTTCATGGCCAGGAATTCAGGACGCTTCTGTTCTTTCTGACGCAGGTCCACATCGACGCGGCGGTGCGGCACGTCAAGCAGGGACAGCATCAGGGCGACGCGGTGCGCGTGGCCGGACAAGGGAAAGCTGTAGAAGGTCAACGGAGCGGTCGTCATGGAAGTTCTCAAGAGGGTGAATCGTGGCTCCATCTTGATCCTGCATGCGCCGGGCGAGAACAGCCAGCCGCCGCAAGACACTCTTGCGCGCGGTGAAAGAAACGCTGGGGTCGTCCCGAAAAGGTGACGGGGGTGCGGAAGATCCCGGCGCGTCAGGCCGGTAGCGCGGCCAGGTCGCTACGCAGGGCCTGCACGCAGAACTCGACGAAACTGCGCACCTTGGCCGAGCTTTTCCGGCCCTCGGGGTACACCACGTGCACCGGCAACGGGGGCAGTTCGAAGTCGCGCAGCACCACCTGCAAGGCGCCGCTGGCCAGATGCCGGGCCACCTGATACGACACCACTTGTGTCAGCCCCCAGCCTTCGCAGGCGGCCAACACCGCCGCCTGGAACGACGTGACCGTCAACTGCGAATCCACGTTCACCCGCCGGGGCTGGCCGTCTTGCTGGAAGCGCCATTGCACGCCGCGCCCTTCCATGGCCGCGGTGATCGTGCAAAAACGCGGCAACGCGTCCAAGTCCTTGGGCGCGCCGTGTTGGCGCAGAAAATCCGGCGCGGCGCACACCACGCGGCGCACGTGCCCCACCGGCACCGCGGTCAGGCTTGAATCCGGCAAGGCGCCGATGCGCACGGCGACATCGACGCCTTCGTCCAGCAGGTTCACGACGCGGTCCACCAGCAAAGTGCGCACCGATACGTCGCGGTGCGCCCGCAGATAGCCCAGCACGACCGGCATTACATGCAGCTCGCCGAAGAAGGCCGGTGCGGTGATGCTGAGCGCGCCGCGCGGCGCCGCCATCACGCCGGCGGCGGCATCGTCGGCCTGTTCCACCTCGTCAAGAATGCGGCGGCAGTCGGCGGCGTAGCGCTCGCCGGCTTCGGTCAGGCGCAAGCTGCGCGTGGTGCGAACCAGCAGCAGCGCGCCCAGACGGCGTTCCAGCGCCGCGACGCTGCGCGTCACGGTGGGCGCGGACATCCCGAGCCGCCGGGCGGCCGCTGCAAAGCCCTGCGCCTCGGCCACCGCCAGGAACACGGTCATTTCATGGAATCGATTCACGGCGAGTATCTCCGGCCAACGCGCGCGGGGCGCTGTCATGAATGCACTGCCGCACGATATCGCCCAGCGCGGCGGCCACGGGGTCGGGCTGCGCCTGGGCCCAATACAGCGAAAGCGCGATTGACGGGAGGGCCGGCAAACCGTATTCGCCCGGCGTCAGCGCGCGGACGGTGGGGGGCAAGCCCAACGGCGTACGCACCGCCAGCCCCAAGCCCGCGGTAACGGCCGCCCACAAGCCCGCCAGGCTGGGGCTGGTGAAAGCCGCCAGCCAGGGCTGATCCGCACGGTCCAGCGCCTGGGTCGCGCCATCTCGAAACAGGCACGGCGCCTCGAAGGCCACAAGCGGCAGATCGCCGTCGTCGTGGAACAGGGACGCGACGGGCGCCGCCGGCCCGATCCAGCACATCGGAAGCTCCAGCAGCCGCTGGCCATGCGGCACGCGCGCGTCGTGGTCCCAGGCCAGCGCCAGGTCCAGTTGCCCCAGCGCGACGCGTTCCAGCAGATCGGCATTGCGCCCGACGCGCGCTTCGATCCTGACCTTGGGATGCGCCCTGGCGAACTGGCCCAGCACCTGCGGCAACAGCATTTCGCCGAAGTCTTCCTGCAAGCCCAGGCGGACGCGCCCTTGCAGTTCGGCGCCGCGCACGGCGCGCGAAGCCTGGTCGTTCAGGGCCAGCAGCCGGCGGGCGTAGGCCAGCATCGTTTCGCCCGCCTCGGTCAGCGCCAGGCCGCGGCCTTCCTTGCGAAGCAAAGGCACGCCCGCCTGCTCTTCCAGCTTCTTCAATTGGGCGCTGATGGCCGACGTGGAGCGCCCCAGCCGGTCCGCGGCGCGCCCGAAACTACCCAGGTCGACGCCCGCGACAAAGCTGCGCAACACGTCCAGATCGAAGGTGACCGGTCGCATTAATAGTCCTGAATTTTTGAACTGTTCAAACAATATTTCCTGATTTTCAGAACGATAGCAGAAGCGCAGACTGGCCGGGTCGATTTCTTTGACGCCTGGGTTGACCCCTTGTCGCCCCTTCTTTATGCCTTTTTTTGGCGCTTTCGGAGCCCTGCATGATCCCGCCTCTCTCCCACGCTTCAACGGCCGATGCGCAACGGCCCTCCCATCGCTGGAAGGTGCTGGCGGTGGGCGTTGCCGCCAATGCCGCCTTCTCCGCGGCGGCGGCCGGCCTGCCCACGACGGCGGTGTTCATGCGGTCGGGTTACCAGCTGGACAACGACCAATTGGGCCTGGCGCTGGGCCTGCTGGGGCTGGGCGTGGCCCTGTTCGAATTGCCCTGGGGCCTGCTGACCGATCGCTGGGGCGACCGGCCGGTGCTGCTCACCGGCTTGGGCGCCACCGCGGCGGCGCTGGCCTGGATGAGCGGGTTCGCCTCGCCCACCGTCAATGGCGTGCCCGCGCTGTGGCTGCTGGCGCCGGGCCTGGTGCTGGTCGGGATCCTGGGCGGCAGCGTCAACGGCGCTAGCGGACGGGCGGTGATGGCCTGGTTCGACGAAGGGGAACGCGGGCTGGCCATGAGCATCCGGCAAACCGCCGTGCCGTTGGGCGGAGGCCTGGGCGCCCTGCTGCTGCCATGGCTGGCGGCGCACGCGGGTTTTGGCGCCGTATTCGGCGCGCTGAGCGTGATGTGCGGCCTGGCCGCCGCGCTGGCAGCGGTGTGGCTGCGTGAGCCGGAGCGCGTCCGGGCGGCGCCGGCCCGGATTGCCGGAATGGCTCAATCCGATTCGTCGGCGGCGTCCGCCACCACCGCTCCGGCGCGGGAGGCCGCCTCCCCGCTGCGGGACGGCCGCGTCTGGCGGGCCGCTGTCGCCATCGGCATCATGTGCTGCCCGCAATTCGCGGTACTGACGTTCGCCACGGTATTTCTGCACGACTTCAGCCACGCCGGCATCGGCACGTTGACGATGGTGATGGTGGCCGTGCAATTGGGTGCCATGGTGGCAAGAATCGCCAGCGGCCGTTGGACGGACCGCCGTGGCGACCGGCGCGGGTTTCTGCGCCGCTGCGCCTGGCTGAGCTGCCTGCTGTTCGCGGCATTGGGCGCGACGGCGTGGGGCGTCGAAGGCGCACCGGCCGTCCCCGGCGCGGTGCTGGCCGCGGCCAGCCTGCTTGCCGCGGCGGGCATCTGCGCATCCGCCTGGCACGGCGTGGCCTATACCGAGTTGGCGACATTGGCCGGCGCGACCCGTGCAGGCACGGCGCTGGGCATGGCCAACAGCTGCGTCTACCTGGGCCTGTTCCTGACGCCGCTGGCGATCCCCCACGTGGTTGCCGCAAGCTCCTGGCCAGCCACCTGGGTGATCGCCGGGTTGTGCATGCTGGCTGCGCTGCCGCTGCTGCCGAAGTCCGTGCCCAAATCCATGCCGAAGTCCACGCCAGGCTCGCTGGACACGACCGGCCGCGCTATGCCTGGAACTCGCGGCTCAACCAGTCCAGGAACGCCTTGACGGGCGGATGGCGTTCGCGGCCCGGCGCGCACAGCGCGGTATAGGCGGACCCGGCCACGCGCACGTCAGGACGATACGCCGCCAGCGTGCCCGCCCCCACGCTGTCCGACACCATGACGGAACTGGCCAGCACCAGGCCCTGCCCCGCGATGGCCGCCTGCAGGGCGTAATGCTCTTCGGTATAGGCATGCACCGCCGCCGGTTTGCGCCACGACGGCAAGCGCGCCGCTTCGCACCAGGCCTGCCAACCTTGGTCATACAGTTGCGAATCCCGCCAGCGCACCGTCACCAGCGCTGGCGCGCGCTTTCCGGCTTGCGCGACGAGCGCGGGCGCGCCGTACACGCTGAACCATTCCGGCAACCGGCAGGCGGCGTGCAGGGCGGGATAGGCGCGCGGGCTGTACCGGATCGCGACGTCCACGCTGGCGTCCTGCAGCAAGTCCACGGGATCCGCGCCAGCATTCAAGCGCAACTGGTATTGCGGATAGGCATCGTAGAAGCGCCCCAGGCGGGGCACCAACCACAGCGCCGCGAAGGAATGCGTGGTGGAAACCGTCAGCGCGCCAGACGCGGGCGCCGGCCGCAAGGCATCCAGCGTCTGGGCGATATCCAGCAATGCGCCATGCACGCTGACGAACAGGCGCGCACCGGCATCGGTCAGCCGCACGCCGCGCGGCACGCGATCGAACAGCGCGACCCCTGCCTGCCGTTCCAACGCCTTGATCTGATGCGACACCGCGGTGGGTGTCACCGCAAGCTCGGCCGCGGCGGACTTGAAGCTGCGCAGCCTGGCCGCCGCCTCGAAGGTCCGCAGCGCCGTGACGGGAAGGGAAGCAAACATGGATGTGGCCAACACATGAAATTAATTCATCTTAGCCAAGGAATCGTCATTTGTCGCCGGGTTCGTGCATGCCTACAGTTGCTCTTTCCTACAAAGAAACCCCCGAACCCCGAGGACAAGGCATGAATTCAAATCACCACAAGCACAAGCTGCTCATCCTGGTGGGCAGCCCCCGGCGCGACGGCAACAGCGCCGCGCTGGCAGCGGCCGCGCAACGTGGCGCCGATGCGGCGGGCATCTTCACCACCCTGCTGTTCCTGGACGACTACATTCAGGGCTTCCTGCCCGACCTGCGGCGCGGCTCGCCGCCCGCGGATCGCTACGCCGAACTGTTCCTGGAACATTTTCTGCCGGCCGACGGCCTTCTGCTCTGCACGCCGGTCTATTGGTATGGCATGTCCGCACAGGCCAAAGCGTTCTTCGACCGGTCGTTCACCCATTACGCCGGCTCGGGCCCCGAACCGGAACGGGTCAAGGCCGCGATGACCGGCAAGCGGCTGGGCCTGACGGTCGCGTCCGAAGAGACCTATCCCGGCGCGGCGCTGGGCATCGTGCACCAGGTGCAGGAGTACGCGCGCTACACCCATTCCGACTTTGTGGGCTATGTGCATGGCGCCGGCAATCGGCGCGGTGAAGTCGCGGCGGATCCCCGCCAGCCGCTACTGGCGGCAGAGCGGCTGGGCGCCGCATTTTTCACGCAGAAGTACTCCGACTACCGGATCGAGACGCCCCGCGCTCACAATGTATGGGACGCGCCAGCCCTTTGCAGCACGCCGGGCGTGCTGCCGTAGACCTGCTTGAACACGCGGGTCAGATGCGCCTGATCCGCGAACCCCACCGCCTGGGCGGCCTGCGCCAACGGCAAGCCGTCGCGCAACAGCGTCCGCGCGCGCGCCACTCGCCAATTGCGCAACCAGGCTTGCGGCGGCAGGCCGTAGCGACGGGCAAACTGTTTGACGAGCGTCGTGCGGTGGCGATCCTGCGCCTGCGCCAGCGCTTCCAGGTCAGGCGCGCAGGACGGATCGGCGGCCATGCGCTCGCGCAGCAGCGTGCAGACGTCGGGCACGTCGGCCCGCGCCGGGTCGCCGGTTTCGGCGTGCTCGGCCAACAGCCCGAACAACGCGGCGGAAAGGCGTTGGCGCCGGGCCGCATCCGGCATCGGGTCCGGTGCCAGCGCGGCCAGCCATTGCGCGCAAAGGCCGGGCGCGGTGATGACAGCCCCCGGCAATCGGGCCCCGTCGGCAAACAAGGCACGCGCATGGTCGTCGAACCACTGGGCGTCGATGTACGCCATGCGGTACGCCAACGGCGTGGCCGAGGTGCCCCCGGTATGGACCTGGCCGGGCGCGATCACCACCAGGTCGCCCTCGCCGGCCGCATGCGCCTGGCCATGCACGGTGAACGCGCAATTGCCGTGTTCGATCGCACCGATGGACCACGCATCGTGGAAGTGCGGCGCATAGCGATACGCGCGAAGATCCGCGATCAGCACGTCGGCGGGCAAGCCCGCGCCGCAATGCCAGATATGTTGAGAAACCGCCATGGTGTACAAGCCCTTGCGGCTAGCTGAAGTAGCTCCCGTCCGAACCCAGGGAGCGGGCCAGCAGCCACGCGTTACGGGGATTTTCCCCCACCCGGCGGATGGCATACGGCCACCAGTCGCCGCCAAACGGAAGATAGACCCTGACGTTATAGCCCAAGCCGCGCAGGGCCAGCTGCCAATCGGGCCGCACGCCATAGAGCATTTCGAATTCAAAACCGTCCGGCGCCCAGCCGCGCTCACGTGCCATCGTCATGATCGCGCCGGCCAAACGGTCGTCGTGCGTGCCGAAGACGGGTAGAAAGCCCGCCTTGCGCGCCTCGGGCGACAACATGATGGAGGCCGCGTCCAGGTACGCCTGGTCGATGCGCGCGCGACCGTCGTGGTCCAGTTCGCGCTCCGGGAAAGCGCCTTTCACCAGGCGCAGCGAGGTCCGCTGCCGAATCGCCCAATGCAGGTCTTCCGGCGTGCGCCGGCGCCGCGCCTGCAGGGTCAGGCCAGCGGGCAAGCCCGCTTCCAGCAAGCCGCGATGCAATCCGCACGTGCGATCCCGGATGCCGGAATCTTCCATGTCCAGCACCACCCAATCCTGCCCACCACCCGCGGCCCGCGACACCGCCGCGCCGATGCGCCGCGCGTTCGCTTCGCCCCGCGCGTCGCTGTCCATGTAGCCGATGGCGGTGGGGTCCACGGACACATGCACGTCCAGCCCCGCCCTGCCCAGCGCCTCGCAGGCGGCAATGGATTGCGTGACGTTGTGTTCGATGGCGGCCGGATCCGCCACGTACTCGCCCAGATAGAAGAGCGAGGCGCGGATGCCGTGCGCTTCGCGTAGCCGCAAGGCGGTCCCGACCGCGGCATCCACATCCGGGCCGCCGACGAAGCGGCTGGCCAGTGACGACCGGGCCGCCATCGCCCGCATCGCGCGGCCCATCATCGGGCTGCGCGCCAGGGCAATGGTGGTTCTCTGGAAAAGGCTCATGAGCGCTCCCGCTAAAGAGCCGCACTATCGCGCAGCGGGAAGCGCTTGTATTGAACGCCCGTGAACGGGCGCGCCAGCTTGAACCGCAGTGAACCGGCTTGCTAGCGCTTGGCGGCGGCGGCGGTGAACGGCGCGGCGGGCGCCCGGCGCATCAACGGACGCTGCACCGTCTGGGCCATCAGCACACCCGCCAGCGTTACTGCCCCGCCCAGCAGGTGATACGCGTGCAACTGCTCGCGCAGCATGACGAATGCCGCCAGCGCCGTGAACAGCGGCAGCAGGTTGATGAAAATGCTGCAACGGTTGGGCCCCAGGCGATGCACGCCTTCGATCCACAGATAGGACAGCAACACCGACGAGAAAATGCCGGCATAGAGAATCAGGGGAATGGTCTTCACGTCCAGCGCGGCCTGCGCCGCCGGCACGCGCAGGTACAGAGGCAGCATGTACAGCAGCGCGAAAATCGACTGCACGAAGGTGGACTGCCAGGCGGGAACCGGCACCTTCCAGTAGCGCAGCAGCACTCCGTACAACGCATACGACAAGCCGGCCAGCAGCATCAGCCCATCGCCTGCATGGATGCCGTGCTGGAACACGCTGAGCATGTCGCCCTGCCCCACCAGGTACAGCAGCCCCAGGAACGACATCACCCCGCCCGCGGCCATGCCCAGCGTAAGGGGGTCGCGCAAGATGACGACGCTGAGCAGCATGCTCAGCAGGGGGATCAACGCCGTCAGAATGGCCATGTTGGTGGCGGTGGTGGTTTCCGCCGCGCGGTAGGACAGCGCCTGAAACACCGCCGACGACAAGGCGCCATAAAGCGCCAGCTTGGGCCAGTGCCGCAAGATGGTCTTGCGGTTGCGCCACGCAGGGCGGGCCGTGAACAGCCCCATCAGGAACAGGGCCAGCACCAGGCGATAGAACGTGATCGCGGTGGGAGAGATGGCGCTGGCCGCCAATTTGGACACGATGACATTGCCCGCCCAGAACAAGATGGCGAACAAGGGGAACAGAAAGGACATGATGAATGCGCTCGCAGAAAGGGATCGGGTCCCGCCCGCCCCCATGCCGTCAAGGCGCGTGGCGGGGGAACAATCGCTATCCTATTGAGCGCGCGAAGGTCCGTCTGCCGATGAAAAGGCAGCAGCTATCGCAAAATGGACATATCCGCCTATCCCGGCGCAAGCATCACGGGCGGAAAGGCGCGGGGTCCAGCGGCAGTTCCAGGCCCGCCATCTGCGCGGTCAGCAATGCCGCGCTACCGCAGGCCAACGTGAATCCCAGCGCCCCCTGGCCGATGTTCAGCCACAGGTTGTCGGCCGCGCCGCTGCGCCCGATCAGCGGCTTGCCCGTCGGCGTGGCGGGACGCAGGCCGGCCCAAGGCACGGCCTGGCGCAAGTCCAATGCCGGAAAGGCCTCGTGCACCTGCCGCTTCAACAATGCCACGCGCGCCGGTTCGATATCGGCGTTGGCGCTGCCGATATCGACCATGGCCGCGATCCGCAGCACGCCGCCCACGCGGGCGTAGACGATGCGCCGTTCATAGTCGGTCACGCTGATGTGCGGCGCGACGGCGTCGTCGGCGGATAGCGGCACGCTCAGGCTGTAGCCCTTTAACGGATACAAGGGCACGTCGTGGCCCAACGGCTTGAGCAAGGCGCGCGTGCCGACACCGGTGGCCAGCACGACCGCGTCGGCGCCGATGTCGCCCTCGCGGGTGTTCACCGCGACGATGCGCCGGCCTTCGCGTTGCAGGCCGGACACCGGATTGGACATGGCGCATTCCACATTGCCCAATGCCTGCAGGCGGTCGAACAACGCCTCGGTGAACTGGCGGCAGTCGCCCGCCTCTTCGCTGGGGGTGTAGATCGCGCCGGCCAGCTTGTCACCCATGGCGGCCAGCGCCGGCTCCATGGCCAGCGTCTGCGCGGCGTCCAGCACTTGCTGGTCGGCGCCGTGCCCCGCCTGGTACGCCACCAGCGCGCGCGCCTTGTCCAGCAAGGCGGCGCTGCGGTAGGCAATCAGCTTGCCGTTCTTCAAATGGCCAAAATCCAGGTCTTCCTGCGCCAGCAAGGTATGCATGACGTCGCGGCTCAAGTAGGACAGGCCCAGCAACTGGGCCGTGGACGCCCGAGCGACCGACGCGCGGCACGCCAGCGCGAACTGCAGGCACCAACGCCATTGATGCAGGTCCAGCCGAGGCCGGAAACGCAGTGGCGAATCCTGGCGCAACAACCAGCCGGGCACGTTGGGCAATACGCCCGGGCCGGCCAACGGCGCCACATAGCTATAACTGAGCTGGCCGCCGTTGGCGTAGCTGGACACTTCCGCCGGGCGCGCCTGGCTGTCCACCAACACCACATCGTGCCCTTGGCGCGCCAGGAAATAAGCGGAGGTCACGCCAACAACGCCCGCACCAATTACGCAAACGCGCATGCCCGAGTCCTAAAAAAAAAGGGTTTATGCCCCCACGCCGCTATTCTGGAACGTGCAGCGCCCGCGCGGCAAATGCCAAAGCGGGCAGCATCCATAACAAAACGTCATGCCCCGCGTCAGGCGGCGCGGTGCAGCTTGATGATGGCCGCGGCGGTAGGGTCTCGCACCAGGTCAGCCAGCGTGTAGGCGTTAAGGGCGTCGTAGAAGGCGTTCAGGGTTTGCGCCAGCACGCCGGACAGGCGGCAGGAGCCGTCCAGGGCACAGGGCGGTTCGCGGCAATCGATCAAAGGCCCCTGCTGTTCAAGTTCGCGGATCAGGTCGCCCACCCGGTATTCGGAAGCTGGCCGGGCCAGATTCAGGCCCCCGCCCTTGCCGCGCGTGGTGTTGACCCATTCCCGCTGCGCCATGAAGTGCACCACCTTGACCAGGTGATTGCGGGACACGTCGAAGCGTCCGGCGATCTCCGGGATGGTGACGGCGGCGTGCCGGTCGCGGCATTGCGTCAGATACATCAAGACGCGCAGGCCGAAGTCGGTGAATCGGGTCAGTTGCATAGGAGGAAGACGGGTGCCTGGCGGCCCAGGCGGATCAGGCCGCCAGGATACACCGTCAGGCCGGCGCGCCGCCGGTGCCGAAAGCTTCGGCATGGATGCGGTCAGGCCCCACGCCTAGCGCCAGCAGTACTTCGCGCTGAGCCAGCATGAACGGCGCGGGTCCGCACAGGTAGTAGTCGGCGCCGGGCACGATGACGTCATCGCGGATGGCGCGCAAGTCCAGGCGGCCGGCGTGATCGTAGTCGCGCCCCGGTTCATCATCGTGGCCGATTTCTTCATAGAACACAGCCTTGCGCACGTTGCCGCGCTCGGCGGCGATGCGGTTGACGTGGTCTTTCATGGCATGCACCGACCGGTTGCGACAGCCGTGCACGAAGCGGATCTGGCGCTCATCGTTGTTGCGGACCAGATGGTTCAGGATCGACACCATCGGCGTCAGGCCAACGCCGCCACTGAGCAGCAC
>NZ_JBHFII010000020.1:146525-160184 GCF_057334215.1 Achromobacter maghribensis | reverse complement strand
AACCAGTTACGCCTGACGACCATAGCAAGGTGGTACCACTCCTTCCCATCCCGAACAGGACAGTGAAACGCCTTCGCGCCGATGATAGTGGACGGACGTCTGTGAAAGTAGGTCATCGTCAGGCTTTTATTCCGCAAAACCCCACAGGTAATCCTGTGGGGTTTTGTCTTTGGGCGAACGGAATGCGATGCACGCAACTCGGATAAAGAAACCCCCTCGCGGCTGACGCCGCGAGGGGGTTTTTAATTGGCTGAAGGGAAAACCAGGCGGAGTGAGAGCAAAGCCGTCACAGCGCAGCCGTCCCAGTAAAGTCACTACGGCATTGTCGTCAGGGCAGTTGACGGCGCAGGGCGGCGAAGAACAGTTCGGATTGCAAGCGCTCGCTTTGAATCTGCGCGGCGACCTTGCTGGCGATAGCGGTATCAACGGGCTTTAGTGGCCGTCCCGTGGATTGCGCCAGGACCTGCGCGGTACAGGCGCGCTCGAGGAAAAAGAGGTCGTCGTAGGCGTAATCGAGGCGTTCTCCGCAGACGACGACACCGTGGTTGCCCAGGAAAACAATATCGGCGCCTTGCATGGCGCGGGCAATGCGTTCCCCTTCGCTGATGTCCAGCGCCAGGCCGTTATAGTTTTCGTCGATGGCCAAGCGTCCGTGGAAGCGCATGGCGTTCTGCGACAACGTGGTGTCCAGCCCGCGATCGGATGTCAGCGTCAATGCCGTGGCATAGGGCATGTGCGTGTGCAGGACACAGGCCTTGCCCGCAATACGGTGAATGGCGGCATGGATGAACATGGCGGTGGGCTCCACTTCGTGGCGGCCGGCCAGCTTATTGCCGTGAGCATCGATCAGCACGATGTCGTCCGCCTGCACCTCATTCCACATCAAGCCGCGCGGGTTGAGCAGGAAGTGGTCCGGATCGCCAGGCAGTGCCACGCTGAAATGGTTGCACACGCCTTCGCCCAAGCCATGCGCGGCGGCTGCCCGCAAAGCAAGTGCCAGATCCGCGCGAAGCGCGGTAACGGGTTCGGCATGAAATAAAGCATCGGCGAAGCGGGGGTCTTGATTCATGACTGCCTTCAAGGATTAGGAGAGGAATGCGGGCGCCTGTCTCGATCAGAGCCAGCCGGCCTCGCGGAACAATTCGGGCACACGGTCCAAAGTGGGTACGGTAGCGTCCGGGCGATAGTCCGGCAAGCGTTTGCGGCCCGTGCCGCGGTCGATCCATACGCAACGAAAGCCGATGTCCCGGGCCGCGGCATGGTCCAAATGGGGGCTGGCGCAGATATGCACCACCTGATCGGGTGTGACAGCCAGGCTATTGTGGGCATGAGCGAAGATCTTGCGCGAAGGCTTGTAGGCGCCTGCCTGCTCGGCAGTGATGACACGGTCGATATGGCCCCCCAACCGGGCGACATTGCCGGCGATGATCTGATCGTCCGTATTGGAGATGATGCATAGGCGGAAGCCGGCCTGCTTCAAGGTGGCCAGCGTTTCCACGACTTCGGGGAACGGAGGCATGGCGGAGATGCCGTCGATCAGCATTTCGGCGTCTTCTGGACGATATGCGAGGCCCAGGTCCTGCATCGTCAGACGCAGCGATTCGCGCGTGATGTCGGCAAAGGCACGGTGCGGCGGCGTGCGTTCCAACCGGTGTTCGTGTTCATCATAGACATGCAGGAACTGTGCTGGCGTGGGTGCGTCTTGCGCATCGGTGCTGGCCGACAGGATCCGCGAGACGGCGGCTTGCAAACCTTCGTCCCATTGGATCAGGGTGCCGTAGCAGTCGAAGGTCAGCCATTGGGGACGGGAGAGGTGATCCAGCGGCATGTCGGTTTCCTCGTGAGTGAAGTGCCTGGGATGGGATCAGCTTACGGTCCGGCTTTGAAAGTCGTAAAATTAATAATTAAACTCACTTCAGTTGATAAATAGATATCAACCCGTCTGGCCAGTGTCGATAGGTGGATATCAAATCCTCTATGTTGGATCTTGAACTCCTGAGAACGCTGGTGTGTGTCGTGGATGAAGGCAGCTTCACGCGCGCGGCTGGCCGCGTGCATCGCACGCAGTCCACAGTGAGCCAGCAGGTGCGCAAGCTGGAGCAGACTGTCGGCAAGACGCTTTTGCTGCGCGATCGCGCGGGCGGCGATGTCGTGGCGACGGAGGACGGCGAGTTGATGCTGGCCTACGCGCGTCGTCTGCTGGCCATGGCTGACGAAGCCGAGCATGTCGTGGCGGCACCGCGCGCGGCGCGGGTGTTGCGGTTGGGCATCCCGGAAGACTTCGACGTGTCTCGACTGACGGTGTTGCTGGCAGGCTTTGTCGCTCGGCATCCCGACGCGCGGCTGCAGACGATCAGCGGCATGAGCACGGATCTGCGCGACCGACTTGCCTCGGGCGATCTGGACCTGGCGCTGGTCAAGCGGGAGCCGGGTGACGGCGCCTGTCTTGCGGCGTGGCCGGAGCAACTGGTATGGGTGGGCGACAAGCGTCATCTGGCGGGAACCGATGCCGTGCCGCTGGTGCTGTTTCCACAGGGCTGCATTTATCGCAAGCGGATGATTTATGCGCTGGAAAGCGCGGGCCGGGCTTGGCATGTTGCGTATCACAGCCATAGCCTGGCAGGCGTTCAAGCTGCCGTGGCGGCGGGACTGGGCGTAAGCTTGCTGCCCGCGTTCGCCAAGTTGCAGACGCATGCGCTGTTGGGTGCGCAAGACGGGCTGGCGGCGGTGCCGCCGACCGAGCTGGCGATCGTGGGTAACCCGCGCGCGGCAAGCGGCCTGGACCGCCAGTTGGTGGCGGCGTTAACGCAGGCCGTCGAGACGGATTTCCAGCGTTTGGCCGGCCTATAGCGCACAGTGTGGCTGGCGTATGAGGATGATGGGAGCGTCACAGGGGCAGCTTCGCGCCGCCTCAGATCAGGAGCCATGCCCGCTGCGGTGGCCGTTAATGCAGGTCACCGTCCACGTAGTACCAGCGGCCGTTTTCCCTGACGAAGCGGCTGACTTCATGCAAGCGGTGCGCGCGGCCGGCTTGGCGGCTGCGGGCAACGAATTCCACGGTGGCGTGGTCGGCGTCCTGATCACGGGCTTGCTTGATAGCCAGCCCGAGCCACTTGAGATCAGGCGGATTCGGCTCAAGGGAGGCGGGCCGGGTGCTGGGATGCCAGGTGGCGAGCAGGTAGGGCAGCTTGTCGAGCACGAAAGCGCTGTAGCGCGAGCGCATCAGCGCTTCGGCCGTGGGAGCCTGCATGGCCAGGGGGCCTTCATGCCAGCGCCCGCAGCAGTGTGCGTAGGCCGCGCCGCCACAAGGACAGGATGCGGTCAGGGCCGATGATTTCTTCGTCACGATGTGCAGCGGGGCGCCTAGGCGCGCAAGTCGTCGTAGTCGGGGTGGCGTCGCATGTAGACCTCGGCGTAGGAGCACAAGGGGCGAACTTTCCAGCCGTTGACGCGTGCCGTTTCCAGCGCGAATTTGGTGAGTTCGGCCGCGATGCCGCGGCCGCCCACCTGGCTGGGCACGCCGGTATGCACGATGGCCATGACATCGCCTTGCAGTTGATAGTCCAGTACGCAAAGAACGCCGTCTACGGTGGCGGTGAAGCGGGACTGCCCGGGGTCTTGGGTGACAACGGTCATTCGGATATTCCTTGGTCGAGTCGAGGTAGGAAGCCAAGCGTTTAGGTTACCAGCACCACGCAGCCGGCGCAGGGCACCGGGGGCTTCCCAGGGCGCATCGCCCTCTTCAGGGAGAAGGGGGCTGGCCGCCCAAGGTCTTGAGCAGCGCCGTGAGTTGGGCGTCGCGTTTTTCCACGAGCTCGGCGATGCCGCGTTGACCGGCTTCGGCGTTGACACCTTCAATGAGGCGCCGTTGCAGTTCGGGGGTGACCTGGGGTGCGCCGAGGTCGTCCCACCACGTCTGCACGGGGCCCAGCAGGTGGTCCATGAAGTTGGCCAGGCCACCGGCGCCGCCGCCCAGGTTGAAGGTCATATGCGGGCCGAACAGCGCCCAGCGCAGGCCTGGGCCTTGGGATACGGCGGCATCGATATCGGCCACGCTGGCGACATTCTCAGCGGCCAAGTGGATGGCTTCGCGCCACAACGCGGCTTGCAGGCGGTTGGCGATGTGGCCGGGCACTTCCTTGTTCAGGCGGATGGGGTATTTACCCATCGCCCGATAGAAGGCGATGCTGCGGTCGATGGTGTCCGCGGACGTCTGGTCCCCACCTACCACTTCGACCAAGGGGATCAGGTGCGGCGGGTTGAACGGATGGCCGATGACGAAACGCGCGGCATGGCGGCAACGCGATTGCAGGCGGCTCATGATGAGGCCCGACGAACTGGAAGCGACGATCACGTGCGGCGGCAGGATGGCGTCGATGCGCGCGAAGAGATCGGTCTTGAAGTCTTCTCGTTCTGGCGCGTTTTCCTGCACGAAATCCACGCCGGCCAGGGCAGTGGACAGATCGGGGTCGAAGCGTAACGCATCGGATGAGGCGCCTTGGACCACCCGGCCCAATTCAGCCAGCACGGGCCATGCCGCATCCACGCGCGCGCGGGTCTGCGATTCGGCATCGGGGGACGGGTCGCAGACGACGACGTCCAACCCTTGCGCCAGAAAGAGGGCGGCCCAACTGGCGCCGATGGTGCCGGCGCCGACAATGGCGACGCTGCGGATGGTCGGATTGGACGTGGCGGTGCTGGGCATGCGGCTCTCCGGTTTTGGGGGGTCACCGCATTGTGAAGCAAACACCGGACCGTTGCCACGGCACGGATCTGACGGCAAGATGGCGGACGTTGAGGTACATGCGGAGCGCGACGTGGATAGTCTGTCTTCCGGCCAATCGGCCGTGCCGTATTTTTGCCAATGGGAGTCGGCCCACCTAGCCGGATCGTTCATCCGGAAAGAGCTGGCCCTGGCCGACGATCCGGCGTGGCGGACCTCTGGGGCGCGGGACGTCGAGGAATACGCCCGATGGGCCAATCATGTCTGTGGCATGGCCTGCCTGAAAATGGTGCTGGCGGCGCGCAGCGGGCAGATCCATCCCACGCTGGAGCTGGCTCGGCGCAGCGTGCCGTTCGGCGCCTATACGGACCGCGACGGCGAGATCAAGGGGCTGATCTATGCGCCGTTCGTACGCTTCGTCGCCGACGAGTTCGGCCTGGATGCCCGGGTGCACGTCGGGCTGGGCGCCTGCGAACTCCCGGCGGTGCTGGAGGACGCCGACTACTTCATGGCATCGGTGCATCCGGACATCCGCCAGACCGATCGATTCCCGTCGACCAAAGGCGGCCATCTGGTGCTGGTGACACGGGCGAGCGCCACGTCAGTGACATTTCATAATCCGTCGGGCGAAGTCGGAAGCCAGACGGATGTAGAGTTGCCGCTTGCCGTATTCGACGCGTTTTTCGCCGGCCGCGGCATCGCCATCCTGCCGGGCGGAAAAGGGTGAGGCGTCAGGCATTGCGGCCATGCCGCAGATGCCGCCAGACCAGCACGACCGCAGCCGTGTAACTCGTGGCGATGACGACGTATGCCGCGGGCAGGCTGGCGCGCCAGTCGGGCAGCAGGTGCAGGATCGTGCCCATCAATGCCACACCCACCAGCGCGCCGGATTGGCGGTTGGCGTTCAGCGCGGCGGCCGCGCTGTTGGCATGCTGCTTGCCGGAGACTTGCATGACGACGCTGGTCATGGCGGGCACGGCGATGCCGACGCCCAGGTTGCCAAGCGCGACCATGGCGGCGAATGGCCAGTAGGCCATGTCCGGCGAGAACGCGTAGATGCCGGCCGCGCTCATGAGGGCGGCAAGCGACACGCCGCCCAGCAGAGAGGCCGAGACGTTCCAGCGTGCCGAGACGCGTCCCGAAATCATGTTGCCGATGGAGAACACGGCCAGCATGGGGACCAATTGGATGCCCGTCTGCAGGGCGTCGGTGCCGCGCGCATGCTGCAGGAACAGGCTGAGCAGGAACAATTGCCCATAGGACGCCAGGTTGATCAGGAAACCCACGCCGTTGGATGCGGCGAATTGCGTCGTCTTGAACAGGGCGCGCGGCAGGATCGGTTCGGCGTGGCGGCGTTCGCGGCGCACCAGCAGGACGACGGCAATGGCGCATAGCGCGGCGACGCCCGCGATCCGGCTTGATGTCCAGCCATAGGCGTTGCCCTGGATCAGCACGAAGCACAGGGATGACAACGCGATCACACCCAGCAGGTGGCTCAGCGGATTGAGCGCGCGGGGGCGCCGCGGAGCCGCCTGGATGCGTCGGCGGGCCAACCACAGGCCGGCGACGCCCAGCGGCAGATTGATCAGGAAGATGCTGCGCCAGCCGAATTGGTGAATCAGCACGCCGCCCAGCAGCGGACCCGAAGCGCCCGCTACCGCGACGATGGCCGACCATGCCGCCAACATGCGGTTTCGCACGTGCTCGTCCTCATAGGCGTGCGTCAGCAAGCTCAGGGAACTGGGCATGAACAGGGCGGCGCCCACGCCTTGCAGCATGCGGGCGGCGATCAGCGAATTGCCGTCCGGCGCCAGGCCGCAAAGCAGCGACGCCAGCGTGAACACGCCCAGGCCACACAGGTAGATGGTCTTTGCGCCGTAGCGGTCCGCCAGGGCGCCAGCCACCAGAAGCAGGGCGGCGAAGGTAAGCGTGTAGCCGTCCACGATCCAGACCAGATCGGTGAGCGGGACGGTGAACTGCAGGGCGATGCTGGGCAGCGCCACGTTGACCACGGTGACGTCCAGCATGGCCATGACGAAGCCGATGGCCAGCGTGACGAGGGGCAGCCAGCCGTTGGCGGGCTGGAGGTCCACGGCGGGGACGGGAGCAGGCGGGTGAGGGCAGGCGGTAGACATGAGGGCGATGGGCGTTGCGGCATTTCGAGGGGGCAAGCTTAGAAGTTTTTCTTGATGCAAAAAATCCCTATAACTGCTTTATAGTCATGCAAAATTGCATCAAATAGCGCCGCGCGGCGCGGTAAATAAAGGGTGTCATGGACTGGGACAACGCCAGGATTTTCCTGGCCATCTATCGCATTGGCACGTTGCGAGGCGCGGCGGCGTTGCTGCAGATCGACCAGGCGACCGCGGGCAGGCGGCTGGCGGCGTTGGAGTCTTCGCTGGACGCACGGCTGTTCCTGCGCACGCCGGGCGGCTATGTGCCTACCGCGGCAGGCGAGCTGGCGTTTGCCGCCGCCGAACGCATGGAGCAGGCGGCCGATCAGCTACAGCGGCAGATGCAGGGGCTGGATCACCGCTTGTCCGGGGTGGTGCGGGTGGCCGCTTCGGAAACGGTGGCGAGCTACTTCATCATGGAGGCGATCCGCCGGGTGCACGCGCAGCATCCGGACATCCGGGTAGTGCTTTCAGCGTCGATCCAGATCAGTAACCTGACGCGGCGCGAGGCGGACCTGGCGATCCGCAACGTGAAGCCCGACAGCCCGGACTTGATCCAACGCCATCTGGCGCGCAAGGAAGTCGGGCTGTACGCGTCGCGCAGTTATCTGGCCCAGCATGGCGAACCGCGGCCGGGCACGGCATTCGCCGGCCATGCGCTGGTGACCTATCAGCAGTCGGTGCTGCCGGGCTGGTCGGACACGTTCTGTGGCGAACCCACGGGCAATGGCCATGTGGCGATCGAGCTGAATTCCGGGCTGATGATCATCGAGGCAGTGGCGGCCGGCCTGGGGATAGGCGAGGTGCCCACGCACATGGCCGCGGACTATCCGGACCTTGTCCGCATCTGGCCAGCCCGCAGCGAACCCTACGACCTGTGGCTGGTGATGCACGGCGACCTGAACCGCACGGCCCGTGTGCGGGCGGTGGCGGACGCGATCGTGGATGTCTTCGAAACCGGCGGGTAGCGAACGCGTGCGCGACCAAGGGCAGGACCAAGGGCTGGGCCGGGAGACGCTTGGGCGGGCCGCGCAACTGCGGTAAACCGTGGCTTGTGGGCGGGCGCTGCAGGCGCTAAGGTGGGTACCAAAATCATCCCTCAGGAGTGACGCGTGTCCGAAATCTGGCGTTTATCCGCAGTTGAACTTGCCACCCGTATTCGCAATCGCGACCTGTCCGCCGTGGACGCGGCGCGTAGCGCGCTGGATCGGCTGAATGCCGTGAATCCTGCGGTCAATGCGGTGGTCGACCACCGTCCCGAAGACGTACTGGACCAGGCGGCGGCGGTGGACGCCGCCTTGGCGCGCGGGGAAGCCCCCGGCATGTTGGCCGGCGTGCCCGTTACCGTGAAGGTCAATGTGGATCAGGCGGGCTATGCCACCACCAACGGCGTCAAGCTGCAGAAGGACCTGATTGCGTCGGTCAATAGCCCTGTCGTCGACAACTTGCGGCGGGCCGGCGCGGTCATCCTGGGCCGCACCAACACGCCCGCGTTTTCGTTGCGTTGGTTCACGAACAACCTGGTGCATGGCGATACGCGCAATCCCCGCAATGCGGCGCTGACGCCGGGCGGCTCGTCGGGCGGGGCTGCCTCGGCGGTCGCGGCCGGCATCGGGCATCTGGCGCACGGCACGGACATCGCCGGGTCGATCCGCTATCCCGCCTATGCGTGCGGTGTGCATGGGCTGCGCCCGTCGCTGGGCCGCGTGGCTGCGTACAACGCCGCCTTGCCGGAGCGTTCGATTGGCGGACAATTAACGGCCGTGTCGGGGCCGTTGGGGCGCACGATCGCCGATGTGCGCTTGGGGTTGGCAGCGCTGGCCGCGGCCGACCCGCGAGACCCCTGGTGGGTGCCCGCGCCGTTGGTCGGGCCCGAAGTGCCGCGGCGCGCCGCGCTGTGCGTGAACCCCGAAGGCATGGAAACCGAACCGGCGGTCGTGAAGGCCTTGCAGGAAGCCGCCCGCAGGCTGACCGAGGCCGGCTGGACGGTAGACACACTGGATTCGCTTCCGCCGCTGCAAGAGGCCGCTGATCTTCAGATTCGCATGTGGATGGCGGACGGCTATGACGGCATGTTGGCCGCCGCCGAAAAGGAAGGCGACCCCGGGGCGCTGGTTGCGTTGCGTGGCCAACGCGATAAGGCCGCGGGCGCGGACTTGAACAACTTTTCAGCCGTGCTGACGCGTCGCGCGACGCTCACGCGCTTGTGGGAATTGTTCTTCGTGGACTATCCCATCCTGCTTTTGCCGGTGTCGGCCGAACTGCCGTTTCCGGACAATCTCGACTTGCAGGGCGATGCAGCCTATGCCCGCGTGTGGCGGGCGCAGCTGACCCAGATCGGCGTGCCCTTCATGGGTTTGCCCGCGTTGTCGGTTGCGATGGGGCGCGCCATGAGCAGCGTGGGGCAGAGTCCGGTCGGCGTGCAAATCGTGGCGGGGCGTTACCGGGAAGACCTGTGCCTGGCGGCAGGCGAAGTGATTGAAGCCGCCGGCGAACCCGTCAGCATCGCGGAGCCCGAGCCGCGTTAGTTCAACGGGGCGTAGCGGCAGGCAGGGGCGTGGCGCCTTGCCACTCGCTGCGCAGCAACCCCATCATGCCGGTGTCCCAACGCTCGTCACCCGCTCGGGTGGACGAGCGCCTGACGCCTTCCATGGTGAAACCCAGCGCCTGGTACGTACGGATGGCGGGGGTATTGAACATGTAGACGTTCAGCTCCAGGCGCTCGATGCCGGGTGTCTGGAAGGCCTCTTCGATCATCAGCGTGACCATCGGCCGCGCAAGACCCTGCCCGCGTTCGGCAGGGGCGATGGCGACGCGGCCCAAGCGCGCATTGCCGTCGCGCCAGTCGTACGCCAATTGCGCATGGCCCACGGGCGTGCCATCACGGCAAACCATCCAGCAGCGGCGGTTGGGCGGCCGCGTTTGCCCTTGCGCCAGCATGTCGTCCATCTCTGCTTGCGTCAGTGGGAACGACAGGTGCGAGCCGCCCCACTGCACGACCTCCGGCAGGCTTGCGAACCAACTGGCCAGCAAGGGAAAGTCTGAATTCGCGAAGGGGCGCAGGGTCAGCATGGGGCGGGCTCTGGTGCGGTCTGTGGTGCGGGTATGCGGCGGCTTACTTGCTGAACTTCAGGCGCAGCACGCCAAGATCGCCGTAGGTTATTTCGATGTCTTGATTGGCGGGCACGTCCAGGAAGCCGGCGTAAGACCCCGTAATGACATGCTGGCCCGCATGCAGGCCCAGGCCCTGCTCGCGCAGGAAGTTGGCCAGCCAATACAGCCCCGCCTTGGGGTGGCCGTTCGGGTGGAAACCGGCGTGCTGTTCGATTTCCTGGCCGTCGACTGCCAGGGTCAGGCTCATGCTGGCGGGAGCCGCTTCAGGCGAGGCGATGCGTGGACCCAGCACGATGCCCTGGTTGAACATATGGTCCGCCAGCAGTTCCGGCAGGCTGACATGTTCGGGGGAAGCATAACGGCAGCCCAGGACTTCCAGCGCGAGCCGCGCGCCGCCGATCGCCGCATCGACGTCGGCTTCGGAGTAGGGGGTGTCGCGCGCCGGCAGATCATGCGCCAGTTCGAACGCGATTTCGGGTTCGATGCGGACGATGGCGGTGCGGCTGGCGATAGGGCCGGCTTCGGCGTAGGCCGCGTTTGACGCATAGATCGGCGCCACCACGGTTTTTTCCGGCGACGGCAGTGCGCTCTTCCAGGCCGCGATGCGGTCTTGCCGGGTTTCTTGCAGCAACTGCGCGGTGCGCTGCTGCACGGCGAACGCCTGGCCGAGCGACTGCGGACGGCAGGCGGCGGGCAGCCGAGGGCCAGCGACGCCGGCATCGCGCGCGGCGATCAACGTGCGAGCCGCTTCCAGGCTGCCGGGATAGTCTTCGATTCTGATCTGCATGGGGTCAGGCTCCCAGATAGAGCATGATCCACAGCACGATCATGGCGATAAGACCCAACCAGCAAGAGCCCCAGAACCCGACGATGGGCCACTTCAACGCCAGGGGCGTCTTTTTGGGATCGACATGGCCAAGCAGGTCGTTGGCGTTGCCGATCAGCCAGACGCGGGTGCCGGGGAACATCAGGCGGAAAAAGTAATCCAGCATGATGGCTGCCTGGATGGATAGCGGGTACTGCTTGAACGGGCGGTGCTGCAGGTATGGGTGTTTCAGCGTGGCGTTGATCTGCTTGCTTTTGAAGAAGAACAATACGATGCCGCTGATCGAGCAGGTGATGAAGCAGAGCACGAATAGGCTGAAGGCCATGGCCATGACGGGTGAATGCATGGGGGGTCTCGAGAGTGCGCGGCGTGCCGCGTCGGGATGATAAGAAGCCTGGAAAATCCTGGCCATATTGTAGAAGGCTTGGCGCAGCCCCGTGTTCAGGGCTGCGTCAGCGATGCGCAGGTGCCGGGGTTCCCCCGGCGTGCGCGGCGGCCGGAGATCAGCCGCGTGTCTGGCCTTCGCCGCTAAGTACCCATTTCAGCGTGGTCAAACCTTCAAGGCCGACCGGGCCACGGGCATGCAGGCGGTTCGTGGAAATTCCGATCTCTGCGCCCAGGCCGTACTCGAAGCCATCGGCGAAGCAGGTCGGCAGATTGACATAGACCGAGCTGGAATCCACCTCGCGCTGGAAGCGCTGCGCGGCCGACAGGTCTTCCGTGACGATGGCGTCGGTGTGGCCCGAACCCCAGCGCGCGATGTGCTCTATGGCGTCGTCCAGCGTGTCGACGATGCGCACGGCCAGGATCGGACCCAGGTATTCCGTGCCCCAATCTTCTTCGGTGGCCGGAGTGATGTGCGGCAACAGGGCCAGCGTGCGCGGGCAACCGCGCAGTTCCACGCCGTGCTCGATGAAGGCGGCGGCCAGCGCGGGCAGGATGGAAACGGACGCCACGGCGTCGACCAGCAGCGTTTCCATAGCGCCGCAGATGCCGTAACGGTAGGTCTTGGCGTTGAACGCGATGCTGTGCGCCTTGTCGGGATCGGCTGCCGCGTCGATATAGATATGGCAATTGCCATCCAGATGCTTGATGAGCGGCACGCGCGCTTCTTGCGACAGGCGGGCGATGAGGCCCTTGCCACCGCGCGGCACGATGACGTCGATATGTTCGGTCATGGTGATGAGCTTGCCCACGGCGGCGCGGTCGGCCGTGGCCACGACCTGCACGGCGTCCGGCGGCAGGCCCGCGGCGGCCAGGCCCGTTTGCACGACCCGGCCCAGCGCGATATTCGAGTGGAGCGCTTCACTGCCGCCGCGCAGGATGGCGGCGTTGCCGGATTTCAGGCACAGCGCGGCGGCGTCGATCGTGACGTTGGGGCGCGATTCATAGATGATGCCGATCACGCCCAGCGGAACTCGCATCTGGGCCACGCGCATGCCGTTGGGGCGCACGGTGGTGGCGGTGATACTGCCGATGGGATCGGGCAGGGCGGCGATCTGACGCAGGCCCTCGGCCATGTGGGCAAGGGTCTTGTCGGATAGCGTCAGGCGGTCCAGCAAGGCGGGATCCAGACCGTTGGCGCGGGCGGCGGCAACATCTTTTTCATTGGCGGCCTTCAGCTCGTCGTGGCTGGCGGCCAGCGCGTCGGCCATCGCCAGCAGCGCCTTGTTCTTGGCGGCGCTATTGGCCCGCATCATGGCGCGCGAAGCGCGGCGGGCATTCTCGCCCAGGGTCAGCATGGCGTGTTCGATGGAGGACGAAGACATGGCGGCGTCGATCATGGAGTGGGGGCGGCGCGGGCGCCGTCTAAAGATTCAGTGTATATCCGGCTGGAGGGCCGGGCGTAGGGGGCGGTAGCGAGGCGAAGGCGGCGGCAATGCCGCCTTCACGGTCGTCCGCCGGCGGCGGCCACGCGCAGCGCCAGCCGGGTCATTTCTTCCCAGGGATCAGACAGGCGACCGGGCACGGAAAGGCCCTTGATCAGACGGTCGACGTCGTGGGCATGTTGCACGGCAGCCGGCCAGACGCCGGGCTGCACTCGGCCAAGGGCTTGCAGCGCCAGTCGTTCGTGCGCGCCAAAGATGCGTAGCCGGCGCATCAGGCCGCCGGCGTCCTGCCCCAGCGCGCGCGCTTCCGCGACGCGGGCCAGCAGACGGATCTCTTCGCCGACTGCCCACAGCACCAGCGGCAGCGCTTCGCCTTCGGCGCGCAAGCCGTCGATCATGCGGATGGTGCGGGAAATGTCGCCGGCCAGCATGGCGTCGCGCAGACCGAAGACGTCGTAGCGGGCGACGTTCAGCACGGCGCGTTCAACGTCTTCCGAGGCCAGTTGGCCTTCAGGATAGAGCAGTCCGAGTTTCTGGATTTCCTGGTGCGCGGCCAGCAGGTTGCCTTCGACCTTGTCCGCCATCCATTGCAGCGTCGCGCTGTCGGCGCGCTGGTTCTGGCGGGCCAACCGCATCCCGACCCAGGCCGGCAGCCGGCCGCGTTCGATATTGGCAATGTCGACCATCACGCCGCCGCGGGCAAGCGCCTGGACCCAGCGGCTTTCGCGGGTGGCCTTGTCCAGGCGGGGCAGGGCGATCAGGACCAGGGTGTCCGCATCCGGCTGTTTCTCGGCCTGCTCGGCCAGCTTGGCCAAGGTGTCGGCACCGGACTTTCCGGGCTTGCCGGTGGGAATCTTGATTTCAAGGATGCGGCGGTCGCCGAACAGCGAGACGCTTTGAGTGGCGGCGGTGACCGCGCTCCAATCGCTGCGCGCGTCCATCACCATGGACAGCCGTTCGGTGTAGCCGGGGGGGGGGGGGGGGGGGGGGGGG
>NZ_JBHFII010000020.1:141007-146505 GCF_057334215.1 Achromobacter maghribensis | reverse complement strand
GCGCCGAGGCGCGCACCGCGTCAACCGCTTCGGTCACCAGCAGGGGCTCATCGCCCGATACCGTGTACATCGCGGCGAGCCGGTTGCCCGGCCGCTGCAGATGTTCGGCCAGCCGGTCCGCGTCCATAGACTGTGCCATGGGCTAGCGGAGGTTGGCTGGGTCAGTGGTGGACGGCGTCTGCCACGGCGTGGGCGTGCGCGGCGGTTGCGGCGCGGTCGGGTCGTACAGCGGGATTTCGCCGTTTTCGCCACGCTCCTCGGCATTCTCGAATGCGCGACGCACGTCAGGTGCGGTCATGCGGCGCAGCACGCGGGTAACGAGATCGCGCTGCATGGCCTTGTACAACGTGTCGATCTGGCCTTGCTTGGCTTGCACGACCTGATCGTCATAGGGCATTTCGCGGTAGATCGACAGCGTGGTGTCGGGAATCAGCGCGCGCCCCTTGTTGTCGATCAGGCGGAACGTGTAGTTGATGCCGAGCTCGTATTCCTCGACGCGGCCTTGCGCGTTCAACGAAACCTCGCGCAGCGTGCGCGAGTCCGAGACCTGCTGGAGAATCGCCTGCGCTTCCTTGGGGCTGTCCACGAGTTTCGTGTCGGGCGAGGCCGCGCGCAGCGACCGGCGCACGTCGGCGCCGAACTGGGTGTTGTCGGGGATACCGACATACAAGGTGTCGAACGGCATCGGGGTGACTCCCCGCAATGCGAAACCGCAAGCGGAGAGCAGCATGAACAGCGCCAGGCAGGCGCCGCGCAGCAGCCTGGATTGGCGGGAGGAGTGCGTTTGTTGCCCGGCGAAGTACATGCTTGACCTCATCAGCCTACGACGTTGACCAGTTTGCCCGGAACCACGATAACGCGCTTGGGCGGGCGGCCTTCCAGGAAGCGGGTGACTTCTTCCTGGCTGGCGGCAAGCTTCTCGATGTCTTCGCGGGCAGCGGCGGCGGCTACGCGGATCGAGCCGCGCAACTTGCCGTTGACCTGGAGCATCAGCTCGATTTCGTCCGCGATCAACGCGGCTTCGTCCACATGCGGCCACGGCGCGTCCAGCAGGTCGCCCAGTTCCTTGGCGTACCCGAGGTCTTGCCACAGGTGCCAGGTGATGTGCGGGACGATCGGATACAGCACGCGCAGCAGCACGCCGAGGGTTTCGGCGTAGGCGGCGTCGGACGCGGCGTCTTCGGACAGCTTGGCGTCGTCGATGGCGTTCAGCATTTTCATGCAGGCGGACACGACGGTGTTGTACTGGATGCGCTGGTAGTCGTAGTCGGCCTGCTTGAGCAGCGTATAGACCTCGCGGCGCAGATCCTTGACGGCTGCCTGGGCTTGCGACCAGTCGGCGCCATTGGCCAGGCCGCGCGCCACGGCGTCGCGGCGGGCGTAGCTGATCGACCAGAGACGGCGCAGGAAGCGGTTCGAACCTTCCACGCCCGAATCCGACCATTCAAGGGTCTGCTCGGGCGGGCTGGCGAACATGACGAACAGGCGGGCGGTGTCGGCACCCAGCGTGTCGATCAGCGATTGCGGATCGACGCCGTTGTTCTTCGACTTGGACATTGTGCCCACGCCGCCGTAGGTGATGGCGGAGCCGTCCGACTTGAGCTTGGCGCCGGTGATGACGCCACGGTCGTCATAGACGTTTTCGACATCCTCGGGCCAGAAATACTCGATGCCCCCCTGGGGCGTCTTGCGCGAATAGATATGGTTCAGCACCATGCCCTGGCACAGCAGCTTGGTGAAGGGCTCGTCGAAGTTGAGCAAGCCCATGTCGCGCATGACCTTGGTCCAGAAACGCGCGTACAGCAGATGCAGCACGGCGTGCTCGATGCCGCCGATGTACTGGTCCATCGGCATCCAGTAGTCATTGCGCGCGTCGACCATGGCGGTGTCGTTGCCAGGCGAGGTGTAGCGCATGAAGTACCAGGACGAGTCCACGAACGTGTCCATCGTGTCCGTTTCGCGGCGTGCGGGCTTGCCGCAGCTTGGGCAGGCGCAGGACAGGAAGGCTTCGTTCTTGGCCAGCGGATTGCCGCTGCCGTCGGGGATCAGGTCGTCGGGCAGGACAACGGGCAGGTCTTTTTCGGGGACCGGGACGGGGCCGCAATCCGCGCAGTGGATGATGGGGATCGGGGTGCCCCAGTAGCGCTGGCGCGAGATGCCCCAGTCGCGCAAGCGCCACGTGGTCTGCTTTTCACCCAAGCCCAGCGCGCCCAGGTCGGCGGCGATGGCGTCCACGGCTTCCTTGTGCGACAGGCCGTCGTACTTGCCGGAATGGATGGTGCGGCCGGATTGCTTGTCGCCGTACCATTCCTGCCAGGCGTCGGTGGAATAGTCCTTGCCGGCGACGTCCACGACCTGGACGATGGGCAGGTCGTATTTCTTGGCGAAGGCGAAATCGCGCTCGTCGTGTGCGGGCACGCCCATGACGGCGCCGTCGCCGTAGGTCATCAGCACGTAGTTGCCCACCCAGACTTCGACGTCGGCGCCCGTGACCGGGTGCGTGACAAACAGGCCCGTGGGCATGCCTTCTTTTTCACGCGTGGCCATTTCGGCCTCGGTCGTGCCACCGAGCTTGCACTGTTCGATGAACGACGACAGCTGCGGATTGGCGCGCGCGGCATGCGTGGCCAGGGGGTGTTCCGGCGCCACGGCGCAGAACGTCACGCCCATGATGGTGTCGGCACGGGTGGTGAAGACGTACAGCTTGCCGTCCTGGATCAGTTGGCCGTCCTGGCCGGCGATCTGGTGCGGGAAGGCGAAGCGCAGGCCCTCGGACTTGCCGATCCAGTTCTCCTGCATCAGGCGAACACGCTCGGGCCAGCCCGGCAGGTCGTTCTGGACGGCGCCCAGCAGCTCATCGGCGTAGTCGGTGATGCGCAGGTAGTAGCCGGGGATCTCACGCTTTTCAACCAGCGCGCCAGAGCGCCAGCCGCGGCCATCGATGACCTGTTCGTTGGCCAGCACGGTCTGGTCTACCGGATCCCAGTTCACGACCTGGGTCTTGCGGTAGGCCACGCCCTTTTCCAGCATTTTCAGGAACAGCCACTGGTTCCACTTGTAGTACTGCGGATCGCAGGCGCACATTTCGCGCGTCCAGTCGATCGCCAGACCCATCGCCTTCATCTGCTTCTTCATATAAGCGATGTTGTCGTAGGTCCATTTGGCCGGGGGGACCTTGGACTTGATGGCGGCGTTTTCCGCCGGCATGCCGAAGGCGTCCCAACCCATGGGCATCAGGACGTTATAGCCACGCATGCGCAACTGGCGCGCCATCATGTCGTTGATGGTGTAGTTGCGCACGTGGCCCATATGCAGCTTGCCGCTGGGGTAGGGCAGCATCGAGCAGGCGTAGAACTTCGGCTTTTCGGAGCCGTCGGCGTTCTTCGCGTGTTCGTGGACCAGATAGGCGTCGCGGGCCTGCCAGTCTTGATGGGCGGCCGCTTCGACGGTAGTGGGGAGGTAACGTTCCTGCATGGGCTCGGGCACGGTGGCAAAAAAGGGTGAGCCGCCCTGCCGCGCGGACGCGGTGGCGGTCAAAACCCCTGATTATAGGAGGTGCTAGGCGCGGGCAGGGGACGGAGCCGTTTCCGGGATGCGCGCACTGGGCGACAAGGCGCCATATGCCAACGTAACAACACCCAGGACGGCGCCCGCGGTGACCACGCCGGGCCAGCCAAAATGGGCGTAAAGCCAGGACGATACCAGTGAACCGGTCGCCCCGCCGATGAAGTAGCAGGTCATGTAGCCGGCGGTCAGCCGGCTGCGGGCCTCCGGGCGCAGGCGGTAGAGGGCGCTGCTATTGGTGACATGGACGCCCTGGATCGCCAGATCCTGGATCAGGATGCCCGCAAGCAGCGCGATCACCGAGGCCTGGCCGAAGGCCATCAGCCCCCAGGAACCCAGCAGCAACAGCAGGCCGACGCGGGTGGCCAGGTTGCCCAGGCCGCGGTCGGCCAGGCGGCCGAACCGGTTGGCGGCGTAGGCGCCCGCGGCGCCCGCCAGGCCGAACAATCCGATCGTGGTGTTGCTGTATCCATAGGGCGGACTCGCCAGCAGGAAGGTCAGCGGCGTCCAGAGCATGCTGAAGGCGGCGAACAGCAGGAAGCCCAGCAGCGACCGGGCGCGGAACAGCGGTTCTTCGACGAACATGCGCAGGATCGAACCCAGCAACCGCGGGTAGCTCATTGACGTCGGACTCTGGTAGCGCGGAAGCAGGCGCCACAGGGCGACGGACATTCCGGCCATCAGGATCGCGGCGACCCAGTACACCGTGCGCCAGCTGCCCACGTCGGCCAGCGCGCCTGCCACGGTGCGGGCCAGCAGGATGCCCAGCAACAGGCCGCTCATTACGGTGCCTACCGCCTTGCCCCGTTCATGCGGCGCGGCGAGCGTGGCTGCGAACGGCACCAGGATCTGGGCGACGACGGACAGCATGCCGGTCAAGGCGGTGCCGACCAGCAGGACGGCGATGCTGGTCGCGAAGGACGAAATCAGCAAGCCGCCCGCCGACAGCAGCGTCATCAGCACGATCAGGCTGCGGCGCTCGAACATGTCGCCCAGCGGCACCAGCAGCATCAGCCCCAGCGCATAGCTGAGCTGCGCGGTGGTGACGATGGCGCCGGCCGTCGCGTTGGACAGCGAAAACTGCTGGCCGATCGTGTGCAGCAGCGGTTGGGCGTAGTAATTGCTGGCGACGGCAAGGCCGGTGGCGACCGACATCAGCAGGATGATCGGCGCGGTCAGCGCTGGCGTCGCGGGGGGAGTTGCGTTGGCGGGTGAAGCGGGAGTCATGGAAAGCAGGCGGGAGATGATGCGGGGGGGGCGGCCGACGGCCAGGGGCAAACGCAGAAGGCAAAAGCAGGAAAAATGCGGGTCAGGCGTCAGGCGTCGATGCCGCCGGGCGTCTCCTGGTCGTGTTTGATCAACAGCTTTTTCAACAATCCGGCCATTTGCTTGCGTTCGGACGGTGATAGCGGGTCCAGCAATTCGTTCAGCTCCTTCAGATAGTCCTTCAAGACCAGTTTGATCACGCGCAGCCCTTCCGCGGTCAGCGACACGATGACGCCGCGGCGGTCGTCGGGGTTGGGGTTGCGCACCAGCAGGCCGGCCTGTTCAAGGCGGTCGAGGCGGTTGGTCATGGCGCCGGACGTCAGCAGCAGGGCTTCGACCAGCTTCTGCGGATTCATGGCATGCGGGGCGCCGGTGCGGTATAGCGTGGCTAGCACGTCGAATTCGCCCTGATGCAGGTTGTAGCGGCGGAAGCTGCGGTTCACATCGCGGACGGCAAACGCGTTCAAGCGGAATACACGGGCGATGACCGCCATGGCGCCGAAGTCCTGGGTGGGACACTCCGCACTCCATTGCGAGATCACCTGATCGACAAGGTCATTCATGGGTAAGCCAGATTACTTTTATATGAAGCTTCTTAACGTTAAGATAAATTCTAACAGCAGGCCCGAATCCCGCGCAAATTGCGCCGCAAAAAAAGAAGGGCCCCC
>NZ_JBHFII010000020.1:81959-140987 GCF_057334215.1 Achromobacter maghribensis | reverse complement strand
GCCCCCCCTTCCGGCTTGACCGGATACTCGCGCGAATTACTGCGCGGCGTCCTTCAGCTTCTTGAGCGGGCGAACCTTCACCTTGACCGAAGCCGGCTTGGCGGGGAACCAGCGCTCGACGCCAGTGAACGGATCCTTGCCGAAGCGCTTGGCCTTGGCCGGAACCTTTTGCACGGCAACCTTGAACAGGCCGGGCAGCGTGAATTCGCCAACGCCCTTCTTGTCCACGGAACCCAGCACCGAGGTTTCCAGGCTGGCCAGGACGGCCTTGACGGCCTTGGCTTCAACGCCGGATTGCTCAACGATGTAGGCAACCAGTTGGGTCTTGTTCAGGGCAGCCTTGATGGCCTTGGGTGCAGCAGCGACCTTCTTGGCGGCGACGGCCTTCTTTGCTGCGGGCTTCACAGCGGGTTTGGCGGCGGTTGCCTTCTTTGCGGGCGCCTTGACGGCGGGCTTGGTGACTTTCTTGGCAGGAGCTTTTGCTTTCGTGGCCATGGTCAAAATCCGTAGTTGAGGACATGGGGCAGCGCGCGCCGGGTATCGGCTTTTAACGCTACGCGCCCGATGATAGCGGAAGACTTGCAGTTCTTGCGGCTTTCTCGCGGGTTTTAAGCCTCTGTTTGTTGTTTTCGACGCAGAAAGTGCTTGCTGCAAGGGCTTCTGCAATAGGTCGTGACATTCCAAGCCTATTTTTGCGGGACATCGCGTCACTGAACCAATGGCGCCGAGCATGTTCCAATTGCGTGCGGCGCGCGGGGATATTGTTGAATGCTGGGCCTGTTGCTCAGGCCGATTGGCGTTCGTTTCCGCGCGGGAACAACCCAAGCATGGATTGAAGCTCTTATATGTTGTTGATGAAAAAGTTTGCAGCGGGCCTGCTCGTTGCGACGGCCTGCGTGTCGGGCGCGATGGCGCAGCCGATGCCCCAGCCGGTGCTGTCGGCCAAAGCCTGGCTGCTGCTGGATGAGACCAGCGGCCAAGTGATCGCGTCGCACGCGGCCACCACGCGGATCGAACCCGCGTCGCTGACCAAGATCATGACGGCCTACGTCGTGTTCGAGGCGTTGAACAAGAAGGAAGTCACGCCCGGCCAGCTGGTGGTGATTTCGACGCGCGCATGGAAAGTGCCGGCAGGCAGCTCCAAGATGTTCCTGGAGCCCGGCTCCAAGGTGTCGGTGGACGAACTGCTGCGCGGCCTGATGATTCAGTCTGGCAATGACGCGGCCATTGCATTGGCCGAAGCCGTGTCCGGCAGCGTCGAGGCTTTTGTCGCGCGGATGAATGACACGGCCGTGCGGCTGGGCCTGCATGCGACGCATTTCGCCAGCCCGCATGGCCTCCCGGACCCGGGCACGTATTCCACGGCCAGCGACTTGTCCATTCTGGCCACGCGCTTCATCCGCGATTACCCCCAGTTGTACAAGACCTACGATTCCGCCAAGCAGTTCACGTTCAACAAAATCACCCAGCCCAACCGGAACCGGCTGCTGTGGCTGGACCCCAGCGTGGACGGGCTTAAGACGGGCCATACCGACTCCGCGGGCTATTGCATCGTGGCGACTGCGCGCCGGCCCAATGGCGCGGACCAGCGCCGGCTGATCACCGTGGTGGTGGGCACGGCCTCCGATAAAGTGCGGACCCAGGAAAGCCGGGAGTTGCTGGAATGGGGGTTTCAGGGCTTCAATACCATCAAGCTGTACGCGCGCGGCCAAGCCGTGGCCACGCCTGAAGTCTGGAAGGGCGACAGCGACAGCCTGAAGGCCGGTTTTTCACGGGACGCCTATGTGACCGTGCCCGCAGGCGCCAAAGTGGAGCCCGTGTGGACGCCGCACGAGCCCTTGATGGCGCCGATCGCGGCCCAGGACACGGTAGGCGCGTTGCGGGTGCTGGTGGACGGCAAGCCGTCGATGCAGTTTCCGGTGGTGGCGCTGGAGCCGGTGGCCGAAGCGGGTTTCGCTGGCCGCGCCTGGGATTCCGTGCGGTTGTGGTGGCGCGGCCAATCAAGTTGACCTTGGCATGCCCTCGGGCATGCGTCGCGGATTGCGGCAAGGAGGTGTGTGATGGCAGTGAGCTTTCCTGGAGGTCCGGCGCCAGCGCCGGGGGCGGATGATCCGCTGGCGTTGCTGTCGGCCTGCCATGGCCGCATCGCGCGGCAATGCGCCACCTTGATGCGGCTGGCGGCGCATCTGCCCGTGCATGGCAGCGATGCCGCGGCGCAGACCGCCGCCGCCGCCGTAATCCGCTATTTCGACACGGCTGCCGCGCACCACCACGAAGATGAGGAAGAGGATCTCTTTCCGGCCTTGCTTGAATCCATGGCGGGGTCCGATGCCGGCTGCCTGCACGCGTTGGTGAAAGGGCTGCTGGCCGATCATCGGCGCCTGGCGGCGTTGTGGTCGCCGCTGCGGCAGGGCTTGTCCGAAGTCGCCGCAGGGCGGCCCGGAGCTTTGCCGCTGGCGCAGGCGGAAGCGTTCACCGAGGCCTATGCGGCGCATATCCGGCGCGAAGACGACGAGCTGCTGCCGATGGCGGCGCGGCTGATTTCGGATGACGCCCTGACTGACATCGGGCGGGCGATGAAGGCGCGGCGCGGGGGCGATGCGAGTTGAATGGCCGCCGGCATGCCGGTCGCAAGTAGCGGGCGGGCGGCGCGTTGCGCCGGTCCGGGCGAGCGATTACGCTAGGCGACCTTGTTCCGCGCGCAAAACCGCCCGGGCCAGGAAATCTAAGAAAGGGGAAAGGGACAGGATGACGCAGGGGGCAAGAAATCTGGCGGGCCGCATGTTTGGCTCATGGGTGGACGATGTCAACAAGTTGACGTTGCGCGCCGACTTGTCGGCGGGCCTGCTTGGGGCGCTGCTGGTGTTGCCGCAAGGCGTGGCGTTCGCCATGCTGGCCGGACTGCCCGCGGAATACGGCCTGTACTCCGCCATCGTCCCCTGTATCGTCGCGGCGCTGTTCGGGTCCAGCCGGCATGTCATGTCGGGCCCGACCAACGCCAATTCGCTGGCGCTGTTCGCCGTGCTGACCCCGTTGGCTGCTGCGGGCAGCCCTGCTTATATACAGTTGGCGCTGGCGGTGACGGTGTTGGTCGGCGTCATGCAATGGCTGGTGGGCGTGCTGCGCCTGGGTTCGCTGGCGCATTTCATCTCACCGTCGGCCCTGTTCGGTTTCACCAGCGGCGCGGCGCTGCTGATCGCGGTACATGCCTTGAAGGATGCGCTGGGCTTGCCGTCGCCTGCCTCGCATGGGGCCGGCGCGCTGCTGGTCAGCGTCGGTACGCATATCGGCGACGTGCATCAGGGCGCCGTGCTGGTGACACTGGTCACGCTGGGCGTGGCATTGCTGGTGCGCCGGCTGGACAAGCGCAAGCCCTACATGCTGCTGGGATTGGTGGCGGGGGCGCTGGCGGCGGCCGCTTTCAACCAGTGGGCCGTGGCGCCCGGCGGAACGCCGGTGTCGGTTGTTGGCGCCATCGCCCAGCCTTGGCCGCCGTTCCATGTGCCCAGCGTGGACTGGCGCACGCTGCCCGATCTGCTCAGTCTGGCGTTCGCGTTGACGATCGTGGCGTTGGCGCAATCGATCTCCATCGCCAAGGCGGTCGCGACGCGCTCGGGCCAGCGCATCGACGCCAACCGGGAATTCACGGGGCAGGGATTGTCGAACATCGTGGGCGGCTTTTTCTCTTGCTATCTGTCTTGCGGATCGCTGAACCGGTCCGTGCCCAATTTCGAGGCGGGCGCGAAGACACCGCTGGCCGCCGTCTTCTCCGCAGTGCTGCTGGTGGTGCTGGTGGCTTTGTCGGCGCCGTTGCTGGCGATGATTCCCAACGCGGCGATCTCGGGCTTGTTGTTGCTAGTGGCGTGGACGTTGCTGGATATTCCGCGTTGGCGGCAGTTGATCCGCATGCAGCCGGGGGAATGCGCGATTGCCGGCGCCACGCTGGCCGCCACGGTCACCATCCGCATGGAAGTGGCGATTCTGCTGGGGACGGTGTTGTCG
Source organism: Achromobacter maghribensis (assembly GCF_057334215.1). Classification (NCBI taxonomy): domain Bacteria; kingdom Pseudomonadati; phylum Pseudomonadota; class Betaproteobacteria; order Burkholderiales; family Alcaligenaceae; genus Achromobacter; species Achromobacter maghribensis. The sequence goes on along the minus strand of NZ_JBHFII010000020.1, from coordinate 136,985 downwards.
CTGATGGCGTATCTGCATCGCACGTCGCGGCCGGCAATGCGCACGATGGGCTTCGATTCCCGAGGGCTGGACCGGCGCTTCGTCGTGCTGGAACATCAAGAGGACGCGCTGCCGGAGTGTCCGCAATTGAAGCTGCTGCGGATGGAAGGCTCGATTTACTTCGGCGCGGCCGCCCATGTGGCCCAGCGGCTGCACGAGTTGCGGGCGGCCCCCGATGCGCCGCGCCATCTGCTGGTGATGGCCAAAAGCATGAACTTCATTGATCTGGCCGGCGCGCAGGTATGGGAAGACGAGCTGGCCGCGCGGCGCGCGATGGGCGGCGACTTGTATTTCCACCGGCCGCGGCCGGAAGTGCTGGACATGTGGCGCCGCACGGGCTTTCTGAATCGTCTGGGCGAGGACCACATTTTTCCCGACAAGGCTACGGCGCTGCATACGATCTATGCCAAGCTGGACCCAGGCATCTGTGCGGGTTGCAAGGCCCGGATTTTCTGGGAATGCCAGCCGCAGAGCCCGCAAAGCGAGCACTGACCGCGTTGCGCGGATCCGCCCGATTCAGCGGATGCCTCGCGGCGTCATGGCCCCGTCAGGGGGCTTCCGTGCCCAGGTAGGCCGCGCGGACCCTTGGGTCCGCCGCGATGGCGGCGGGTTCGCCTTCCGCCATCAGGGCGCCGCGCACCAGGACGGCGATGCGGTCGGCATGTTTGAATACCACGTCCAGGCTGTGCTCGGTGAACAGCACCGCGATGCGTTGCGTGTCGGCAAGTTGGCGCGTCAACCGCATCAGCGCGTGTCGCTCGTTGGTGGCCATGCCGGCCGTGGGTTCGTCCATCAGCAGCAGGCGCGGCTGGTGCGCCAGCGCCATCGCCAATTCGACCCGTTTGACGTCGCCATATGCCAGGGTGCCGCACGCGGCATCCGCCTTGTCCGCCATTTGCACTTGCGACAGCAGGGCCATGGCTTCGTCGGCGGCGTGACGGTTGGCGCGACGCCACGGATTGAACAGGAGTCGGTCGCGCGACAGCAGGGCGGTCTGCACATTTTCGAGTACGGTCATCGAGCGGAAGGTCGCGGCGGTCTGGAAAGTGCGGCCTACGCCCAGCCGGCAGATCTTGCCGGCGGATAGCCCCACCAGTTCGCGGCCATCCAGCCGTACCGAGCCGGCGTCCGGGCGCAGTTGCCCCCCCAACACGTTGAAGCAGGTGGACTTGCCTGCGCCATTCGGGCCAATCAGTGCCAGCATCCTGCCGGCTTCCAGCGTGAACGACACGCCGGCCAGCGCGTCGATGCCGCCGAACGATTTACGCAGCGCCTCGACCTGCAGCAAGGGAAGAGGCGGGGTCATGCGCGCTTCCTTTGCAGCCGCGCGGCGGCGCCGGCCAGACCTTCCGGAAACGCCAGGACCAGCGCCAGGATGGCCACGCCCAGCACGGCGTGCCAATACTCGGTGCTGCGCGCCGCCGCGTCTTGTAGCCAGGTGTAGGCAGCGGCGCCCGCGAGGGGGCCGGCCAGCGTTTGCAGGCCGCCCAGCAGCACCATGACCAGTCCGTCCACCGAACGGCTGACGGCCAGCACATCGGGGGCGATGCTGCCTTTGGAAAACGCGTACAGCGATCCGGCCAGCCCCGCGGCGAAGGACGCGGCGACAAAGCCCGCCCACTGCACGCGCCGGGTGTCCATGCCCAGGGCTTCGGCGCGCATGGCGGAATCGCGCACCCCGCGCAAGGCATAGCCCAGCGGCGAAAACGCCAGGCGGCGCAGCCAGGCGATGCCCGCCGTGCACAGGGCCAGCGTCGCGTAATAGAACCACGGGCCTTGCGCCAGCCAGGACGAAGGCCACAAGCCGATCAGGCCGTTGCTGCCGCCGGTCACGTCGTCCCATTGGTAGGCGAGCGCCCACAGAATCTGCGCCACGGCCAGCGTCAGCATCGCCAGGTACACGCCGGACAGGCGCACGCAGAACCAGCCGAACAACAGCGCGCCGAAGGCGGCGGCGAAGGGGCCCAGCAGCAAGGCGGCTTCCATCGGCACGGCGGCCAGTTTCAACAGCAGCGCGGCGCCGTAGGCACCCAAGCCGAACCAGGCGGCATGGCCAAAAGAAGTCATGCCGGCCAGGCCGGTCAGAAAATGCAGGCTGGCGGCGAACAGCGCGGCGATCAGAATCTCGGTCATCAGGATGCCCAGATACGGCCACTGCAGCGCGGCGACGGGCACCAGCGCCAATAGAACCAGCAGCAGGCCGTAGGCCAGGCGCAACTTTTTGCCGGCAGGCGCGATGGGGCGTTCCGGCGCACCCGCGTGCGAGGCGGGCGCGGGGGCTTTGCCCAGCAGGCCCCACGGCCGCACCACCAGCACTACGGCCATCACGGCAAATTCAGCCAGCAGCGTCAGCTTCGACAGATTGAATATCCACGGGCCGATCTGGACCTGCCCCAGGAAGACGAACACGGCTTTGACCGAGCAGATGAGCAGGGCGGCCAGGAAGGCGCCGGGTATCGAGCCCAGGCCGCCCACCACCACCACCACGAAGGCGCTGGCAATGATCTCCAGGTCCAGGCCCAGCGTGGCCGGCACCCGGGGGGCGGCCAAGGCACCGCCCAGGCCCGCCAGGAACGCCCCCAGCGTGAACGCGGACGTGAACAGCCAGGCCTGGTTCACGCCCAGCGCGGCCAGCATGCTGCGATTTTCAGACGCCGCGCGCAGCAGACGTCCCCAGCGCGTGCGCATCAGCAGCAGCCAGAGCAGACCCAGCACCACGGGGCCGGCCGCGATCAGCAACAGATCGTATTGCGGATAGCGACGCCCCAGGATCTGCACTGCGCCGGATAGGCCAGGCGCGCGCGCGGCGAACAAGTCTTCCGGTCCCCAGATGGCCAACGCCGCGTCGCCGATGATGAGCACCAGCGCGAACGTGGCCAGCAATTGGAACAGCTCGGGCGCCTGGTACAGGCGCTTTAGCACCAACCATTCGGCGGCGGCGCCGATCAGGCCCGTGGCCAGCGCGGCCAGCAGCAGGCCGGCCCAGTAACCGGCGCCGTCGCCGAAATACGTGGTGAAGGTCCATGCCAGGTAGATACCCAGCATGTAGAACGACCCGTGCGCGAAGTTGACCACGCGGGTCACGCCGAAGATCAGCGACAGGCCGGCAGCGACCAGGAACAAGGCGCTGGCGTCGGCCAGGCCGTTGAGCAGCTGCGACAGCAGCCCCGACAGGCTCATCAGTGCGCCGGACGCATCTTGCGGACCTGTTCGTCGGGAGGTTGCAAACGCGCGCCATCGATGTAGGCGAAGTCCTTCATGACGCCCTTGCCGTCTTCCACGGCGGTGACGCCCACGTAGACGCCCATCGTCGATTGGTGGTCGATCTTGCGGTATTGGATTTGCCCGTAGGGCGTGTCCACCTTCAGGCCCGCGAACGCGTCGACGAGCTTTTCGGTGTCGACCGCGCCGGCGGCCTTCAATCCCTGGGCAATCGACATCAACGACGCGTATCCCACCACCGAGCCCACTTTGGGCGTTTCGTTGTAGCGTTTCTTGTAGGCGTCGACAAAGGCGTTGTTAGCCGGGGTGTCGATGGCGTACCAAGGGTAGCCGGTGACGATCCAGCCCGTCGGCGTGTCGGCGCCCAACGGTTCCAGGTATTCCGGTTCGCCCGACAGCACGGACACGACCGCGCGGTTCTCGAACAGGCCCCGGGTATTGCCTTCGCGGACGAAACGGGTCAGGTCGGCGGCGAACAGCACGTTGAAGATGGCGTCCGGCTTGGCGTCGGCCAAGGCCTGCACGACGGCGCCGGCGTCCACCTTGCCAAGCGGCACGGCCTGTTCGGCCACGAATTCCACGTCGGACTGGAAGGACTTCATCATGGCCTTGAAGGTGGCCACGGCGGATTGCCCGTACTCATAGTTGGGGTAGACGATGGCCCAGCGTTTCTTGCGCAAGGCCAGCGCCTTGGGCGCCAGTGCCGCGACGTGCATCCAGGTGGAGGGACGCAGCCGGTAGGTGTAGCGGTTGCCTTCCTGCCAGGTGATCTTGTCGGTCAGGGGCTCGGCCGCCAGGAAGAACACTTGTTGCTGTTTGGCGAAGTCGGTCAGGGCCAGTCCGGTATTGGAAAGGAAGCCGCCGAACAGCAGTTCCACTTTCTCGCGCGCCAGCAGTTCCTGGGCGGCACGCACCGAATCGCCGGGGTTGCCGTTGTCGTCGCGTGAGATGACCTCCAGCTTCCTTCCCAGCACACCGCCTTCGGCGTTGACCTGCTCCAGCGCCAGCTGCCAGCCTTTCTTGTACGGGCCCAGGAAGGCGGGGATGGCCTTGTAGCTGTTGATTTCGCCAATGCGTATCGGCGGCTCTTTGTCTTTGGCGACGGCAGCGGTGACCGGAGTCAGCGCCAGGGCCAGGAGCGCGGGCGCGAATGCGCGGCGCAGCAGGGTAAGGCTGGGACGAAGCATGGCAAGGGGTATCGCAGGCAAGAGGGATCGGGCGTCGCCGCGCGGCACGGGGCACTGCGGGTTGCGGCCAATTGAAACACGCACCTTTGCTGCGCGGCAATAGACGGTTCCCCTCCCGGGGCGGGCCCGCGATGACGGCCCCATGCAAAAAGCCCTGCAAGGCAGGGCTTTTTGAGACTCACCAGAATACCGGCTGAATTACTTCAGCTTGATTTCCTTGTAGTCAACGTGCTTGCGAGCGACCGGATCAAATTTCTTGATCAGCATCTTTTCGGGCATGTTGCGCTTGTTCTTGGTGGTCGTGTAGAAATGACCCGTGCCGGCAGTCGACTCGAGCTTGATCTTTTCGCGGATACCTTTGGCCATGTCGTGCTCCTAGTATGGTGATTGTAGGGGGCGCCGATTAGGCGGCTTCGCCACGGGCACGCATGTCGGCCAGGACGGCGTCGATGCCGTTCTTGTCGATCGTGCGGATGGCCTTGGCCGAAACACGCAGGCGGACCCAGCGGTTTTCGCTTTCAACCCAGAACCGGCGCGATTGCAGGTTCGGCAGGAAGCGACGCTTGGTCTTGTTGTTTGCGTGCGAAACATTGTTGCCCACCATCGGGCCTTTGCCGGTCACTTGGCATACGCGTGCCATGGATGCACCTCTTTATGTCGTTCTTTTCGCGCATCGCTTGGGGGTAGACAGGGTTTTAGCCGCCGGGCTGTGTGGGATGCGCAATGTGTTGCCTTTGCGCTGCCTTTGCCGGCCACCCAGTCTTAGTGGATGAGGGGGATTGGATCCGCCCGTGCTTATACCCGCTGCCTGCCACCCGCTGAAATCCCTGCTTGGAATTCTTGCCGAATTCCTGGGCTGGATTCCTCAACGCTACGCGGTTGGGGTCAGAGTGCTGCACTACAAAGCATAGTAGTCCAGCACGGGAAACTTCATGTGAAGACGTAGATTCTAATACGAAAAAGCCAAGTAAATCAAGCGGCCACGCTTATGCGGTGTGCGAGCGCGCCACACGGCCACATATCCAGGACAGGCAGGCGCAGGTGGCCAGCGTCGTGGTCAGGGGCAGGGCGCTGTCCGTCTGCCAGGCGCTGACGGCAAAACCGGCCAGCGCGCCGCAGGACAATTGCAGTGTCCCCAATAAGGCCGAGGCCGCCCCCAGGCGCTTGCCCTGGTCCGATAGCGCCAACGCTGCCGAGTTCGGGTTCACGAAGCCCTGGCTGCCCATGTAGCCGATCAGGCAAAGCATCAGCAGCGGCAGCGTCATCCAGCCAGCCAGCGTCAGCGCTACGGCCGCGAGGCTTGCGATCGCCAGCGAGGTAAGGGCTTTGCGTTGCAGTTGGCGCGGCTGGTAGGTGCGCAGCAGGCGGGCGCTGATCTGCGAACAGATGATGAGCGACAGCGCGTTGGTGCCGAAGAGCAGGCCATAGTATTGGGGCGGCACGCCGTAGAGTTCGATGAAGACGCGCGGCGATCCGATGATGTAGGCGAACATGCCGGCCTGGCCGAAGCCGCCCGCGAGGCTGTGCGCCATGAAGCCGCGATGCGCGAAAAGGTCGCGGTAGTTGCGCAGGATGGTGCTCCAGCGTAGCGGCACGGCGCGCTCGGGCGCCAGCGATTCCTTCATGATCTTCGCCACCGCCACCATCAGCATGGCGCCGCCGGCCAACATGATCCAGAACAGGCTGCGCCAGGAAGCAATGGCCAGCAACTGACCGCCGGCAAGCGGCGCCAGAATCGGGGCCAGGCCCATGATCAGCATCAGCAGAGACATCGCGCGGGCGGCCTCATGGGTTTCATAGTGGTCCCGGATGACCGCGCGCGGAATCACGATGCCGGCTGCGCCGCCCATGGCCTGCACGACGCGCCAGCCGGTCAGCGATTCAACGGAGCCCGACAGGGCGCAGCCCAGCGATGCCACCATGAAGAGCGCCAGGCCCACCATCAACGGCGGCTTGCGGCCGAAGCGATCGGCCATGGGGCCGTAGAACACTTGCGCCAGCGCCAGCCCGATCAAGTAGGCCGCCAGCGTGCGTTCGACGTCGCCGCGCGGCACGCCCAGGTTCGCCGCTATCGTGGGGAACGCGGGCAAATACATGTCGATGGCGAAGGGGCCGATCGCCGTCAGCGCGCCCATGAGAATGAGCCAACCAGGCAGGCTGCTGCGGGAAAGGGGTGTTGGGGGCATGGTGGTCGCGGTAAAACGCAGAGACAGGGCGCGCGTGCTTTTTTTTGCAGGTTTTGCGCCAAGCCAGCGACTGTATCACGGGTAAGCTGACATGCAGATTTCAGCTATTTTCCGATACAGTCGTGAGCGTCCGTAGCGTATCCAGAGGAGAAGCCGTGAATCCTTTGTTGTCTGTCGTGGAACGCAAGCTTGAAGCTTTGCCCGTCCCTGTCCAACTTGTGCTGCCGGACGGCGCCGTGCTGGGGCCGCCTGATCCGCGCGTGCGCTTCGTGACGCACGATAAGGCGGCGCTGGCCCACTTGGCCGAAGGCGCCGTGGGCGTGCTGGGGCAGGATTATGTGGAAGGCCGCATCGACATCGAAGGCAATATGCGCGATGTGATGGCCGCCGCGTCGGCGTTGCTTCCGGGCTCGCCGGTCGATGCGGCGCGGGGCGGCTGGCTGACGGAGCTGGTTCGCAAAGTGGTGTCGGTGTGGCGCCATTCGGTGGAGCGCGATGCCAAGCAGATCGAATTCCATTACGACCTGTCCGACGACTTCTACGCCCTGTGGCTGGACCCGCGCCGCGTCTATTCCTGCGCCTACTACCGCACGCCCGACATGACCCTGGCCCAGGCCCAGGAAGCCAAGCTTGACCACATCTGCCGCAAGTTGCGATTGCAGCCAGGCGAACGCTTTCTGGACGTGGGGGCGGGCTGGGGCGGGCTGTTGCTATGGGCCGCCGAACATTACGGCGTGGACGCCACCGGCATCACGCTGTCGCGCAACCAGCACGCGCACGTCACGAAACTGATCCAGGAAAAAGGCCTGAGCGGCCGGGTCCGCATGGAATTGCTGGACTACCGCAAGCTGGACGAATCCGCGCAGTACGACAAGATAGCGTCTGTGGGCATGTTCGAACATGTGGGCCGCGCGCAACTGGAAGGCTATTTCGCCAAGCTGCGCCGCCTGCTCAAGCCAGGCGGCCTGATCATGAACCACGGCATCACCGCCGCCGGGGTCTATAACCCCGAGCTGGGCAACGGCATGGGCGAATTCATCGAGAAGTACATTTTCCCCGGCGGCGAACTGACCCATATCAGCGTCGTCATGGAAGCGATGACGAACGGCGGATTGGAAGAGGTGGACGTGGAGAACCTGCGGCCCCATTACGCGCGCACCTTGTGGGCGTGGAGCGACGCGCTGGAAGCCCGATTGCCCGAAGCCGCGCAAGTGCTGGGCGGGGAGCAAGGCGCGCGGTCGCTGCGGGCATACCGCTTGTACCTGGCCGGCTGCGCCATGGCATTCGAGCATGGCTGGATTGCCCTGCACCAGATTCTGGGCCAGCCGCCTGCCACAGGCCGGTCCGACGAGCTGGACAACCCCGCAGACCTTTCCTACCCCTGGCGGCGCGACTATATGTATGACGGCGGCCGCAATAGCTGAAATCCAGCTGAATTCATGCCTTTTTCGGCCTGGAAAGCGGACTTTCCGGCCCGTCTGAAACCGCTAGACTGTACTAATAAGAATATAATATTTACTAAATGTATCGACGCGTGGAAGGCGATATTCCCCAGGGAAAATTAATAATTCGCCTCTGGTCGATCGGGGTTATCCCGTGGCTTTTTTGGCCGTTATGTATCTGTTTTATTCAGGCCTGGGGTTGGGCGCCGCAGCAATTTCGTTTAAGATGCTGCCTTCTTCGTTCAGTTTGTTCACTTTCTGCGGGTTTTCAAAAACACCGTTTTTGAAGCTCCTGTCTTGCAAGATTCCGCACCGCTTGCGGATCCTCTTGTCGCTAGTGTCGGTTTGTATTGGCGGTTCTGCCCGTCTTCCGCACAACCCCCTTAGCTCCATGGCACTGCCAGGCCAAGCCCGGCGTGTGTCCCTGAACCTATGGAGGCAAAAGCCCAATGCGTTTTACCCCTGTCAAGACCCTGACCGCCGCGGCCGTTCTGTTTGCGTTTGCCGGTGCGGCCCAAGCCGCCGACGCGCCGCAATGCGAAATCAAGCGCCCGGTCAATTTCGGCGCCATGAACTGGGAATCCAACCTGGTTCTGGTGGATGTCGAACGTTTCATCATGGAAAAGGGCTACGGTTGCAAAACCGAAACCCTGCCGACGGAAACCCTGCCCGCCCTGGCCGCGCTTGAGCGCGGCGACCTGGACATCAATACCGAGATCTGGCTGAACAGCGTGGCCGATCCCTGGGACCGCGCCGAAAAGACCGGGAAGGTCAAGCGCATCGGCGATCTCTACATGGGCGCCGAGGGCTGGTACATCCCGCGCTACACGGCCGAACGCCTGCCCGAACTGAAGGCCGCAGCCGATCTGCCGAAGTTCAAGGACCAGTTCAAGGACCCGGAAGAGCCCGGCAAGGGCCGCTTCTACGGCTGCCCGGCGGGTTGGGGCTGCGAAGTCACCAGCAACAACCTGTTCCATGCCCTGAAGCTGGACGACACCTACACGCTGTACTCGCCCGGCACGGGCGCGGCGCAGAAAGCGGCGCTGATGTCGGCGTATAAGCGTAAGCAGAACGTTGTTTTCTACTACTGGTCGCCCACGCCGCTCGTCGGCGCGATGGACCTGGTCAAGCTGGACATGCCGCCCTATGACGCCGAAAAGCACAAGTGCCTGACGTCGTCCAAGTGCGCCAAGCCCGAGGCCAGCGCCTACCCCGACAATCCCGTCTTCACCGCGGTGAACACCAAGTTCTCCGAAGAAGCGCCCACGCTGACCGCCTTCCTGGCCAAGGTGTCGGTGCCGTTGCCGGTGATCAATGAAACGCTGGCTCACATGGAAGAGTCTGGCGACGATTCCAGCACCGTGGCCAAGTGGTTCCTGAAGAACAAGCCCGACGTCTGGACCAAGTGGGTCCCCGCCGACGTCGCCGGGCGCGTCCAAAGCGCGCTGTAATACATCGTGGTGCAGGCCTCGCGCCGCTTCGGCGCGTGCCGGCCCGGCCTGCCGGAAATGCTCCGGCTTGTCGGGCCGCCTCAAGGGAAAAAGCCCCGTGGCGGGCAAGTTGCCCTGGGCTTTTTCCCCTGGGATGGCTGTTTGCCGGACGCCCGCGTCCGGATGCAAGCCGTTGGCGCCGCCCGTCCCGCCGTCCGTTTCCGTCTTGGAAACCACTTGGCAGCGGGACATCCGGTCTATCGGAACCTCCGGCGGCGACCGCCACCGTAAGCGCCCCAGAATGGAGTCGAAACAATGTTTCCTGAAATTATTCCCGCCCGTCAGGTAAGGGCGGCGATCGACGGGTTCGTCGATCACCTCGTCACCAATTACGCGGACACGCTTGAGACCCTGTCTCAGCCGGTCCTGCACGCCCTGGTGTGGCTTGAACAAGTGTTGCGCAGCTCGCCCTGGTGGGCGGTGGTCGCCGTGACCGTGGCCATCGCGTGGGGCGTCAGCCGCCGCATCGGCCTGAGCCTGGCGATGGGCGCGCTGCTGTGCGTGATCGGCGTGCTGGGCCTGTGGGACGCCGGCATGCAGACGCTGGCGTTGATGATCATGGCAGCCGGCCTGTCGGTGCTGATCGGCATTCCGCTGGGCGTGCTGATGGCGCGGGTGAACTGGCTGCGCTCCATCATGCTGCCGGTATTGGACGTGATGCAGACCATGCCCAGCTTCGTCTACCTGATTCCGGTCGTGATGCTGTTTGGCCTGGGCAAGATCCCCGCCATCATCGCCACGGTGATCTACGCCGTACCGCCGCTGATCCGCCTGACCGATCTGGGCATCCGCCTGGTCGACCGCGAAGTGCTGGAAGCGTCGCGCGCATTCGGCGCGAATCCGCGCCAGCAATTGTTCGGCGTGCAACTGCCGCTGGCCTTGCCCAACATCATGGCGGGCATCAACCAGACCACGATGATGGCGCTGTCGATGGTGGTGATCGCTTCGATGATCGGCGCGCGCGGCCTGGGCTATGAAGTGTTGCTGGGGATTAACCGTCTGGAAGTGGGCCGCGGCCTGCTGGCAGGCTTGGGGATCGTGGTGCTGGCCGTGCTGTTCGACCGGATCACGCAATCGTATGGACAGCGCATGCGCATGGGAGGCCAGCGATGAGCAAGATCGAGGTCAAGAACATCTACAAGGTCTTCGGTTCGCATCCGAAGAAATGGCTGCAAGCCGCCCAGAACGGCATGAGCAAGGAACAGTTGCTGGCCGAAAGCGGCCACACGCTGGGGCTGCGCGACATCAGCCTGTCCATCGAAGAGGGCAGCATCTACGTCATCATGGGCTTGTCGGGGTCCGGCAAGTCGACGTTGATCCGCCACTTCAACCGTTTGATCGAGCCCAGCGCGGGCCACATCCTCGTGGACGGCGTGGACGTGGTCAGTCTGAACAAGCGCGACCTGGAAGTCTTCCGCCAAAAGAAGATGAGCATGGTGTTCCAGCGCTTCGGCCTGTTCCCGCACCGCACGGTGCTGGACAACGCCGCGTACGGCTTGACCGTGCAGGGCGTGGGCAAGGCGGAACGCGAGAAGCGTGCCCGCGACTGGCTGGAACAAGTGGGTTTGGCCGGCTTTGAAAACCAGTACCCGCACCAGCTGTCCGGCGGCATGCAGCAGCGCGTGGGCCTGGCGCGCGCGCTGGCCACCGACGCCGAAATCCTGCTGATGGATGAAGCGTTCTCGGCATTGGACCCGCTGATCCGCCGCGAGATGCAGGACCAGCTGTTGCAGTTACAAGCCAAGCTGAACAAGACCATCGTGTTCATTACGCATGACCTGGACGAGGCCCTGCGCCTGGGCAATCGCATCGCCATCCTGAAAGACGGCGAACTGGTGCAGGAAGGCACGCCGGAAGACATTCTGCTGAATCCGGCCAATGACTATGTGCAGTCGTTCCTGCAGGACGTGAATCGCACCAAGGTGCTCAACGCCACGCACGCCGTGAATCCGGCGCGCCTGACGCTGACGATGCGCTCGCGCCCGGCGCATGCGCTGGATCGCATGCGGGCGATGGACTACGAGTACGCGCCGGTGCTGGACGGCAAGCGCCTGGCGGGCGTGCTGACGGCCAAGGCGGCCGAGGAAGCCATCCAGCAGGGCGCGCGCGACGTGTCGCGCTTCGTCGAAGACCTGGCTTCGGTGCCGGCCACGGCGGGCTTGGGGGAAGTGCTGGCACAACTGGTGCACAGCGACCAGCCCGTCGCCGTCACGGGCGAGGACGACGAGTTCCTGGGCATGCTGTCGCGCAAGAAGGTCGTGGAACTGGTGACGCCGGCGCTGGCCGAAACGACGCCGTCGCCCGAAGGCGCCGCCGGCGAACTGGAAGCTCAGCCCGCCCCCGCGCACAGGGGCGAAGCGGCCTGACCGCTTTGCCGCTTTCTCAGGCGTTCGGCGCTTGTACTTTGCCCGCCTGCAATGGCTTGCACGCGGGCAAAGTCGCTATATGATGGCTGGCCGGTCATTTCGGCCGGATTCCCGCTATTCGAAAAATCGGAAGCCGTCATGCCAATTTTGAATGTCCAGATCCTGCAAGGCCACTCGGCCGCCCAGAAGGCCGCGCTGTTGAAGGCCGTGTCCAACGCCGTGGTGGAGAGCATCGCCGCGCCGCTGCCCAGCGTGCGCATCGTGCTGCAGGAAGTGCCTGCCGAAAACGTGATCGTGGCCGGTGAAATCGGTAAGCGCATGGTGCGCGTGGATGCGGCGCTGATCGAAGGCCGCGACGAAGCCAAGAAAGCCGCGCTGATCGCCGCGGTGAATCAGGCCGTGTGCTCCAGCATCGATATCTCGGGCGAAGACGTGCGGGTGCTGATCCGCGACGTTCCCAAAGTCGACATGGGCGTGGCCAACGGCATCAGCGCCAAGGCGGCCGGCCGCTGAACGCGGCGGCCAGGGGCCGGCTCGTTTTCGTCAGTCCAGCTTCACGTTGGCGTCCTTCACGACCTCGCCCCAACGCTTGATCTCGCTCTGGATGTAGGCCCCGTATTCCTGCGGTGTTGATCCCAGTGCCTGCGCGCCTTGTGCCTTGAGTTGTTTTTGCATCTCGGGCGATTGCAGCGCGCGCAGGATTTCGGTGTTCAACCGCTTGATCACCGGCGCCGGCGTGCCGGCCGGGGCCACCACGCCTTGCCATGCGCCCATCTCGAAGCCCGGAGCGACCGTTTCGGCCACCGTCGGGACATCGGGTAACTGGGCGCTGCGAGCGGCGCTGGTGACGGCCAGCGCGCGCAACTTGCCTTCGCGGATGAAACCGAGCGAGTCATTCAGCGTGTTGGTCATCATCTGCACTTGTCCGCCGACCAGGTCCGTCATGGCGGGCGCACTGCCGCGGTAGGGCACGTGCACGGCGTCGATGTCCAGCGAACGCAACAGCAGCAGCGCGCCCAGGTGCGTGACGTTACCCGCGCCCGCCGAACCATAGGAAAGCTTGCCGGGATGCCGGCGCGCGTAGTCGGCGAACGCCTGGGCGCTGTCCGCGGGCACGGACGGATGCACCAGCAGCACCAGCGGGATGACCGCCGTGCTGGACACCGGGGTGAAATCCTTGACCGGATCGAATGCCAGTGACCGGTAGAGGTTCGGGCTGAGCGCAATGGACGACGTGTTGTACAGCACGGTGTAGCCATCGGGCTTGGCGGCCGCTGCGTATTGCATGCCGATGTTGCCGTTGGCGCCGCCCTTGTTCTCTACCAATACGGTCTGGCCCAACTGCTCGGTCAATTGTTTGGCCAGCACCCTGGCCACCAGGTCGGTCGGGCCGCCGGGCGGGAAGGGCACCACCATCGTGATCGGGCGTTCGGGCCATGCCGCGCGTGCGCCAGTGGCGCCTCCCAGCGCCAGGATGGCCAGGCCGGCCGCAAGCAATGCTCTTTTCATGGTTTGTCTCCTTGTGTCTTATCGGTGGCATATTGCCGCCGGGTGGCAGCGCCCTCGTTGCGGGGCGCTTTGTTGCCGGGGGGATTCAGTCCGGCCGGCCGGCCAGCATGCGCGTGGCCGTATAGGCCATCACGGACGTGCCGTGCTGGTTGCGGACGTCGATGGCGGACGTGACCACTGCCCGGTTGTGCTGCGAGGTCGGGCGTATTCCCGTCACCTCGATTTCGGCCCAGACGGTGTCGCCCGCCACAACGGGCGCCAGCATCTTCTTGTGGACTTCCAATAGCGCCAGGCCAGTGCCCTGGACCATGCCTTGCATGATCAGCCCTTCGATCAGGCCATAGGTCAACCCGCCGGGGGCGGGGCGGCCCGGTATCGCGCCGTGCGCGTAGGTGGCGTCGATGAAGATCGTTTCCAGCATGCCGGTGACGCTGATGAAATTCACGATGTCGGTCTCGGTCACCGTGCGGCGGAACGTACGGAAGCGCTGGCCCACGGCCAGGTCTTGCCAGTAATAGCCCTGGCCGAGTTGCGCGATGGGGGCGGCGTTGCGGTCTGTGGTCATGCGGGGTCCTTGCGGTTGTCGATGTGCGGAGAAGGCGCCACCCGGGCCGCGCCGGTATCCAGCAGCGCGGCGATCCGGGCCTCATCCAGGCCGGCCTGGCGCAGCACGTCCAGGGTGTGTTCGCCCAGGCGCGGCGGTATGGCGGCGGGTACATGGGAGTGCTGCAGGCGCACGGGGTTGCGCGGAAAGCGGTAGTGGCTGCCCGATGCGCTTTCCAGGGCCGTGAAGAAGTCCACGCTGCGCAGGTGCGGGTCGGCCTCCAGATCCTGCAGGCGGTTGATCGGCGCGGCAGGAATCTCCAGCCGTTCGCACAGGGCCAGCCAGTAAGCGGTGCCTTGCCGGATGACGATGTCCGCCAGCGATTCGTAGAGCGTCCCGATATGCGCCGTCCGGGCGGAAATGTCGGAAAAACGCGGGTCGTCCGCCAGGTCGGGGCGGTCGACGGCAAGGAAGAAGTTGCGCCAGTGGGTGTCGGTATAGGGCATCAGGCACACGTGGCCGTCGGCCGTCTGGCAGGGCCTGCGCCAGGAAGTGAGCGCGCGCGGGTAGCCGGCTTCGCCGGGTTCGTCGGCCAGGTGCCTGCCGTAGTAATGCTCCACCAGCACATAGGACGCCATGCTTTCGAACATGGGGACTTCCAGTTGCTGGCCGCGGCCCGTGCGAGCACGCTGGAACAACGCGGCCAGGATCGCATGCGCGGCAATCAGGCCGCAGGTCTTGTCCGCGGCTACGGTGGGCAGGTAGCGCGGCGTGCCGGTCTGGCGGGCGACCAGATCGGCCACGCCGGACAGGCCCTGGATGATGTCGTCATAGGCCGGGCGGCCATCGTAGGCGCCGCCTGCGCCGAAGCCGTACAGGCCGGCATACACCAGCCGCGGATTGCGCGCACACAGCGTGTCGGGATCCAGCCCCAGCGCGGCCATCTTGGCGGGACGCATGCTGTGCATCAACACATCGGCCTGATCCACCATCGTCAGCAGCGCCTGCCGCGCCGCCGCCTGCTTCAGGTCCAGCACGATGCTGCGCTTGTTGCGGTTCAGGCCCAGGAAAATGGCCGCCATGCCCGGCTCTTGAGAAGGCCCGGTGCGCCGCGTCGAATCGCCGTCGGGCGATTCGATCTTGATGACGTCCGCGCCGTAGTCGGCAAGTATCTGCGAGGCATAGGGGCCGAACACGACGGACGTCAGGTCCAGGATGCGCACGCCGTCCAGCGCGCTGGCGGAAGAGTGGGGGAAGGATGTCATGGGGAAATCCTATCGGCGTGCCAGATATCCGTCTAATATGGCTTCGGTATCAAGCGATACGGAATCTGTTATGGCTATTGATCTACGGCACCTTCGGCAATTCGTGACCATTGCCGAATTGGGCAGTTACCGGCGCGCCGCCGACACGCTGCACATCGCGCAGCCGGCGCTGTCGGTGTCGATCCAGAAGCTGGAGCATGCCGTGGGCGTGCCGCTGCTGGTTCGCGGCGCCAAAGGCGTCACCACGACGCCCGCCGGAGACGCGTTGATGGCCGACGCCCGCCGCGCGCTGTTTCACGCCGAGCAGGCGCGACAGGCCGCGCGTCGGGTCGCGCTGGGCGAATGGGGCACGCTGCGGCTGGGTTTCGTGGGTTCAGCCACGTACATGCTGTTGCCACGCTGCCTGCCGGCCTTCCGCGCGCAGTACCCGGACGTGCAGCTGGATCTGCGCGAGGACAGCACGGTGGGGCTGGTGGCGATGCTGCGCGCCAATGAAATCGATGCGGGCCTGGTGCGGGGGCCATTGGCGGAAGACGCGATGCTGGACTCCTGGGTGGTCGAGCGCGACGATCTGATGCTGGCCGTGCCCGCGCGGCATGCGCTGGCCGGTAGCGGCCCGGTCGCCCTGGAACGTGTGCGCTCCGAGAGTTTCGTGCTGTATTCGCCCGCCAAGGTGCCCGGCTTGAATGGCGTGACGCTGGCGCTGTGCCACAAGGCGGGATTTTCGCCGCGCATCAGCCAGGAGGCCATCCAGGTGCAGACCTTGGTCAGCCTGGTGGCCAGCGGCATGGGACTGGCGCTGGTGCCGGGGGTGACGCGCGCCTATTCCACGCCGCACGTGGCCTTCGTGCCCTTGACCGATACCGATGCGCGCGGCGCGCTGTCCTTGTCGCTGGTGACGCATCGCGACACCTCGTGCGCATCGGCGCTGAGGCTGCGCGACAGCATGCTGGCGCTTGCGGCCGACTGAACGGCGGCGGGCGGCGAGCCCGATTCCGCCCTTGCGCTACTGCATCTTCAGCTCTAGCTCGGCCACGAAGCGCTTCTCTTCGGCCACTTGCCGCACCGCGTAGTCGGTGTAGGCTTTGCTGTCCATCAGCATGTGAGGCTGATCCGCGTTTTCCAGCGCGCGGTTGTAGTCGGGATCGCGCGCCGCGCGGTGGAACGCCTGCTGCAGCACGGCCACCACTTTGGGATCCATGCCCTTGGGGCCGGCAATGCCTACCGGATTGGAGGCAACGATGGGGTATCCCAATTCCGTCAGTGTCGGGACATCCGGCACGCGCTTGGCGCGGGCATCGCCCATGACCGCTAGCAGGCGCGCCTTGCCGGTATCGATCATCGGCCCCCAGCCCGCGTCGGACACCATCTGGATGTGGCCGCCCAGCAGCGCGGTGGTCTCTTCGGCGGCGCCCTTGTAGGGGATGAAGTTGAACTTCACGTTCGTCAGCCGCGACAGGCGTTCGATGGCGATGCGGCCGGAGCCGCCCGTGCCGGTGCCGCCATAGCTGATCTTCTCGGGGTTCGCGCGCGCATCCGCGATCAGTTCATCCAACGTTTTCCACGGCGCATCCTGGCGCACGACGATGCCATAGGAATAGGCCGTCATGCAGGCGACATAGGTGAAATCCGTCAGCGGGTCGTAGTTCACCGTTTGCAGGAACGGATAGCGGAACAGCGTGCCCACCACCACCGACACCGTGTATCCGTCGGGCGCGGCGGTCTGGGCCATCGCGGCCGGCCCCAGGGTGCCGCCCGCGCCGGGACGGTTGGCGATGATGACGGTCTGGCCCAGCTCGCGCGAGGCCGCCACCGCCAGCGCGCGCATCTGCGTATCCGTCGCGCCGCCGGCGGGAAAGGGCACGATCAGCGTGACCGGGCGCGTGGGAAAACCGGCGGCGCGCGCGGGGCGGGAAAATGCCAGCGCGGCGGGCAGCGCCAGCCCCAGTTTGAGCAGGC
Organism: Achromobacter maghribensis; assembly: GCF_057334215.1. Classification (NCBI taxonomy): domain Bacteria; kingdom Pseudomonadati; phylum Pseudomonadota; class Betaproteobacteria; order Burkholderiales; family Alcaligenaceae; genus Achromobacter; species Achromobacter maghribensis. The sequence goes on along the minus strand of NZ_JBHFII010000020.1, from coordinate 119,776 downwards.
TGCGGCGGGAGGGCAAGGCGGTGTTGCGATGATGATCGGTCATTGTTGTCTCCGTCCTGGTTGTCTTGGGCGCCGCGCATTCAATGCCGCGCCTGATGCATCGGCCGTATGTGCCTACCGCGCGATGCCGCGTCCGGTCAGGCTGGCGATGCCGGCATCGTCGTAACCGGCCTCGCGCAGGATCTGATCGGTATGTTCGCCAGGCAACGGCGCCTGGCGGTGAATGGCGAATTGGAACCCCGACATCTTCACGGGGCTGGCGATGTGCGCGCCCGGCCCGTAAGCCGGGTGCTCGGTGTGATGCACCATGCCGCGTGCGGCGAATTGCGGATGCGCCAGGCTTTCAGACAGTTTCAGCACGGGCGACACGCAGCAGTCGGCGCCCTCCAGCAACGCCAGCCAGTGCGCCATTGGCCGCGCGCCGAACAGGCGCTGCAATTCGTCCTTGACGTAAGCCTGCTGCGCGGCGCCGCCGTCGCGATGCAGGGACAGAAGGTCGGGGCGTTCCAGGCGGCGGCACAAGGTGTCCCAGAATTTCGGTTCCAGCGCGGCCACGGCCAGATAACGTCCGTCTTGCGTGCGGTACTGGCCGTAGCAGGCCAGCGCGCCGGACAGGCTGTCGCCGCCCGCCGGCCGCGTGTCGCCCAGGGCATTGAGCGTGGCCAGCGGCACCACGGCGCCGGCCAGCAGGCCGTCGGCGATGGCGATGTCCACATAGCGTCCACGGCCGCTGCGCTGCGCGTCGACCAGCGCCGCCAGAATGCCCATCACGGCGGTCAGGGAACCGCCCAGAATGTCGGCCACGGGAAGGTTGGATAGCGCCGGCGCGTCGGGCGCGCACCCCATCTGATCGGCCACGCCGGCGTAGGCCGAGTAGTTCAGGTCGTGGCCGGCGGCGTCGCATTGCGGGCCATTCTGGCCGTAACCGGTGATGCTGCAATACACCAATCGGGGATTGTGCCGGGACAGCGTGGGATAGTCGGCTTTCAGCCGCGCGGCGACGCCGGGCCGGAAGCTCTCGATCACGATGTCTGCGTCGCGCGCCAGGGCGGCCAGCGCCGCCTGGCCGTCGGCATGCTTCAAATCCAGGCGCAGGCCGCGCTTGTTGCGGTTGCACACCGCGCGCAGCGGGGGCGGCGCATAGTCGCCAGCCTGGGTATCTTCGATCTTGACGACGTCGGCGCCCAGGTCGGCCAGATACTGCGCGCCCAGCGGGCCGGGCAGCAAGCGCGACAGGTCCAGGACCCTGATGCCCGCAAGCGGGGCGGTGTTCGGCGTATCCAAAGAGGGACTCCGGTAAATACGAAGAGGCGCCCGGCCAGGCGGGAAAACCAGTCTAGGCGCGGCTTTGCGGCTAACCAATGGCGAAATCGCTGATTCCGCTTGGCGGGAATGCTCATGCCGGGCATTCCACCCGGCAGGGGCTTTGGCTACCATCGACGCTGCCGGTGTTTGCCAGCCGTTGGAATACGCCATGACCCATCACACCATCGCCGTCGAACATATCGCCCAGATCCTGCAAGGCGCACGCAGCCGGGGCGTGGACGTGGATCGCGTCCTGGTGCGCGCCGACGTGCCGCCCACGCTGCTGCAGGCGCCGATGGCTCGTGTGTCGCAGGCGCAATTCGCGCAGATACTGCGGATGCTGCGGCGCGCCACGCGTGATGATTTCCTGGCGTTGGGGCAGCATCCCGTGCCCATGGGCGCATTCGCCCATGCCTGCCGGCTGGCCTTGCAGGAGCCCACGGTGGGGCAGGCGTTGCGTGCGGCGTTCCGCTACTACCACGGCGTGCTGCGCGACTTCACGGCACGGCTGTGCGTCAGCGGCGAATCCGCCCACATCGTGCTGGACTCGCGCGGCGAGCGCCGGGGCACGCAATGGTATGGCGAACGCACCTTCCTGTTCTTCACGTTGGGGGTGGCCAATTGGCTGGCCGCCCGGCGGATTCCCGTGTCGGGCGTGGACTACAACGAAGGGGCGCGCAGCGCCGACGCGCACAAGGTATTCCATGCGCCCGTGCGCTACGGGCAACCCGTGTCGGGCCTGCGGCTGGAATCGCGCTGGCTGGCGTTGCCGGTGGTTCAGGACGCGCAGGCGTTGAAGGCGTTTCTGGCGAACGCCCCGTTCGACTTGCTGGTGAAGTACCAGGACCGCGCGACCCTGACGGACCGCATCCGCCGGCTGTTGCGCAGCGACTTGTCCGCCGAACTGCCGTCGCTGGCGCAGGTCAGCGCGCAGTTGTCGATGACGCCGCAAACCCTCAGGCGGCATCTGCGCGAAGAGGGGCAGGGATTCCAGGTGCTGAAAGACGACCTGCGCCGGGACGCGGCGGTCGAGTACCTGGGCCGGCACGACTTGTCCCTGATGGATATCGCGGAACGGCTGGGCTTTTCCGAATCCAGCACGTTCCATCGCGCATTCAAGAAATGGACCGGTGTATCGCCGGGCGAATACCGCCGCAACCGCCTGGTGTGCGGTCCCGCCTGCCTGCCGTCGGCCGCTGACACTTTCCGCCAATCCGTTTGACGCCTGCGGCCATTGCCGCCCGCAGCGCCTGACGAGAAGCTATGGGCTCGGCAACGGTCGGGCGCATGGTGTCCGGCTGGACACGACAGCGGGCCACAGAGACCGCGTGCCGCAGGAGACAAAGCCATGTATCTGACGCAAGGCCTGCATCGCGCAAGCCAGCTGTATCCCGCGAAGATCGCGTTGCGCGAAGGCGCGCAATGCTGGACGTACCCCGAACTGCTGGACTGGGCGGCGCGCAAGGCCGCGGTACTGCGAGACCAGGGCGTGCAGCCGGGCGACCGCGTCGCCTTGCTGGGCGCCAATAGCGCGGCCTATGTGTCGTGGATGTTGGCTTGCTGGTGGCTGGGCGCGGCGATCCAACCCTTGAATACCCGCTGGAGTGGGGCCGAACTGAGGCAGGGGCTGGCCGACGGCGCTCCGCGCCTGTTGCTGGTGGATGAAGCGCTTGCGCCGCGCATGGCCGATGTGGCGGCGCCGTCCCTGCCGCGCGTGCGGATGATGCCGGCGCTGGAAGCCCTGGCCGCCGCCGCCGCGCCTATCGACGACCTGCGCGCGGGCGGCGCCACGCTGGCCGCCATTCTGTATACGGGCGGCACCACCGGCTTTCCCAAGGGCGCGATGCTGACGCACGCGAACTTGTGGAGCGCCGCCGTCGCACGGCTGGCCACCGTGCCGACGGACGCGGACAGCTGCGTGCTGCTGGTGGCGCCGCTGTTCCATGTGGCGGGGCTGGGGCGCTTGATGGGCCAGTTCCTGGCGGGCGCGTCCGTGGTGATGCAGCGCGGCTTCAATCCGAAGGCGGCGTTGCAGTCCTTGCAGGACGACGGCATCACCGAAGTGTTGCTGGTGCCCAGCATGATCCAGATGCTGTTGGATGAACCCGGATTCCCAGACTACAGGCTGGATGGCGTGCAGCGCGTCATCTGGGGGGCGTCGCCCATTTCGCCGGCGCTGCTGACGCGTGCGCTGGCTGCGTTTCCGAAAGCGGAATTCGTGCATGCCTACGGCATGACGGAAACATCGGCCATGGTGGCGATCAATGCGGACGTTCGCCAGGGCGGCCCGCGCGCAATGTCCGCCGGCCGTCCCGCCGTGGGGGTGGAAGTGCGCATCCTGACGCCCGATGGGCGGAACGCCGCGGTCGGCGAGGTCGGCGAGCTGGCGGTGCGCGGCCCCATGGTGATATCGGGCTATTGGAACCTGCCCGACGAGACCGCCCGCGCGTTCGCCGACGGCTGGTTGTTGACGGGCGATGCCGCGCGCCTGGACGAGGCGGGCTACCTGACCGTGGTCGACCGCTTGAAGGACATGATCGTCAGCGGGGGCGAAAACGTCTACGCCGCGGAAGTCGAGGCCGTGCTGGCGCAGCACGCGGCGGTGGCGCGCTGCGCGGTGATCGGCGTGGCCCATGAACGCTGGGGCGAAGCGGTGCATGCGGTGATCGTGGCGCGCGCCGGCCACGCGCCTGACGTCGACGCGCTGCGCGCCCATTGCCGTCAATGGCTGGCCACCTACAAATGCCCCAAAAGCTATGAATTCCGCGACGACCTTCCCATGTCGGCGGCAGGCAAGGTGTTGAAGTCCGTGCTACGGCAGGGCCATGAATCCCCGCGTGCGGCCCAGGCCGTGACGCCTCTCAAGGAGAAGCAGGCATGAATCGAAAAGTATGGGTGGCCGGTGTCGGCATGATCCCGTTCAGCAAGCCCGGTGCAAGCGAACCGTATTCCGTGATGGGCATGCGCGCCGTGCGCGAAGCCTTGAAGGATGCCGGCGCGCCCTATGACGCCGTGCAGCAAGCCTATGCGGGCTACGTCTACGGCGATTCAACATCCGGCCAGGCGGTGGTGTATGGCGTGGGCCTGACGGGCATTCCCGTCTTCAACGTGAACAACAATTGCGCCAGCGGATCCTCCGCGTTGTTCCTGGCGCGCCAGGCGGTGGAAAGCGGCGCGGTGGAGTGCGCGCTGGCGGTGGGCTTCGAGCAAATGGTGCCCGGCGCGCTGAAAGGCGTGTACGAGGACCGCCCGTCGCCTTTGTCGGCGTTCGTGTCGTCCATGACGGACCTGCAGGGGTACGACACGGCCAAGCCGCGCGCCGCGCAGTTCTTCGGCGGCGCGGGTCGCGACTACATGAAGGAACACGGTATCCGGGCCGATACGTTCGCGCGGATTTCGGTCAAGGCACGCCAGCACGCGGCGCGCAATCCGTACGCGGTGTTCCGCCAGACGGTCACCTTGGACGAAGTGCTGGCCGCGCCCATGATCTTTGATCCCTTGACCCGCTTGCAGTGCTGCCCGCCCACCTGCGGGGCGGCGGCGGCCATCTTGTGTTCGGACGATTTCGCGCGCCGCCATGGTTTGTCGCCCGCGGTCAGCATCGCCGCCCAGGCCATGACGACCGACACGCCGTCGACGTTCGGCGACGGCGATATGCGCAAGCTCGTGGGCTACGACATGACGCGCGCCGCGGCCGACCTCGTGTATGAGGCGGCTGGCGTCGATCCGGCGGATGTGGATGTAGTGGAACTGCACGACTGCTTCACCGCGAACGAACTGATCACCTATGAAGGCTTGCGGCTGACACCCGAAGGCACTGCCGAACAGTTCATCGTCGACGGCGAAAACACCTATGGCGGCCGCGTGGTGACGAATCCTTCGGGTGGCCTGTTGTCCAAGGGCCATCCGCTGGGCGCGACCGGCCTGGCGCAATGCGCGGAACTGGTCTGGCAATTGCGCGGGCAGGCGGATCTGCGCCAGGTGGATGGGGCGCGGCTGGCGCTCCAGCACAACCTGGGGCTGGGCGGCGCCTGCGTCGTGACGCTGTACCAGGCCGCCTGAGGAGACCGCCATGCTGGACACCCGACATATCGGCGCCGAGCTGCCCGCGTTCACCACGATGGTGGAAGCGGGGCGGTTGCGGTTCTTCGCCAGGGCGACGGGGCAGGATGACCCCATCTATGCCGACGAGGCCGCTGCGCGCGCCGCCGGCCATCCTGCCTTGCCCGTGCCTCCGACCTTCTTCTTCTGTCTGGAAATGGATAGCCCGCGTCCTGCCGCCATGCGCGAGCTTTTGGGCATCGACATCGGCCGGGTGCTGCACGGCGAACAGGGCTTCACGTATCACGCCATGGCGCATGCGGGCGACGTGCTGCGCTTTGAACCGCGCATCACCGACATCTATGCCAAGAAAGGCGGTGCGCTGGAATTCGTGGTGCGCGAAACGAGAGTGACCGGCGCAGCCGGAAAACTGGTGGCTGAACTGCGCGCCGTCACCGTCGTGCGCAATGGTTGAGGAGAGCGCGATGAGCGGCAACGGATATCAAGATGCCCGGGCGGGCGACGCGCTGCCCGGTTTCACGGCGGGTCCCATCAGCCGGCATGCGCTGGCGCTGTACTGCGGCGCATCGGGCGACCACAACCCTATTCACGTGGACCTGGACTTTGCCCGTTCGGCAGGCATGGACGACGTATTCGCGCACGGCATGCTGTCGGCGGCCTATCTGGCGCGATTGCTGACGAACTGGGCGCCGCAGTCGGCGCTGCGCGAATTTGCCGTGCGCTTCGTGGCGATCACGCACGTGGGCGACGAGGTGCGTTGCAGCGGCCAGGTGGTCGAGCGCTTTCAGGCGCAAGGCGAAACCCGGTTGCGGGTCGAACTCAATGCCCGCAGCCAGACGGGTGAACTCAGGTTGAGCGGCGTGGCGGTTCTGGCCGCGCCTTGAATACGGAACAGGAGACAGACGATGGGAACGCTTGAAGGAAAGGTTGCGCTGGTGTCGGGGTCGGGCCGCGGCATCGGCCAGGAAATCGCGCTGAAGCTGGCGCGTGAAGGCGCGAAGGTTGTCGTGAACGACCTGGATGCCGGCCCTGCCGAAGACACGGTGGCCATGATCCGCCAACTAGGCGGACAGGCACAGGCCTGCGTGGGCAGCGTGACGGAATCCGGCTTTGCCGAGCGCTTCGTGGGCACGGCGGTGGACGCGTTCGGCGGGCTGGACATCATCGTGAACAACGCCGGCTATACCTGGGACAACGTAATCCAGAAAATGACCGACGAGCAGTGGGACGAGATTCTGGCGGTGCACCTGTCCGCCCCGTTTCGAATCCTGCGTGCTGCTTCGGGCTTTATCCGTGAAGCCGCCAAGGCCGAGGCGGCGCAGGGGCGCGAGGTCTTCCGCAAGGTGGTGAATATTTCGTCCACGTCGGGCGTGATGGGCAATGCGGGCCAGGCCAATTATGCGGCCGCCAAGGCGGGCATCAATGGGTTGACGCGTGCCTTGGCCAAGGAGTGGGGGCGCTACAAAGTCAATGTGAACAGCGTGGCGTTCGGCCTGATCAAGACCCGCCTGACGGAGGCGGCCGCCGATGGCGATGCCACGCTGGATATCCAGGGCCGCCAGATCAAGGTGGGCGTGAATCCGCAGGTGCTGAAGAACGCCGAAAGCCTGATCCCGATTGGCCGCGCCGGCACGCCGGCGGAAGCGGCGGGGGCCGTGTACCTGTTCTGCCTGCCGGAATCCAACTACGTCAGCGGGCAGGTGCTGGTCGTGGGCGGCGGCCGTCCTTGATGCCGGGGGAGACGCGGATGGACACGCCACGGCAAGGCTGGATGGACGCGGATTTGACGCTATTCCAGGATTCCACGCGCCGCTTGTTCGAAAAGGAGTTCGTGCCCGACGAGGAAAAGTGGCGCAAGCAGCAGCATGCCGACCGCGAGGTCTGGCACAAGGCGGGCCGCATGGGCCTGCTGTGCGTCAGCATGCCCGAGGCTTATGGCGGCGGCGGCGGCACCTTCGCCCACGAGGCCATCGTGGCGGCGGAGCAGGCGCGCGCCATGGTCTATGGCTTCAGCAACAACGTGCATAGCGCGATCCTGGCGCATTACATCCTGAACTACGGCACCGAAGCGCAAAAACAGCGTTGGCTGCCCAAGATGGCGACTGGGGAACTGGTAGGCGCTATCGCAATGAGCGAACCCGGCGCGGGCTCTGACCTGAAAAGCGTGCGCACCACCGCGGTTCGCGACAGCGACGCCTACGTGGTCAACGGCTCGAAAACGTTTATCACCAACGGGCTGCATGCCGACCTGATCTGCGTGGTGGCCAAGACGGATCCGCACGCCGGTTCGCGCGGCGTATCGCTGATCATGGTCGAGACCCGGGACCTGCCCGGGTTCCGGCGTGGCCGTCTGTTGGAGAAACTGGGCCAGAAAAGCCTGGATACGGCAGAGCTCTTCTTCGACGGTGTGCGGGTGCCTGCCGCCAACCTGCTGGGCGAAGCGGAAGGACGCGGTTTCACGCAGCTGATGCAGCAATTGCCGCGTGAGCGGCTGCTGATCGCCGTGGGCGCGGTGGCGACAATGCGGCGCGCCATCGACGAGACGGTGGCCTACACCCGGACGCGGCAGGTATTCGGGCAACCGTTGATCGACATGCAGAACACGCGCTTCAAGCTGGCCGAATGCGAGACCGTGGCGACCATCGCGGCGCGCTTCGTCGACGATTGCATTACGCGGCAGTTGCAGGGCGTGCTGGACCTGTCCACCGCCGCCATGGCGAAGTGGTGGACGACGCAGATGAACTGCCAGGTGATCGACGAATGCCTGCAACTGCATGGCGGCTACGGCTACATGTTGGAATACCCCATCGCCCGCATGTATGCCGACGCGCGCGTGGGCAAGATCTACGGCGGATCGAACGAGATCATGAAAGAGATCATTGCCCGCGGCATGACCGCCTGAGGGGGGAGACACGAATGCAGCAAGCGCATCATCAATATTGGCCCAAGGGGCTGCCGCACCATATCAGCCAACCCCAATCCAGCCTGGTCTTCAATCTGGAGGCCTCGGCCACGCGGTATCCCGGCAAGCCCGCCATCGTGTTCTACGACACGGTACTAGACTATGCGCGGCTCAAGCGCGAGGTCGACGCGATGGCCGGCTATCTGCAGCACGGGGCTGGCGTGCAGGCGGGCGACCGCATCTTGCTGCTTAGCCAGAACTGCCCGCAGTTCATCATTGCCTATTACGCGATCTTGCGTGCCGAGGCCGTGGTCGTGCCGGTGAACGCGATGAGCACGCCTGACGAACTGGCGCATTATCTGCAAGACAGCGGCGCCCGCGTGGCGTTCGCGGCGCAGGAACTGGCTGGGCGGTTGGCGGGTTTCGTGGATGACGGCCGGCTGGACCGCGTGATCGTTCATACCTATTCGGACTACCTGGGGCCCGGCGACGGCGGCCTGGCGCCTCCGGACTGGATCGCCGCGCCGCGGCGGACGCCCGACGTCGCAGGTGGCGTGCCCTGGTACGGTGCGCTGGCGCTCAACGCGCCGCCCGCGCCGCACAAGGCGACGGCCGCCGACCTGTGCCTGTTGCCCTACACGTCGGGCACCACCGGCCGCCCCAAGGGGTGCCGGCATACGCACGGCACGCTGGGCGCGGCGGTGACGGGATCGCAACTGTGGCGGGGCCTGACCGCCGAAGCCGTGATCATGGGGGTGGCGCCCATGTTCCACCTGCTGGGCATGCAGAACTGCATGAACCTGCCGATCTTGCTGGGGGCCACCGTCGTCCTGTTGCCGCGATGGGACCGCCAGGTGGCGGCGCACTTGATGGCGCGGCATCGGGTCAGCGTGTGGGCCGCGCCGCCCGCGATGGTCGTGGATTTCTTCGCGCAGCCCGGCATTGAATCGTTCGACCTGTCCAACCTGGCCTTGTTGTGCGGCGGCGGCGCGCCCATGCCGGAATCCGTGGCGGCCATGCTGGCCGAGCGCTACGGCATCATCTTCAACGAAGCCTACGGGCTGACCGAAACGGCATCGTTCCTGCATTGCAATCCCATGCAGCGCAATAAGCGCCAGTGCATCGGCGTGCCGACGTTCGGGGTGGATACGCGCGTGGTCGACCCGTCGACGCTGGCCGAACTGCCGCCTGGCGAGACCGGCGAACTGGTCACGCGGGGCGCGCAGATCATGCAGGGCTATTGGAATAACCCGGCCGCCGATGCCGACGCGTTCTTCGTGCTGGACGGGGAGAGGTACTTCCGCACCGGCGATCTGGGCCGCGTGGACGAAGACGGCTATTTCTTCGTGACCGACCGTCTGAAGCGCATGATCAACGCGTCGGGTTACAAGGTCTGGCCGGCCGAGGTCGAGAACGCCCTGTACGAACACCCCGCCGTGCACGAAGCCTGCGTGATCGGCGTGCCAGACCCCTGTCGGGGTGAAACGGTAAAGGCGTTGCTGGTGTTGCGGCCCGAAGCGCGCGATAACGCTCGTGAAGACGAGGTGATCGCCTGGGCGCGCACGCGCATGGCGGCCTACAAGGCGCCGCGCATCGTGGAGTTCGTCGATGCGCTGCCCAAGTCAAGCACGGGCAAGATCCTATGGCGCCAGTTGCAAGAGGCGGGGCGCGCTTAACGGGGATATGCCGGGGCGGGGCGCGTCCCTCGGGCTTGATGCCATGTGCCCAAGGGCGGGGCCCGGCAGCGGCATTACGCCGTGGTGTCGCCCGCCGCTTCGGGCTGATAGAGAATTTCTTCGATCGTGGCGGCGTGCTCGGTCTGGTTGGGGGCGGTCCAGGTGACGCGCTGGCCCTGGCGCGAACCGATCAGGCTCAGCCCCAGTGGCGACAGCACCGACACTTGTCCTTGCGCAAGATTGGCGTCCGCCGGGTAGCACAGCGTGACGATCATTTCGTCGCCGTTGGCGTTCAGCAGGCGCAGGCGGGAGCGCATCGTGACGATGTCTGGCGTGACGTCTTCCAGCGTGATGATCGGCGCGGAGTCCAGGATGTCCTGTGTGGCGTCGATGGCATCGCGCGACAGCGCGGCGGCGCTGGCGGGGCGGGTAATCATGCCGAGCAGGCGGGCGTGGTCCAGGGCGGTGATCAGTTTGTCTTGCGGCAAGGCGTTCATATTGATTCTTCTAAGACGAATGGCCCCCCTTGGCAGACGCTTTTCAGGTTTGCTCGGGCGAGGCGATGGAGGAGGCGACTGCGAAAGCCGGTCCCGAGGGGCGTGCCGCCATGCGGCGGGGGGCGGATAAGCGCCCTGTTCCCTGGGGAGAGCCTACGCGGGCTGGGTCAAGCGTCTTTGCGGCGCAGGTTTTCGCGCGTTTGGCGCGCAATCTGCTGTCGGCAACAGCCCAGTATATAGGCCATTGCCGACGCGAGGGGGGCGAAGGCTTGGAAAGCGGGCGGACGCCTCCACCCGCCAAGCGCCTTCCTGGCGGGAATCAGCCCTTGATGAAGGCCAGCAGGTCCGGATTGATGACGTCGCCGTGCGTGGTCAGCATGCCATGCGGGAACCCCGCATACACCTTCAGCGTGCCGTGCTTCAGCAGTTTGACCGCCAGCTTCGAGGAGTCGTCGATGGGCACGATCTGATCGTCGTCGCCGTGCATGACGAGCGTCGGCACGGTGATGGCCTTCAGGTCTTCGGTCTGGTCGGTTTCCGAAAAGGCCTTGATGCCCTCGTAGTGCGCCTTGGCCGAGCCGATCATGCCTTGCCGCCACCAGTTATTGATGACGCCTTGCGATACCTTGGCGTCCGGGCGGTTGAAACCGTAAAAGGGGCCGGAAGCGACATCGGTGAAGAACTGGGCGCGGTTGGCGGCGAGGGCCGCGCGGAAGCCGTCGAACACCTCGATCGGCGTGCCGCCGGGGTTGGCTTCGGTCTTGACCATCAAGGGCGGCACGGCGCTGACCAGCACGGCGCGGGCGACGCGGCCCTGCGGCTGGCCAAACTTGGCGACATAGCGCGCGACTTCGCCGCCGCCTGTGGAATGGCCGATGTGGACGGTGTTGCGCAGATCCAGGTGTTCGACCACCGCCGACGCGTCGGCGGCATAGTGATCCATGTCGTGGCCGTCGCTGACCTGGCTGGAACGGCCATGGCCGCGGCGGTCATGCGCGATGACGCGAAAGCCCTTGGCGACGAAATACAGCATCTGGGCGTCCCAGTCGTCGCTCGACAAGGGCCAGCCGTGGTGGAACATGATGGGCTGGGCCGTTTTAGGGCCCCAGTCCTTGAAATAGATCTGCACGCCGTCGGGGGTGGTGATGGTGCTCATGGTCAGTGACTCCGGGAGAGGCAGGAAAGGGAGGTACCGCAGGAGAGGCCGGGCTGGGAAGCCGGCCGATTCACAGCGTAACGCGCATACCGCCCCGTCGCTTGTACGTTATCAAGCGCCTTTGGATGAAATCATCCTGCCTTGCCGGCACGCGATCGTCCGCGCCCGTTCCTGGTGTCCCGTCCCCCAGACTTGCCCGCCGCCGGTTGAACCGGCGCCCGTCCGGGACTAAGCTCAAGGCTGGCTATCGTAAGCGGCGCTTGGGGATCCGCACGTCAGCAGCACCGGACCCGCTCGCCGCAAGGAGAGCAGCATGCGGCATGCAGTGGATCTGTCCGGACGCGTGGCGATCGTCACCGGCGCCAACTCCGGGATCGGGCGCGGTATTGCCCTGGAAATGGCGGCGGCGGGCGCGCGCGTGGTCGTGAACCACCGTCCCAATGAAGACGCCGAACGGCGCGGGGCCGACGTGGTGCAAGCCATCTTGCGCGCGGGGGGGCAGGCCGTCACCGCGGCCGCCGACATCAGCCGCGAGGAAGACGTCGAAGACCTGTTCCGCGTGGCGCTGGACCACTTCCAGAACGTCGACATCCTGGTCAACAACGCCGGCATCGAGCGGCCTGCCGCCATTCAGGATATGACGCTGGCGCAATGGCAGGCGGTGATCGACACCAATCTGACCGGCCAGTTCCTGTGCGCCCGCGCCGCGGTGCGGGCGTTCCTGAACCGGGCGCCCCCGGCCTCCGCCGATGGGGCCGCAGGCAAGATTATTTTCATCAGTTCGGTCCACGAGGTGATTCCCTGGGCGTTCCAGGCCAACTACGCCGCGTCCAAAGGGGGCGTGTCGCTGTTGATGCAGTCCCTGGCGCAAGAGTTGGCGCCCCTGAAAATCCGCGTCAACTCCGTGGCGCCCGGAGCGATACGGACGCCCATCAACGCGCCCGCCTGGAACACGTCGGAGAGCATGGCGTCGTTGCTGAAGCTGATCCCGTATGGCCGCATCGGCGAACCGGAGGACGTGGCGCGCGCCGTGGCGTGGCTGGCCAGCGACGATTCCGACTACGTAACGGGGTCGACCTTGTTCGTCGACGGCGGGATGACGCTGTATCCCGCCTTTCGCGGCGCGGGTTGAGCCGATGTCGAAGCCCATCGAAGACTACGGCTTGATCGGCAACATGTTGTCGGCCGCGCTGGTGGCGCGCGACGGCTCCATCGACTGGCTGTGCCTGCCGCATTTCGATTCGCCGGCATGCTTCGCGGCATTGCTGGGCGATGACAGCCATGGCCGCTGGCTGCTGACGCCAGGCGCTCCCGACGCCATCACCACGCGCCGCTACCTGCCCGACACGGCCGTGTTGGAAACGCGCCATGAAACCCCTGGCGGCGTGGTGCGTGTTTATGACTTCATGCCCTTGAGCGACGACGAAGAGCGTGTCGACGTGGTGCGTATCGTGCAGGGCGAGTCAGGCCAGGTAGACATGCAGATGGAGCTGACGTTGCGCTTCAATTACGGGCAGGCGGTGCCCTGGGTGCGCCGGCGCGATTATGGGCTGAGCGCCATCGCCGGGCCCGATGCGGTGGAACTGCATACGGCGGTGTCGTTGGCCGGCCGCGACATGAAAAGCGTGGCGCAATTCACCGTGCGCCAAGGCGAAACCGTGCCCTTCACCCTGTCGTATCACCGTTCGCACAAGACGCCGCATTTCGTGCCGGACCGCATGGAAAGCATGGACCGCACGATCGCGTGGTGGCATGAATGGGCCAAGCGCTGCCATTGGGAAAACGGACCGGGTGAACGGCGAGATGCCGTCGTGCGCTCGCTCATCACGCTGAAACTGCTGACTTTTCAGCCCACCGGAGGCATTGTCGCGGCGCCGACGACATCGTTGCCCGAACAGTTGGGCGGCAGCCGCAACTGGGATTACCGGCATTGCTGGCTGCGCGATTCCGCGCTGACGCTGTATGCGCTGCTGAATGCCGGTTACCGCGAGGAAGCCGAGGCCTGGCGCCAATGGCTGTTGCGCGCGGCGGCGGGGCACCCGAACCAATTGCAGATCATGTACGGCATCGCGGGCCAGCGCTGGTTGCCCGAACACGACATTCCCTGGCTGCCGGGCTACGAGGGGAGTGCACCCGTGCGGCTGGGCAACGCCGCTGCCGGCCAGATGCAGCTGGATGTCTATGGCGAGCTGATCGAAACGCTACACGCCGCGCGCGTGGCGGATCTTGCGCCGCTGGCCGAAGCGTGGCGCATGCAGAAAGTGCTGCTGAAGCCGCTTGAAGAACTGTGGCGCCTGCCGGACCACGGTATCTGGGAAATGCGGGGGCCGCGCCGCGCGTTCACGCATTCGCGGCTGATGTGCTGGGTGGCGCTGGACCGTACCGTGAAATCGTGTGAACGCTTCGGGCTTGAGGGGCCGGTGGATTGCTGGCGGGCGCTGGCCGACGAGATCCGCCAGGACATCTGCACGCACGGCTATGACGCCGGGCGCAATACCTTCGTGCAGTACTACGGCGGCACGGCGCTGGATGCCAGCCTGCTGCTGATCCCGCAGGTGGGCTTTCTGCCGGCGGACGACCCGCGCGTGGCCGGCACCGTGCAGGCCATCGAGCGCGAACTGCTGCGCGACGGCCTATTGCTGCGCTATTCGACCCAGCACAGCGACGATGGCTTGCCCGGCGACGAAGGCGTATTCCTTGCGTGCAGCTTCTGGCTGGCTGACGCCTACATCATGCAGGGGCGGCTGGACGATGCGTGCCGGTTGTTCGACCATATTCTGTCGCTGCGCAACGACCTGGGCCTGCTGGCCGAAGAGTACGACGTGGTGCGCAAGCGGCTGGTGGGGAATTTCCCGCAGGGCTTTTCGCATATTGGCCTGGTCAATACGGCCTACAACCTGAGCGCCGCCGGCGGCACGGCGCGTCAGCGCTCTTCACGCGACGCGCCTCAGGAATGAGCCTTGCCGGACGCCGCCGCCCCGTCCTTGCTTCGCTTGACCATGTGCAAGAGGGTCTGCCGCAGTTCTTCCCGCGCCTGGGCTTCGGTGATTTCACCGGCCACCGCCGCGTTCGACAGCGCATCGGCGGCGCCGAGCATCGCCCACAAGCTGGCCGGTGACACCGATCCCGGGCTGGCGAAAGGCGCAAAGATCTTATGGCATTTTTCGATGAAGACCCGCTGATACTGCCTTTTCACGGCGGCAATTTCGGGCGACCCGTCCAGCGCCGCCAGCACGCCGGGGATTTCTCGCCCTTGCGTGATGACGCAATCGATATACCGTGAGGCGATGACGCCGGCCTTGTCTTTCAATGTAGGTTTGCTGGCCTCGACGGCGGCGTCGATGATCGCCGTCTGGCGAACGTCGAAGTCTTGATAGAGCGCTGCCAGCAGCCCGTTGCGCGTGCCGAAGTGGTCGTACACGACGGGCTTGGAGATGCCGGCTTCTTCCGCCAGCCGACCCAGCGTCAACGCGTCGGTGCCTTCATCGCGGATCAGCTTCCAGGACACGTCCAGCAACTGGCGTAGCCGCGCTTCTTTTGGCAGGCGGCGGCGCGGTGAGGGGGAGGACGGAGCAGACATCGTTTTTTATCCTGAAGGGGCGTATCACTGCGGCAGGGGGAAAATCCGCTTGCCGATGGCGTGCGCCGCATCAAGATGAGACGCGGGGAAGCCGGCGTCCGAGGCGACCAGCAATTCCGAGGTCGCGACGCGAGCGCCACAATAGCCGAATATCCCGTGGTCAATCTGCGTTTTCATCGCGCCGAAGTAGCCATGGCGCGCGTAGGTTCGCATATCGGCGCCGCCGCTGGCAATCAGATGCACCTGAAGGCGCTGCAGCTTTTTGAGCAGCTTGCCGTCCGGGCCGGCGTCATAGGCCCAGCCATTCGTGAATACCCGATCGATCCATCCTTTCAGCAGGCCGGGGAACGACCACCAGTGCACGGGGTAGACCAGTACCAGTGCGTCCGCGCGATCGATCCGGGCGTGTTCAGCGGCGACATCCGGGGACGGCGCCGCATTCCTCAGGTGCAGCGCCACGTCGGCCTGGGTGAATCTGGGATCGAAAGCTTCCGCGGCCAGGTCGGCGATCTCGAATGAGTGCCGGGGTTCGGAGCCGGTGATTCCCTACGCGACCTGAGTGGCGATGGCATGGGTAAGGGAAGCCGGGTCGGGATGGGCAACGACGATAAGTGCATGCATGTCTTGTGACGTCCATACGAAGATTGCTATGTACTTATCGTAGCCTACTTTTAGTAGGTTGTGGAAGTGGCCTCCTGTGTTTGCCGTGCCGGTACCGCCTAGGGGCCGTCGGCAACCCGTTCCTGGCTGACCGGATTGGCGCGCAGCACGGCCTTGCGCGCTCGCGTGGGGTCTTCTCTGGACTTGGGCGCCCGGTGGGCTGGACGGGTATCGCGGCCCACCGCGCGCAGGGCCTGCGCCATCAAGCGGTCCAACTGCTTCAATGCCGATTCATGGTCACGGCCCAGGTGCACGCGCAGGCAGGCCTTGCCGCGCGCCGTCAGTTCTTCCATGTCCGCCACGGCCTGCGCTTCTTGAACCGCGCCGAAGCCTAGGGGGAATCTGGGTACCGGCAGGTCATCATGATCAGCGGTGATGAACAGGAATACGCCGCCGTCCGGCCCGCCTTTATGGAGTTGCCCGCAGGAATGCAGATAGCGGGGCCCGAAGCCGCCCACGGTGGCGACACGGCAGGCGTCCCGCACCTGGCGCCGCCACCGGGCAAGATGGGCGGCGTACTGCGGGGCGTTGGGCAGATACGCCAGGATGGCGGCATAGCTGTCGGGCCGAAGCCGCGCGAAATGGGCCGCGAGCCGTTCGCTGGGCGTCGAGACGTCCGCGTCCTGGTGTCCGTAGAACGTCAGGGCACCGGCTTGTGCGGCGGGTTGCGGCGGGGAATAGCCGCCCGCGCGGGAACGCTGTTCGACCAGGGCCCGCGCACGGCATTTGCTTGCCTCCACATCCGGTTGGTCGAAGGGATTGACGTGCAAGACCGCGCTGGCCACCGCGGTGGCGACTTCCCACCGGAAAAACTCCTGACCCAGCGTCTTCGCACTTTTTACATCCATGCGCACGATGGGATGGCCAAGCGCGGCCAGCGCCTCTTCGTGCCTGTCCAGGTCAGGGCACGGCATACCGGTTTGCCGGATGTAGACGAAGAGCCGGTCGGCGCCGTAGGATTGCGGCCTGCCAAGGGGCTCGTCGTTGACCGGCACGATGCCGCGGCCGTTCTTGCCGGTGGATTCGGCCAGCAACTGCTCAAGCCAGCCTCCGAACGACTTCAGGCGCGGGCAGGTCAGCAGGGTGACTTTGTCGCGGCCCGCGCGCGCGGCTTCGCCCAGGATAGCCCCCAGCACCAGGCCCGGGTTGAACGCGACGTCGGTACGGGCCGAGCAGGCGCCGACCATCGGTGCGGTCTCGCGCAGGAACGAAGCCGGGGCGTGGCCCTGCAACGCCAGCGACACGAGCCCGAAGCAGGACAGCACGGAGTACCTGCCGCCTATGGTCGGGTCGCCGCGGAAAACGCCGGCATAACCGTCCCGCAGTGCGGTTTGATGCAGCGCCGACTGGGGGTCCGTGATGGCGATGAACCGTTCGCCCGCCGCTTCGCGTCCGAGCCGCTCCGACAGGCGCGAAAAAAAATACGTGGCCAGCATGCTGGATTCCAAGGTGGACCCGGATTTGCTGGCCACGACGAATAGGCAGCGCTCCAGGTCCAACTGCGATTCCAGGCGGCGGATCTGGTCGGGGTCCGTCGTGTCCAGGACGTGCAGCCGCATTCCTGACGGACGGGCAGTCTGCGTGGCCCCCAGCACTTCCGATCCCAGGCTGGCGCCGCCCATGCCCAGGATCACCGCATCGGTCATGCCTTTTTCAATCAGGCGCATGCAGGCGCGCGCCAGCCGGGCGGTTTGCCGCGGCTTGGCGGCGGGCCTTAGCCACCCCATCCATTGGCCTTCGTCCGAGGCCGTCCACAACGACGCGTCGCCGGCCCATAAGCGCCGGCCCCACTGCTGTTGCCGTGCCATGGACAGGCGTGCCGCCAGGCTGTCCCGCAGCCAGACCGGCAACCGGTAGGAAAAGGGATTCAACCGCTTGGCGCGCGCGGGGTCCAGGCTGCGCCGGTCCGTCGGCGCCGCGCGGCCGGTCAGGCAGGTTCCGGGATATCGGGAAGCACTCAAATGGCGGATATGCATGGCAGCGGGTTCTCGAGTATCGGGTGGCCCGTCAGAGCAATTCGCGTGCCCGCTGTTTTTCGTGATATCGGGGGCGGATGGCATGGGAGTTGCTGCGCAGCGCATTCCGCCGCACAGGAGAATTTGCCGTGAACGCATGGATCAACCAATCGGATTGGCTGGCCGGGCACCCGCTTGCCCTATGGGGCATCGCGGTGGCCATCAGCATCGTCGTGTTCCTTATCATCGTCACGGCGCTGAAAGTCGTGCGCGCCCGGTTGGATGCCTTGGCGCGCAGAGGGCATGGTTTTGGGGCGTCCATTTCCCTTGTCCTCCAGCGGACGAATTGGATCGTCGTGGCCATGTTGTGCCTGATGGTTGGCGTGGAGGTCAGCGGCGCGCCGTTGCCGTGGAGCGGCAGCACCATTCAGCACTTGTGGTTCGTGCTGTTGGCGCTGCAAGGCGCGCTATGGCTGGACCGCGCGGTGGAAGTGGCCCTGCGCCATACGGCGGCCGCCAAGGGGCTGGCAAGCGTGGTGACCGTGACGTTGCTGGGGTTGCTGTTGCGGGGCCTGGTCTGGGTGATCGCGCTGCTGTCCATGCTGGACAATCTGGGCGTCAACATTACCGCGCTGGTCGCCAGCCTGGGCATCGGCGGGGTCGCGGTGGCGCTTGCCGTGCAGACGATCCTGAGCGACCTGTTTGCCTCGATCTCGATCGGGCTGGACAAGCCCTTTGAGGTCGGCGATTTCATCGTTTTCGGACAGGTGGCCGGCAGCATCGAGCACATCGGCCTGAAGACCACCCGGATCCGCAGCCTGGGCGGCGAGCAAATCGTGTGTTCCAACACCGAACTGCTCAAGCAGACCATCCAAAATTACAAACGCATGCAACAACGGCGGATCGTGTTCTCGGTGCGGATCACCTATCAGACGGGGGCCGACCAAGCCGAAAAGGTGCCGGCGATGCTGCAAGGGCAGATCAACGCCCAGGAAGGCACCAAATTCGATCGCGCCCATCTGGCCCGGTTCGGGGACAGCGCCTTGGAGTATGAGGCCGTGTATTACGTCATGACGGCCGATTACAACCGGTACATGGACACGCAGCAGGCCATCAACCTGGGCATCATGCGCGAGCTGGAACGGGCGGGGATTGACTTGGCGCTGCCCGCGCGAACGGTCCACGTGATGGATGCCGGCGCGGGCGCCAGGGCCGGCGGGCCGCGGCCTGAAGGCGACGGCGATGAAAGAGGGCTCAGTCCTGTCTGAGCATGTCCAGAAGCAGTTCCATGGACCACGGTTTGGGCAAAAGCGGAAACGCGTGCGCGTCGCTACGGGCCGCCCGGCCGGCGGCCCCGGTCGTCAGCACCACCCTGATATGCGGCCATTTGGTGCGTACCCTTTTTGCCAGCTCCATGCCGTCCAGCCCCGCCATTTGCACGTCCGCGATCACCACGTCCATGGCGCCTTGTGCGTCTCCCAGACGCTGGAGCGCTGCCGAGGCATCCGTGCAAAACGAGACCTGATGTCCCAGGTCTTCCAGCAACGCGCGAAGTACCGTGCCGACTTGCGTGTCGTCGTCGACAAGCATGATTCTTTTCTGCTGCCGGGGCTGGGTATCGGATGCGGCCGCCAAGGGGGGCGGACCGTCCGCGGCTGACACGTCTTCGGGAATGCTGAGGGTGAAGGTCGAACCGCGGCCGACTTCGCTTGCCACCCTGACGTCTCCGCCGGACTGCTTTGAAAATCCGAATACCTGGCTCAGCCCCAGGCCAGTGCCCTTACCCAAGGGTTTCGTCGTGAAAAAGGGCTCGAAGATCTGGGCCAGCACGTCGGGCTCCATGCCGCATCCGGAATCGCGAAGTTCAATGGCAATGCACGGCTGCGCCAGCGTGTTCGGCCGGTCCGACGCGGCCCCGTCTTCGCCCCCGGGGGTCTCCCGTCGCGCTGTGATGCATAGTCGGCCCCCGGCCGGCATGGCGTCGCGCGCATTGATGACCATGTTCAGCAATGCGGTTTCCAGCTGGGTCGAGTCGGCGCAGATGTAGAGGGGGGCGTCCTGGAAGACATATTCGATCTTGATGGCAGAACCGACCGTCGCGGCGAAGATGTCGCGCATGCCTTCAATACACGCCCGCACGTCGAACCGCGCGGGCGTGAGAGGTTGCTTGCGGGAGTACGCCAGCAGTTGCGCGGTAAGGTGTCCGGCGCGTTCCACCGTCGCGGTGACGACGTTGGCCAGCTGCAACCGCTTGTCATCGCTGAGCGAAGGCCTGCGCAGCATTTCCGCGGCGAAGCGGATCGTGGCCAGGAAGTTGTTGAAGTCATGCGCGACGCCGCTGGTCAGCCGCCCCAGCGCCTCGAGTTTTTGCGCATGATGCAAGGCGTCGCGCGTTGCCTGGATCTCTTCCAACACCTTCTTTTTGTCCGTGATGTCGCGGGTGATCTTGGCAAAGCCCAGCACATTGCCTTGATCGTCGCGAACCGCGTCGATCACGACGCTGCACCAGAATCGCCGCCCGCTTTTGTGGACGCGCCATCCCTCGGCCTCGAATCGGCCTTCGCGGCGCGCCGTCTCCAGCGCCCGCTCGGGCACGCCCGCAAGCCGGTCTTCTTCGGTATAGAAAATAGAGAAATGCCGGCCGATTATTTCGTGGGAGGCGTATCCCTTGAAGCGTTCGGCGCCGGGATTCCAGCTGCTGACGTGCCCACCGGGGTCAAGAAGATAAATCGCGTAATCCATCACAGCCTCGACAAGAAGCCGGTAGCGGCTTTCCCCTGCCAGTTCCAGGCCCGTGTCTGCGGGTGTCGGTGTGCGCATGAATTTCCCTTGGCGGCATCGCTCGTGTGGAATCACTGGGCAATCAGGCGGAGTCGGGCGTTGCGCCGGGCCGCTGAAGCATTCTATTATGCTCCGCAAAATTGGGTCACGGTATTGCGGAAGGGGGGCGCTGGCGGCCCTTGGCGAGCCCGTTGCAGAGGCCTGACCGCAAGGTGGGAATGGAATTTGCTGCCCCTTTGCTGCACCTTGTTCGCGGGCGATGCGGCAGCATCCGCGGGCAGTATCATTCAGGTCAACGAAGCCTCCTGCCGACTCAGGTACCCCCATGTCAGATTCCCCCTCAAGGCCCGACCAGTTACCGGGCCACGCACCAAGCGACCTGCACTTTCCGGTGGTCGGGCTAGGGGCTTCCGCGGGCGGGATAGACGCGTTGAAGGGGTTTTTCGCGAACGTGTCCCCGGACCCCGGCATGGCGTTCGTCGTCATCGTGCATTTATCGCCCAACCACGAGAGCATCCTGGACCGGATCCTCCAGGCCGCCACCCCGCTGCCGGTGACCCAGGTGACGGCGCCGGTGCGTATCGAACGCAACCATATCTACGTGATTCCGCCTGCCGCCGTCCTGTCGATGAGCGACGGGTATCTACGCCTGACCGCTGGCACCCGGCCTCGGGGCAAGCATGTCGCCATCGACGAGTTCTTCCGCACGCTGGCCGACGTGCACACGACGCGCGCGGTTGGCATCGTGTTGACCGGCGGCGGAGCGGACGGGTCGGTGGGGCTGGCGCGGATAAAAGAGCAGGGCGGCGTAACGTTCGCGCAACAACCGGACGACGCCGAGCACGATGCCATGCCGCGCAGCGCAATCGCCACGGGCATGGTCGACATCATCCTGCCCGTATCGGAGATGCCCGGCAGGCTTGAAAACCTTGCCGACAACATGTTCAGCATCCAATTGCCGGACCTGAAGGCGGCGGAAACCGATGGGGCGGGGGATACGCCGCAGGGCGTTAAAGACAGCCAGGCCGACCACAATGCGCTGCGAGACATCCTGGCGCTGCTGCGTGCCAGGACGGCTCACGATTTCCGCCACTATAAAAGGGCCACGGTCTTGCGCCGCATTGAACGCCGCATGCAGGTCACCGGGGTGCCCACCCTGACGGAGTACTGGAAGCTGCTGCAAGAGCGAACGGACGAGACGCCCAATTTGCTGTCCGACATGCTGATTGGCGTTACGCAATTCTTCCGTGACAAGGAGTCTTTTGCCATCCTTGATAAAACCGTGCTTCCCACGCTGTTCGACAAGGTGGATACCGCGTCTGGCAGCGGCTTGCGGGCATGGGTGGCCGGTTGTTCCACCGGTGAAGAGGCCTACTCCCTGGCCATGTTGATCAGCGAACACGCCGAGGCCGCGAAGCAGCCGGCGAAGTTCCAGCTGTTTGCCACCGACATCGACGAAGCGGCTCTTTCGGTCGGTCGGACCGCCGTCTATCCGCTGGCGATCGAAGCCGACGTCGCGGATGAGCTGTTGCAGGCCTACTTCACGCGGCAGGGCAACGAATACCGGATCAAGAAGGATATTCGGGAACGTGTGCTGTTTGCGGTTCACAACATTCTGCGCGACCCGCCTTTCTCCCGGCTGGACCTGGTCAGCTGCCGCAACCTGTTGATCTATCTGGACCGCGACGTGCAACGCGACGTTCTCAGGATGTTCCACTTTGCGTTGAAGCCGGGCGGGTATCTTTTCCTGGGCAGTTCCGAATCAGCCGACGCATGTCCGCAGCTGTTCCAGGTGGTGGACAAGCGCAATCGCATCTACGTCGCCAAGGAGACGCCGGCGCACATCCGCAGTGTTCCGGAATTGTCCGCAGGCGGCTTCGAGCGCGTGCGGCCTGTCGCGATGACGGCCCCGGCCCACCGTTCGAAAATGACCTCTTATGCCGAGGTGCATCAACGCGCGCTGGAGCTATATGCCCCGCCCAGTGTCATCGTCGATGCGGAAAGCAACGTCGTGCACATGTCGGAACGGGCGGGCCGGTTCCTTCGGCATGCGGGCGGCGAGCCTTCGCGCAGCCTGCCGATGCTGGTGTATCCGGAATTGCGGATGGAATTGCGCACCGCCATGTACCAGGCGCTGCATTCGAAGAAAAGCGTGGAGGCTCGTCGTGTCCAGATGAAGGCGGGCGACCGCCAGACCTACGTCAACATGGTCGTGCGGCCGTTCCGCCATGAGGAAACCAGCAGCGACTACATGCTGGTGCTGTTCGACGAAGTCGAAGACGTCATGAGCGTGGATGATGGCCAAGAGGAAAAGGGCTCCACGGCGGTATTGACGCAGCTGGAAGCCGAGCTGCAACGCACGAAGGATCAGCTGCAAGCGACTATCGAGCAGTCCGAGACGTCCACGGAAGAGCTGAAAGCGTCCAACGAGGAACTCCAGGCGATCAACGAAGAACTGCGTTCGGCCACCGAAGAGCTGGAAACGGGCAAGGAAGAACTGCAATCGGTCAATGAAGAGCTGATTACCGTGAATGCCGAGCTCAAGACGAAAGTCGATGAGACGGCCAAGATCAATGACGACCTGCAGAACCTGATCGCGTCGACGGATATCGCGACGCTGTTCGTCGACCGGAAAATGCGCATCCAGTGGTTCACACCACGCGCCTCCGATATTTTCAATGTCATCGCCAGCGACGCGGGCCGGTCGCTGCTGGACATCACGCATCGTCTGGACTACCCCGACCTGGCCAAGGACGCGGCCGGCGTGTTTGAATCGCTGCGGCCCGTGGAGCGCGAGGTGCACAGCAGCACCGACCGCTGGTTCCTGGCGCGCTTGCTGCCGTATCGCAGCGCCGAGCACCGCATCGAGGGCGCCGTCCTGACGTTCATTGATATCACGGGCCGGCGCAAGGCGGAAGATCGCGTCCTGCTTGGCGAGGCGCACTTGAAGCTGATGACCGAAAGCGCACGGGACTTCGGAATCTTGACGCTGGACAGCGAAGGCATCATCACCAACTGGAATATCGGCGCGGAAACGCTGTTCGGGTACACCGCCGCCGAAGCCATCGGGAAGTCCTTTTCGTTGATCTTCACCGAGGCGGATATCGGCGCGGGGGAACCGGGCAAGGAACTGGAACGCGCCAAGAAAATCGGCTATGCCGCGGACGACCGCTGGCATCGGCGCAGGGACGGCAGCCTGGTGTATTGCACGGGCGGGGTCAACCGGATGGACGACCCGGCCTACCAGGGATACGCCAAGATCGTGCGCGACGTCACCGACTTGAAGTTGCGCGACGTCGAGCAGGAATCCCGGCTGGATCGCGCGCGCGCCGATAGCGTGCTGAAAGACGAGTTCTTCGCGATGATGTCGCACGAACTGAAGCATCCGCTCAACTTGATCCAGTTGAACGCGGAACTGCTTGCGCGCACGAGCTCGGTCCGCGATTCGCCGGCGGCCGCCCGCGCCGCCGACCTGATCCAGCGGGCCGTGAAAGGCCAGGCGCGCATCATTGACGATTTGCTCGACCTGTCGCGGGTACGCACCGGCAAACTGGCGTTGAACCGATCGATCGTCGACATCACCGCCATCGCCCGGAATATCCTGGATGTGCTGCACCCGGTGGCGACCGCGGCCGGCCTGGTGTTGCGCAGCGAATTCGATCCCGACCGCGCCATCCATCTGAACGCCGACCCGTTGCGCGTGGAGCAAGTCATCTGGAACCTGCTCAACAACAGCATCAAGTTCACGCCGCCAGGGGGCTCGGTGACGTTGGCGCTGGCGGTGGAAGACGAGTCCTTGCAGCTGGATGTGACCGATACGGGCCGCGGCATCGAGGCGGCGTTCCTGGACCGCGTGTTCGACATGTTCAGTCAGGCGGACATGCGCCAGCGGGCTTTCGCCAATGCGGGGTTGGGCATCGGCCTGGCCGTCGCAAGCGAACTCGTCAAGGCGCATGGCGGCACGATCAAGGCATACTCGGACGGCCTGGGCAAGGGCGCGCGGTTTGCGGTGCGGTTGGCGCTGGCCGGCGCGGAGCAACCGGCCGATCAAGTGTCGTCGGAGCCGGACAGCCCCTTGAAGGGGCTGCGGGTGCTGATGGTCGACGATGCCGAAGACATCCTCATGATCATGGGCACGTTGCTTGAAATGGAAGATGCCCGCGTCACGACGGTCTCCAGCGGCCAGCAGGCGCTTGACGCCTTCGACAAGTCATCCTTCGATCTGTTGCTGTCCGATATCGGCATGCCGGGAATTGACGGATATCAGTTGATCCGGGCCATCCGCGAAAAATATCCCGACAGCGATATCCCGGCCATTGCGCTGACGGGGTTCGGGTCCAAGGAAGACGTGAACAAGGCGATAGAAGCGGGCTTTTCCGCGCACATCAGCAAGCCTGTCGCCCTTGAGAACCTGCTGGACATCGTTCGGCATTTGC
This sequence comes from Achromobacter maghribensis, assembly GCF_057334215.1. Lineage (NCBI taxonomy): Bacteria > Pseudomonadati > Pseudomonadota > Betaproteobacteria > Burkholderiales > Alcaligenaceae > Achromobacter > Achromobacter maghribensis. The sequence continues at coordinate 94,766 of NZ_JBHFII010000020.1, read as the reverse complement.
GCAGGCCATCGTGACGCGCGTGGCGGGCGGCTGACACCACTCGTCCGCGCCGCCACGGCGGGGCGCCTCATGCCGCCATCTTGTCGCACAGGTCGGCGCATTCCTTACACGTGCGCGCACAATCTTCCATTCCGTCGAGGCCCTCGCAGCTGCGGGCGCAGTCGCGGCACAGGACGGCGCATGCGCCGCAGACCGCTTTATGGTTTTCTACCCCAGCCAGCATGACATGGGCGGCCGTCCGGCATAACTCGGCGCATGCCATCATCAGACGGAAGTGGGTGGGTTCCACATGCCTTCCGCCAGCTTCCAGGCAGTGCCCCATCGCAGTTTGCATGCACCGCCGGTAGCAGGCGATGCAACTGTCGACACAACGATCCAATTCTTTCGACGCAGGTTTCATGACGACTCCTTACGGGTGATGGGTGGTCATGCGCCACAGCACATTCCGTGCCCGTCGCGCGGGGCGGCGTGGCCGTTTCCGCATGTCTTTTCCGGCATGCGGTTTGCGAGCTTTCTTTCTTCGGGGGCTTTCGATACAGGAGGATCCTGGCATGTATACGCACATTCAACTGGGCGCTCGAGATTGGCCGCGGCTTGTGGCGTTCTATGACGTGGTCCTGCGGCCGCTTGGCCTGACGCGTTGCAACGGCGTCGATGACGCCGGCCCCGCCGGTGTCATATGGCGTTGCGGGGATCGGCGCTGGCCGTCGTTCGTCGTGGCGCCGCCGTTCAATGGATTGCCGGCGACGTGGGGCAATGGCAGCCAGGTCAGTTTTCAAGCGGAAACCTGCGCGGCGGTGCGGGAATGCTGGAGCAGGGCGCTGGAGCTGGGCGGTGTCGATGAGGGGCCACCTGGCCTGCGCCCCCGCTATGCGCCGGACTTTTTCGCGGCCTATTGTCGGGACCCAGAGGGCAATAAGCTTGCCTTTGTGTGTTCGGTCGCAATCGAATAGCAGCGGGATGCGGTCCGGGAACGCCATTTGCTCAGTGCAGTTGCGTCCAGCAGATCAGGGCGCGGACCATAACGATACAGAGGCTTTTATGCTCCCGATACGCAAAGCGGTATTCCCCGTTGCTGGCCTGGGCACGCGGTTCCTGCCGGCCACGAAAGCCATGCCCAAAGAGATGTTGCCGATCGTCGACAAACCGCTCATCCAATACGCCGTCGAAGAGGCCGTGGCGGCCGGCGTCACTGAACTGGTTTTTGTGACGGGCCGGAACAAACGGGCGATAGAGGATCACTTCGACCGGGTTCCTGAACTGGAACTGGAACTGGAGTCGAAGAACAAGGTGGCATTGCTGGATACCGTGCGCAGCGTCATCCCTTCTCATGTCAAGTGCGTCTACACGCGCCAACCGGCCCCGCTGGGGTTGGGGCATGCCGTGCTATGCGCGGCGCCTATCGTGGGCGATGAACCGTTTGCCGTGCTGTTGGCGGACGACCTTATCGATGCGGATTCCCCCGTCATCGGCGAAATGATGAAGGTGGCAAAAGAGTTTCAAGGTAGCGTCCTGGCGGTTCAGCGCGTGCCGAAGGCCGCGACCCGCCAATATGGCATTGTGTCAGGCACCAAGGCGTCGGCCCATGTCATGCGGGTGTCCGGCATCGTCGAAAAACCGGATCCGGCCGACGCGCCTTCCGACATGGCGGTGGTCGGCCGCTATGTGTTGGACCCGGAAATATTCACCGTGTTGTCCAACACGCAGCCTGGCGTGGGGGGCGAGATCCAGTTGACGGACGCCATCGCCAGCCTGATGCGATCCAAGGCGGTATTCGGGTACGAATACGACGGCAAGCGCTATGACTGCGGCAGCAAGGAAGGGTTCTACCAGGCCACGATGGAAATCGGCAGGAAATACCACGGCCTGTCATGACCCGACCCTCCGCTCCAGAGCGCCGATATGCAAGCACCTTCTCGTGATTGGACAGGGGGGCCGGACGGCGCCCCTGTGCCGCCAAGCCGCCTGCTCGTGGTTTCGCCGCACTATGACGACGCCATTCTCAGTTGCGGCGGCTGGCTCTCGGTGTGTCCGGGCAGCACGGTCGTGACGGTATGCAGCGGGCTGGCGGACACGTCTGACCGACTGACGGACTGGGACCGGCGCTGCGGGTTTTCCAGTGCGGCGGAAGCGATGGCTCGGCGCCAGCAAGAGAACCAGAAGGCGCTGAGCATGATCGAATGCGCGGGCCTGGACCTGGGCTTGCTGGACAGCCAATACCGGGAGGCGCCCGACGAAGACCGGTCACTGATGACGGAAAGACTGTTTCACGCGGTGGCGAGCCTGGCTCCGGACGTCGTGGCGATTCCGCTGGGGCTCTTCCATGGCGATCACATGCGGGTGGGCGATGCGGGGCTGATGATCCGCGAAGCGACGCCCGGCGTCGCGTGGTTCGCCTATGAAGACGTTCCTTACCGGTCATACCCCGGCTTGGTGCAGGAACGGCTGGTTCAGTTGTACGCACGCGGCATCGCAGTCACCCCGCATCCGTATGCCGTGGATGCCGGTGCGAAGGCCCGGCTGATCTCGGCGTATGCGTCGCAGTTGAAGGGGCTGGGAAGATCCGCGCGCGAGCTTGCCGCCCAGGAATGCTATTGGCGCCTGTCGGCGCTGCGGTAGGCAAGGTATGGCCAACGCGCAGCGGTCCTCAGCCGGGCGGGTGTCTATCGTCGTGCTGACCTATAACCGGTGCGAAGAGGTTTGCCGCACGCTGGCCCGTATCGACGCGTTGCCGGGGAACCCCGCCCTGATCGTGGTGGACAACGGCAGTAGCGATGGCACGGCGCTGCGCATCAAACAGGATTTTCCCCGGGCAAGGCTGGTTGAGACCGCCGCCAACCTGGGCGCCGCCGGCCGGAACCGGGGTGTCGCCGAAGTCGCGACACCCTATGTCGCGTTCTGCGATGACGATACGTGCTGGATGCCGGGGGCGCTGGAACAGGCGGCCGGGATCCTGGACGCGCACGAAGACATCGCGGTGTTGAATGCCCGGATCTGGGTGGGGGAGGACGCCCGGCCGGATCCTGCCTGCCTGGCGATGGAGGCCAGTCCGTTGCCCCACGTGCCCGGGGTCGGGCCGGAATTGACGGGCTTCATGGCCGGCGCCTGCGTGATGAGGACAAGCGCATTCCGACGGGCGGGGGGATACCTGCCCCCTTTTTTTATCGGTGGGGAAGAAGAGTTGCTGGCGCTGGACATCCTGGCGCAGGGCGGCCGCATCGTCTATGCGCCCGCCGTGCAAACCCGGCATTGGCCGTCCGCATCCCGGGACGCGCCGCTGCGCCGGCGCCTGTTGGCGCGCAACGCGCTATGGACGGCATGGCTGCGCCTGCCACCACGGATGGCGATGGCGCGCAGCCTGCACGTGTTGTCGGCCTTGCCAGGATGGAAAGCCCGCATAGGCGCGTGCCGGGACGCGCTGCAGGGCTGGAGGCGGGTCGCAGGGCATAGACGCGTCCTTGACGCCGCGCTTTGCCGCAAGCTCGCCGCCGTGTGGCGGGCCGGGGACGGACGGCGGCCCCAGGAATAGTCCTTGCTCCTCCCGTGATTTCGGCCTTGCCGCAATTCTGGAGGGACTTGTCATGCAACCTACGCCCTTTGCCGCGTACTGGGAGCGCGACGCCGCGATCGAAGCCGTTGCGCTCGCGCGGCCGATGCTGGACGCCGCACTGTCCAACACGCGTGTCGGTGAAAGCGGTTTTCTTCACGTCGTGATCATGAACCCGTTGGCGAAACCGGGGGAATGCGATTTCGCCAATGCCATTCTCTACGAAGAGAGCATCGGAGATCCCGAGGGTTGGGATGCGGACTACGGCGCTTTTGCGCGCGGCAAGGCGCGCCTGAGCTGGCGCACGGGCCTGTCCAGCCACGACGTCCTGGCGCTCAAGCCCCATCTGCTGCATGCCAAGGACTTGCCGGTGTGGGGCAGCGTCTGGATCGACGGGATCGTGGTCGCGGTCAGCGGCGCCAACCCCTGGTACGACGAAGCCTTCGCAGCGGCGGTCGCGTCCTTGTTCAAGGCCGTCGTCCAGGCGCGACGCGACGCCTTCTCCGGGAGGCCTACATCATGAGCGACGCAGACAACGCCACGGCGGAGTTTTCCCGTCGCGAGGTCAATCGAACTATCTTTCGGGCGCTGTGGAAGTACCGCGGCCGTACTGCCGCGGCCGTGGCGCTGCTGGTGGCGGCCAAGTTGCTGATGGTCCTGGTGCCTGCCGTCCTCAAGAACATCGTCGATACGCTCAGCGCGCCCGGCGCGTTGACCCTGCCCGTCTTCTTGCTGCTGGGTTATGCGGTTATCCGCTTTGGGGGCAGCGTATTCACCGAACTGCGCGATGTGGTGTTCGTGCAGGTGGCGCAGCGCACCGTCGCGGAATTCACGGTAAGCGTATTCGACCGGTTGCAGCGGCTGGGGGCGCGCTTTCACGGCTCCCGGCAGACCGGTGGCCTGGCCCGTGATGTAGAACGCGGCACGGCCGGCGTCGGGTTTCTGCTGGGCACCGGCCTTTTCACGCTGCTGCCCACGCTGGTGGAGATCGTCTCGGTCGTGCTGATCCTGGTGCTGGGATACAGCCCGTGGTTCGCGCTGATCGTCACGGTCACGTTCGTGGCGTACTTTGCCTATACGACCATCCTGGTGCGCAAACGGGTGGTGTATCAGCGGCGGTTGAACGAACTGGATTCCCGGGCCAGCGGGCAGATGGTCGACAGCCTGCTCAATATCGACGCGATCAAGCTCAATACCAACGAAACACTGGAAGCGGACCGATTGTCGCGGGTGCTTGAGGACTGGACCCATGTGGGCATCAGGAACCAGCGGTCGCTGTCGCGCCTGCACGTAGGCCAGAGTGGAATCATTGCGTGCGGGGTGGCCGCGGTGATGCTGCTGGCTGGCCAGCAGGTGGTGGCCAGAACCATGACGGTGGGCGACCTGGTCCTGGTCAACGCATACATCATTCAGATCTGCCTGCCCTTGAATACGCTTGGCCTGATTTTCCGTCAAGCGAAAGAGGCATTCATCAATGCCGAGCGTGTGTGCGGCCTGCTGCGCCATCCTCCGGAAACCGGCGACGATCCCGCCCTGCCGGCGTTGGAGCCCGGCGCGGGCGAGATTCGCTTTGAATCCGTGGGATTCGGCTACGAGCCCGGCCGCCAGGTGCTGTGGGACGTCGATTTGACCGTGCCGGCCGGGACCACGTTGGCGGTGGTGGGCGGCAGCGGCTCCGGCAAGTCGACGCTGGCGCGCCTGCTGTTGCGCTTCTATGACCCCGATTCGGGTCGCATCCTGGTCAACGGCCAGAACCTGCGGGCCGTCAATGTGCGCAGTGTCCGCCGTTCCGTGGGCATCGTGCCGCAGGACACGCTGCTGTTCAACGAGACCATTGCCTACAACATCGCCTATAGCAAGCCGGAGGCGACCCGTGACCAGATCGTCCAGGCCGCGCGCGGCGCGCGGGTCCACGAATTCATCGAGAGCCTGCCCGGCGGCTACGACACGCGCGTGGGCGAACGAGGCGTCAAGCTATCGGGTGGCGAGCGCCAGCGCATCGCGATTGCGCGGGCGATCCTCAAAGACCCCTCCATCCTGGTGTTCGACGAGGCGACCTCGGCGTTGGACACGCGCACGGAACGCGCGATCCAGGCCGAACTTGAAAGACTTTCACGCGGGCGGACGACGCTGATCATTGCGCATCGGCTGTCCACCATCGTGCATGCACACAACATACTGGTGTTGGACCGGGGCCGCGTGGTCGAGCAGGGCTCGCATGAGGACCTCTTGGCAAAAAACGGCATGTACGCGCAGATGTGGGCCTTGCAACGGCAGCAATCCGCGCTGGAGGAGGCGCGCGGCCGTGACACGCGCCAGCCGGTCAATCTGGTGGCGGTAGTGGCCGGGGCGTTGGACGCATCGCGCGAACTGGCCCAGGACAAGGGCGTGAACCTCTACACCTTGATTGGCAACGAAGCCGCCCGCATTACTGGCGACCCCAGCGCCTTGCAGCAATTGGTGTGGGATCTTTGCCTGCACGCGATCGCAGTCACGCCGCCGGGCGGGCGCATCGAAATCCGGCTGCAGCGGGAAGGCCCCTTGACGCGCCTTGCCGTGACGGACGGCCGACTGGCCGGGGCCGTCGAGCCGGTCAGTCCGGAAGCTGACGATACGCTGAATATTCCCGATGTGTTGCGCGCCGCGGCGGCGGTCGACCCCGCCCAACTCGCCGCGCAAGCGCAACGTCAGGGCGGCGTGTTCCACAGCGCCGCAGCGTCATCGGGAGGGCGCTGCTATTCCGTCGATTTCCCCGTCAGAGCGGTGGAACCCACGCCACTGCGCCCGGATGTGAAGCTGCCCGACCTGCGCGGGGCGTCGATCATGTTGATCGATGACCAGGCAGAGGCGCGGGACATGGTCGCCGAGATTCTCAAGGCGAACGACGCCAGCGTGACGCAGTACGCGGGGGGGAATGAAGCGCTGGCGGCGCTTGCCGCCGCGCCCGCGGAGCAATGGCCCCAGGTGTTGATCTGCGATCTGTCGCTGGGCGACATCGACGGATACGAGGTGGTGGCGCGGATCCGAGCCATGGAGGCGGAGCGGGGCGCGGGGCTGGCACACAGGCTGCCGGCGATCGCGCTGTCCGGGCACGCCAGTCCGGAGTACCGGCTGCGCAGTCTGCTGGCCGGGTTCCAGGTTCACCTGGCCAAGCCCGCGGACCCCAACGAGATTGTCGCCACCATCGGCGCGCTGTTGCCCGTGGCCCGCCCATGACAGGCGTTGTGTCACCGGCCCTGTTCCGGCACTTCTTACCCGCCCTTGTAAGAAGTGCCGGGCAAGAAGCGGGTGATACGCAAGCCCCTCGACGCCAGGTGTTTTGGGCCGTCGTCGGCACACCACTTGCTTCTGGATCAGGCGAGTTCGCAAGCGCTGGAGATCCGCACCGGAATTGCTGCAAACCGCATCCAAGGAGAGGCACCATGATCCGTGACCCACGCTATTTTGGCAGAGACGACGATGACGATTTCAACCGCGATCCTGGGGGGCCCGCGTCACGCGATGATCTCTATCCGCAGGCCCAGCAACGCGGCCGAGGCTCGGGGCGTGACGGGCCGTGGAGTCCGGGCCGGGAGGATACGTCGCCGAGGCATTCCGGCGACCAGGAACCCTGGCGGGATCCCGCGCCGTCCTTTGGTTATCAAGGGGAAGGAACGCGCCGAGCACCGGGCACGCGTGAAACACGAGGCGGCGTGCGGAGCCGCAGCGCCGATCCCGGGCAAAGCAGCTACGGCGGATTCAGAAACCAGGACCCGTCGTATCAGCGCGAACAGGTATATGGCTCGCGCAACCCGACTTACGGCGGCCCGACTTCCTACGGTGATGAAGAAGGCGGCTACTACGGCGATCGGCCGCAATGGGCGGACGAGCCCGAGGCCTCGTTCGAAACCGCCGAGCGCGGCGGCTACAACCGCGGCCCCACTGCCTGGCGAGACCGGGGTTCGCGGCGCACGGACCCCAAGGGCTACACGCGTTCAGATGAACGCGTGCGCGAGAACGTTTGTGAATATCTGGCGCACAGCGGCCTGGACGTCAGCGACGTATCGGTCAACGTGACGGATGGCCGCGTGACCCTTGAAGGCACGGTCCGCGATCGCCGCACCAAGCATCGCATTGAAGATTGCGCGGACGCCTGCGCGGGTGTGCAAGACGTCGATAACCGGATCCGCGTTGCGGGAGCCGGAGAAAAAGGGGGCACGTCGTTCGGCGACACCGCAATCGGAGGCGGCCGTGAATGACGCCGGCCGACTGGAATCAAGCGCCGATCGGCACAACGGAGTGGCACCATGAAAAAGATAGCCATCATCAGTGAACATGCCTCGCCCCTGGCCCTCGCGGGCAGCGTGGATAGCGGCGGGCAGAACGTATATGTCGCCCATGTGGCCCGGGAATTGGCACGGGCCGGCGTGCAGGTGGACGTCTTCACCCGCAAGGACGACCCCGAGCTTGAAATGGAACACCGCTGGATGAACGGCGTGCGCGTGATTCATGTCCCGGCGGGGCCGCAGCGTTTTTTGCCCAAGGAAGACATGTTGCCGTACATGGATGAATTCTCTGCGTTCCTGTCGCGGTATATCGGCCGGCAAGCGGCGGATTACGACGTTATCCATGCCAATTTCTTCATGTCGGCGATGGCGGCGCTGCCGCCCGCGCAGCGGTACGGCATTCCTTTGGCCGTGACCTTTCATGCGCTGGGGAAGGTGCGCCGGCAATATCAGCAGGAAGCGGACCGTTTTCCGGATAGCCGCTTCGACATCGAGGACGACATCACCCGGCAGGCGGACCGCATCATCGCGGAATGTCCGCAGGACCGCAAAGACCTGATCGATTTGTACGGCGCCGACCCGCGTCGCATCGAGATCGTGCCCTGCGGCTACGACTCGGCGGAAATGGTGCCCGTTCCCGCCGCAGCGGCGCGGATGGCGTTGGGTTGGGACGACAACGCCTTCACGCTGTTGCAGCTAGGCAGGATGGTGCCGCGCAAGGGCGTCGACAACGTGATCCGCGCCTTGTCGCGGCTGCGCCAACGGCATGGTATCGACGCGCGGCTGTGCGTCGTCGGTGGCAATACCGATGACGCCGATCCGGCCGCCACGCCGGAAATCGGCCGCTTGCGGCGCATCGCCGAAGAAGAGGGCGTGGCCGAGTGGGTCGATTTCGCGGGCCGTCGCCGCCGCGAAGAATTGGCCATGTACTACAGCGCCAGCGATGTCTTCGTCACCACGCCGTGGTACGAGCCGTTCGGCATCACCCCTGTCGAGGCGATGGCCTGCGGGCGACCGGTGGTGGGCTCGGACACGGGCGGCATACGCAGCACGGTCGTGCATGGCAAAACGGGCTTTCTCGTGCCGCCCAAGGATCCCGACAGCCTGGCGGATCGGCTGGCGCAACTGGCGGTCGACTCGTCGCTGCGCGAGCGCATGGGCGAGGCTGGCAGGTTGCGGGCCCGGCGCCTGTACACCTGGAAGCGGGTGGGTCAGGACCTTCTGTCCGTTTACGGACGCATGGCGGCCGGCGTGCCGTTGAGCGATCGCGCGGCAACGCGGATCGCGGCCTAAGGAGCAATTCATGGATGAATGCGAAAGCTTGCAAGGCAAGGTTGTGCTGGTCACCGGCGGCGGCAGCGGGTTAGGCGCCGCTCTTTGCGAAATGCTGGCCGCCGAAGGCGCGCGCGTCGTGGTTACCGATATCGATGAGCAACGCGCCCAAGGGGTCGCCAGCAAGCTCAAGGAATCGGGGGCCGACGTCATGGTGTGCGTGATGGATGTGGGCGTGGTGGCGGATGTGGCGGAGGGCCTGGACGCAGTCGTCCAACGCTTCGGCGCGCTGGACGCCATCGTCAACAGCGCGGGCATCGATGTCACCGCGCCGATCGATCAGCTGGATGCCGACGTCTGGGAGCGCGTGTTGCGCACGAACCTGACCGGCCCATTCCTGATGGCGAAGCTGGGCAAGAGCCGCCTGAGCCCGGGCGGACACATCGTCAACGTGGCCTCGACGGCCGCCCGGCGGGCATGGCCGAACGCCAGCGCTTATCACGCCAGCAAGTGGGGCCTGATGGGTCTGTCGCATGCGCTGCACGCCGAGCTGCGAGGCGCCGGGCTGAAGGTCAGCGCCGTCATTGCCGGGGGGATGCGCACGCCGTTCCTGCTGGATCGGTTTCCCGATATCGATACCGACACCTTGCAGGACCCGGCCAATGTCGCGCGGGCAGTACGGTTCGTGCTGACGCAGCCTGCCGACACCGTGGTGCCCGAAGTGATGGTCCTGCCGATGAAGGAGACGTCATGGCCCTGAGGGCAGCCGTGTTTTTGGACAAGGACGGCACCGTGCTGGTCGATGACCCCTACAACGTCGATCCGGGCCGTATGGCCTACGCGCCGATGGCGTTCGCGGCGCTTTCGCGCCTGGGTGCGACGGGCGTGTGCCTGGTGGTGATCAGCAACCAGTCCGGCGTGGCAAGGGGCCTGTTCGCCGCGGACGCGCTGCATGACGTCCAGGTGAAACTGGCCGCCATGTTCCGAGCGGCAGGGGCCCGGTTGGATGGGTTTTACTGGTGCCCGCACCACCCCGACGGCGTGGTCGAAGACTATGCCGTTGACTGCGACTGCCGCAAGCCCAAGCCGGGCCTGCTGTTGCGCGCCGCGCAGGAATTGGACCTTGACCTGAAAGATTCCTGGTTCGTCGGCGACATCCTGGACGACGTCGAGGCGGGCAACCGGGCGGGATGCCGCAGCATCCTGCTGGACGTCGGCAATGAAACGGAATGGCGCACCGGCCCCGGCCGAGAGCCGTTCTGCCGCGCGCCCGACCTGGACGCTGCTGCCCGCATCATCATCGGGCATCAGGCCGCGCATTCGGCGCAAGGAGCATGACCATGGTGCCGGATTGGCAAGATTGCGCTCATGTTCTATGTGTCCGTCTGGACAACATGGGCGACGTGCTGATGTGCACGCCGGCCTTTCGGGCGCTGCGTCAGTCCGGCGCACGCCGTTTGTCGTTGTTGACCTCGCCGGCGGGCGCCGCGGTGGCGCCGTTCATCCCCGAAGTCGACAGTACCTTGTCCTACGATGCTGCGTGGGTCAAGAATGGCTCGGCGGGACGTGGCGAGGATATTGCCGCGATCGGCCGGTTGCGCGCCTTGCGGCCGGACGCCGCCGTGATTTTCACGACGTACAGTCAAAGTCCGCTGCCCGCCGCGCTGTTGTGCCACCTGGCCGGCGTTCCCCGGGTGCTTGCGCATTGCCGTGAAAACCCCTACCGGCTGATTACGGACTGGGTTCGTGAAACCGAGCCCGCGCAGGGCGTGCGCCACGAAGTCCAACGCCAGCTGGATCTGGTGGCGACCATCGGCGCGCGTAGCGACGAGGTGGGCATGTCGTTCCAGGTCAGGGACGTCGATCGGCTGTCACTGCGCGACAAGTTGCATCGCGAAGGGGTCTGCGAGGCCGAGGGATGGATCTGCGTGCATGCGGGCGCAACCGCGCCTTCCCGGCGCTATCCGGCGCATCAGCTGGTGGAGGCGCTGGTGGAGTTGCGTGGCGATGGCCGCCGCATCCTGCTTTTGGGCGGCCATGAAACCGAATCGCTGGCATCGGCCCTGAGCGAAGCGCGCTGCCTGTTGCCCGGCCTGATCGACCTGTCCGGCCGCTTGACGCTGGGCGAACTGGCGGCCGCGTTGGAACACGCCGCCGTGGTGATCTGCAACAACAGCGGGCCCGCGCATATCGCCGCGGCGCTGCGCGTTCCGGTCGTGGACCTGTACGCCCTGACGAACCCCCAGCACACCCCATGGCACACGCCATCGCGGGTGCTGAATCACGATGTGCCCTGCAAGTACTGCTATCGAAGCGTCTGCCCCGAGGGCCATCAATCCTGCCTGGCCGGTGTCGAGCCCAAGCGCGTCGCGATGGCGGCGCGTGAATTGATGAGCCTGACCCGCCAGCAGCAATCCGGCCCGCGGGCCGCCAAGGAGAGCGTTCCATGTACACACTAGGCATCAATGCGGCCTATCACGACTGTGCCGCCACGCTCGTGCATGATGGCGTCGTCGTGGCAGCGGCCGAGGAAGAGCGCTTTACCCGTGTCAAGCACGGCAAGCGACCGGTTCCGTTCACGACGTGGCAATTGCCGTACTACGCCATCGACTATTGCCTGTCCGTAGCGGACATCCGCCTGCGGGACGTTGACCACATCGTCTATTCCTATGACCCGGCGTTGCTGGCCGAAGGGCGTCCGCATCCGTCGGATATCCAGCTGCCGCTTGAGCCGTCCCGCGCGGGCACGGGCGCGGGCGGCGGATCCCCGTGGGATCCACTCTTCCTTTCGTACCTGGTGAATGCCCCGCGTCAATTGCTGGACGGCGCCCCGCACCACCTGAAGTCGCCGCGTTTCGATGACCTGACGCTGGCCCACATCATGGACCGGTGGATCTATCTGGACCATCACCTGTCGCATGAAAGCAGCGCGTTCCTGGCTGCGCCCTGCGAAGAATGCGCCGTGTTGACCATGGACGGACGGGGCGAACGGACCACTACAAGCTTCGGCCATTTCTCCAAAGGCGAGTATGCACGCATCAAGCAGATCGACCTGCCGCATTCGCTGGGCTTACTGTACGAGACCGTCACGAGCTATCTGGGCTTTCTTCATTCTTCCGACGAATACAAGGTGATGGCGCTGGCGTCGTTCGGGACGCCCGAGTATCGGAATGAATTCCGTGAAATCCTGCGCCTGGAAGAAGAGGGCGGCTATTCGTTGCAACCGGCCCGGCTGGAAGAGCGCTTCGGCCCGGCGCGGCAGCGCGGCGCCCCCTTCGAAGACCGCCACAAGAACATCGCCAGTTCCTTGCAATACGTGTTGGAAGAAACGGTGCTGCACATGGCGCAATGGCTGCACGAAAAAACCGGTGCTCGCAATCTTTGCATGGCGGGCGGCGTGGCGTTGAACTGCGTGATGAATGCGCGCATTGTCCGCGACGGCCCGTTCGACAGCGTATGGGTGCAGCCTGCCGCCGGCGACGCGGGCACGTCATTGGGCGCGGCTCTCTACGTCGACTATCACCGCCGCGGCGGCAAGCGCGCGTGGTCGATGGAACACGCCTATCTTGGGCCGTCGTATTCGGATGATGAGATCGAGCGGTTCCTGTACAAGTCGCGGTTGGACTTCCGGCGGCTTGACGATGTGGCGGGCGAGGCCGCCGCGCTGCTGGCGCAGGACAAGATCCTGGGCTGGTTCCAGGGGCGCATGGAGTTTGGCGGGGG
>NZ_JBHFII010000020.1:61666-81916 GCF_057334215.1 Achromobacter maghribensis | reverse complement strand
CCCGCGCGCGTGGGGCGCGCGGTCCATCCTGGCATCGCCGCTGGATAGCGCGATGCAGGCCCGATTGAACGGGCTGAAGGATCGCGAGGATTTCCGGCCGGTGGCGCCGGTCGTGATGGAAGAGCGCGCAACCCAGTGGTTCGACGGGCGGGGCGAACCGTCGATCTGCGCGCCATTCATGCTGTTTGTCTACGACGTGCTGCCGCACCGGGCGCAGCAGATTCCGGCGGTTCGGCATATCGATGGCACCGCCCGGGTGCAGACCATCCGCCGCGATCAGAATTCACGCTACTACGACCTGCTGGAGGCGTTCGAGCGCCTGACGGGCGTTCCGGTGCTGGTCAATACCTCGTTCAATACACGGGGCGAACCCGTTGTCTGCTCGCCCCGGGATGCGGTGGAGTGCTTCTGGACTTCGCCGCTGGACGCGCTGGTGATCGGTTCGTACCTGGTCGAGAAGCCCCGATGACAGCCGCCGACGATTCCATTCTGGTGTCCGTGGTGGTGCCGACCTACAAGCGTCCGACGTTGCTTGCCCGCTGCCTGGACGCGCTGGTTCGCCAGTGCTATCCACGTCACGCCTACGAAGTCCTGGTATGCGACGACGCGGCAAGCGCGGCGACGCGGCGGCAGGTCGAGGCGCTTTGCGGCACATGCGGCGGGCGGCCCGCCGTCCGCTATTTGCCGGTGACCGACACCCGGGGCCCGGCGGGCGCCCGCAACCAGGGCTGGCGCAGCGCCAGGGGCGAGATCATTGCCTTCACCGACGACGACACGATTCCCGGCGAGGACTGGCTGCAGCAGGGCGTGGCCGCTTTGCCCCCTTCGGTGGCGGCAGTGGTGGGCGCGACCGACATGCCATTGCCGGATCCGCCCAACGACTACGAGCGCGATGCCTCGGGTTTGACCCGCGCCGAGTTCATCACGGCCAATTGCTTCGTGCGCCGGTCGGCATTGCAGGCCGTCGGTGGCTTCGACGTGCGCTACACCATGGCCTGGCGGGAAGACTCCGACTTGCATTTTGCGCTGCTGGACCGCGGCTTTGCCGTTGAACGTTGCCCCCGGGCACGCGTCCTGCATCCCTTTCGGCCTAATCGCTTCGCCGCCGGCCTGGGCATGCAGAAGAAGGTGATGTTCGATATGTTGTTGAAGAAGAAGTACCCCCTGTTCTACCGCAACCGCATCCGGGCGCATGCACCGCGCTTCTATTTGAGCGTGACGGCGGCCTTCGTGCTGGCCGTGGCGCTGGCCGCCATGGGGTATGCGAATGCGGCGTTGGCGGCGGCCGGCGCGTGGTTGGCATTGACGACGGTGTTCTTTGTCAGGCGCTTGCGCGGCACCCGCAAGTCCGCGCGAAACGTGATCGATCTCGCGATCACTTCGGCGTTCATTCCGCTGCTGTCGATCTACTGGCGAGCGGTGGGGCTGGCGCGTTTCGGGAGGGTCGGCTCGTGGACAGTGTGAAGCCGTTATTCAGTCATTCCGCGCCGCCCGCCAGCATCATTGTGTTCCGGGCGCTGCAATTGGGCGACATGCTGTGCGCCGTTCCGGCGCTGCGCGCATTGCGGCAAGCCTTTCCCGACGCACGCATCACGTTGGTCGGCTTGCCCAATGCCCGGGAATTCGCCGACCGGTTCCACCAGTATGTCGATGACCTGGTCGAATTTCCGGGGATTCCGGCATTCCCGGAACAGGCGCCTCGGCCGCAGGCCATGCCGGGCTTCTACCGCCGTGTGCGGACCCTCCATGCCGACGTTGCCTTGCAGATGCATGGCAGCGGCGCGCAATCCAATGCCATCGTCGGCCAGTTGGGCGCCCGCAGATGGGGCGGGTTCGTTGACGGGGCGGCCACGCCGGTGCCGGGGCAAAGAATGACCTGGCCGGTTGAACTGCCAGAGCCACAGCGTTATCTGGCGCTGCTGCGCTATCTGGGCGTGCCGGCGGAAGACGACACGCTGGAGTTTCCTTGCACCGAACGCGACCAGCGCGACGCGGACCGGCTGCTGCAGGACCATGGGCTGGACCCCGCGCGCCTGGTCCTGCTGCACGCCGGCGCGCGGCTCCCGTCCCGGCGCTGGCCGCTTGAACGCTATGCCGACGTGGCGCAGGCGCTGTCGCGGCTGGGCTGGCAGGTGGCGCTGACCGGAACAACGTCGGAAAAGCCCATGGCCGCTGAACTGCGCCGCTTATCGGGCCTGACCCTGCCCGACCTATGTGGCGCGACCACGCTGGGCAGCCTGGCGGCATTGTTGCGGATGAGCCGGCTGCTGGTCTGCAACGACACCGGCATATCGCATGTGGCGGCGGCAGTCGGCGCGGCCAGTGTCGTTATCGCCAGCGGAAGCGACCCCGTGCGCTGGGCGCCCAAGGACCGTGCCCGGCACACCGTGCTGGCGGCCGACATGCCTTGCCGCCCCTGCGCGTTCGAGACCTGTCCGATCGGGCATCCTTGCGCATTGGCGATCACGGTTCCGCAAGTCTTGACGCTGGCTGACAGCCATTTGGCAAGGGAGGCCCGATGACACCGATTGGCCTGGCGCCGCGCCGCCGCCTGCGCATCCTGACGTGGCACGTTCATGGCAATTACCTGTATGCGCTGGGCCACGTGCCGCATGATTTCGTGGTGCCCAGTCTGCCGGGGGACCGTCCGGGATATGGCGCGTTGGGCACGCGTATTCCGTGGGGGATCAACGTGACGCAGGTGCCGGCCGAGCAATTGCGTTCGATGCAGTTTGATTGCGTGCTTTACCAGTCGCGCCAGAATCTTGAAGACGCCAGGTTGTTGCTAAGCCCGGCCCAACGCGACTTGCCAAGCGCGTATCTGGAACACAACCCGCCCGAGCCGCACCCCACCGACACGGTCCACCCGTTTCGGCATGATCGCGGTCTGCTGGTGCATGTCACGCCATTCAATGCGGTGATGTGGGACTCGGATGGCATGCCGACCCGCATCGTGGAGCACGGTGTGCCGCTACCGACTGCCCGGTACGCGGGCACGCTGGAGCGGGGAATCACCGTCGTGAATCATCTTCATCGGCGCGGACGGCGCATCGGCCGCGATGTGTTTGAACAGGTGCGCGATCAGACGCCGCTGGATCTGATCGGCATGGGGTCCGAGCAGCTGGGCGGGTTGGGCGAAGTGCCCAATATGGAAGTCGCGGATTGCATGGTGCGCTACCGCTATTTCTTCAGCCCGATCCGATATGCCAGCCTGGGACTCTCGCTGGTGGAGGCGATGCTGTGCGGCGTGCCGGTGGTGGGGTTTGCCGCCACGGAACTGCCCGCGGTCATCGTCAATGGCAAAAACGGCTACGTCGATACGCGGCTGAACCGGCTGGTGGACGTGGCGCGCCAATTGCTGGACGAGCCAGAGCTTGCACGCGCCTGGGGCGCGGCAGGGCGCGAGACCGCGTTGGCGCGATTCGGCATTGAGCGCTTCGTTGACGATTGGATAAACGTGTTCGACACGATGTTGGAGGCAGCATGACCGATCAAACATTACGGAATGGCCACGCGCTTGTGGCAGGCGGTGCGGGCTTCTTGGGCGCGAACTTGTGTTCGCGGTTGCTGCAGGACGGTTGGCGGGTAACCTGCGTCGACAACTTCCAGACGGGAAGGGCGTGCAACGTTGCCGCACTCGCGGGACATCCCCGGTTCACGGTCGTGCGCCATGACGTCGCGGACCCCTTGCCCGGCTTTCAGGTCGACCGCATTTACAACCTGGCCTGCCCGGCGTCCCCTGTCCATTACCAGGCGGATCCGCTAAAGACTCTGCGGACGTGCCTGCTGGGCGCGATGCAGCTGCTGGAATTGGCGCGGCGATGCGGCGCGCGTGTGCTTCAGGCATCCACCAGCGAAGTCTACGGCGATCCGCTGGAACATCCCCAGCGCGAGGGCTACTGGGGACACGTCAACCCCGTCGGTCCCCGGTCTTGCTATGACGAGGGGAAACGTTGCGCCGAGACGATTTTCATGGAGTATGCGCGCCATGAGGGCGTGGTCGTGAAGATTGCGCGCATCTTCAACACCTACGGGCCGCACATGTCGCCGGACGACGGCCGCGTGGTATCCAATTTCATCGTGCAGGCGTTGTCGGGCCAACCGTTGACCATCTATGGCAATGGCACGCAGACCCGCTCTTTTTGCTACGTGGATGACCTTATCGACGGGCTTGTGCGGTTGATGGAAAGCCCGGAGGCGGTTGCGTGTCCCGTGAACCTGGGCAATCCGGCCGAACTGACGATGCTGGAAATGGCCGACATGGTGCGGGAGCTGACCGGCGCCCACGTGCCGCTGGTTCACCGCGACCTGCCGGTGGACGACCCGACCCATCGCTGCCCCGATATTTCACTGGCGCGCCGCAGCCTGGGGTGGTGGCCCAGAATCGGTCCCGAAGAGGGCATCGCCCGCACGGTGGCCTATTTCTGCGCCGATCGCGAACAAGCCGGGCGGCACACGGCTTGCTGGACTCCGGCTACCGCCGCGGCGCCGGTCGCGCCGCTGTAGACACGCGGAGGACGCCGCCATGAGCACCCAGCCCCATTCGCATCAAGACACCCCTGCCGAAGCCCCGCACAAACCCGTCCCCGAACGCGAGCGCACGCTGTCCGACCGCCCGGCGGACCCCAATCGAACCGGGGCCGGACGCCAGATTCCCCCCGGCATGGATCCCGAAGACGTGTGGGACCCTGGCCGGGCCACGCCTGGGGCGCCGCCCGTGGACAACCGGTCCTGAGCGGCGTGACGGTGCGCCGGCATGAATGCCACGCCGAGTTCTCCCGGGCACGACGAGGGTGATGTCGATCCCGACCAGCGCCCGAAAACGCTCGGCGCGTGTCGGCGTTGCGGCCTGTGGCGCAACGCCACGCAGGCGGTAGGGGGCGAGGGCAAGCGCCACGCCGCCATCATGCTGGTGGGCGAACAACCGGGCGACAAGGAAGACCTGGCGGGCCACCCATTCGTGGGGCCTGCCGGCGCGCTGTTGGACAAGGCGTTGGCGCAAGCGGGCGTCAGCCGCGACGCGGTTTACATCACCAATGCCGTGAAGCACTTCAAGTGGGAATTGCGCGGCAAACGCCGGATGCATAAATCGCCTGCGCAAGCCGAAATCCACGCGTGCGAGTATTGGCTGGACCGGGAGCTTGATGAGGTCCAGCCACACGTCATCATCGCCCTGGGCGCCACGGCGTTAAGCGCCCTGATGCGGGATCGCAAGCACACGCTGAAGGCTTCGCTGGGCAAGACCCTGGAACGGGGCGCCAGCCGCGTTCTGGCGGCCTATCACCCGTCGTTTGCGTTAAGAAGCCCGAATCGCGAAAGCCGGGAAGCGGCCTTTCAGACCATCGTGGCTGCGCTGAAGCGTGCGCGCGGATTGATCGATAAAGGCTAGCCGCCTATCGGCAAAAAGTGCCCGTGCGGTGGAGATCCTGCCGTGTGTCCGGCATGGGCGCGGCATGCTGGGGACGGCGCGGCGCGCGGTTCGCCGCCGGCGATGCCGGGCATGCGGTTTGCTGGATTGGCCTTACCTATCGCGCTATCCAAAAGGAGCCACGCCATGAAACCGAAAACAGCAAAGCCCAATCCCGCATCCGACGATACTGCGCGGGAAACCCAGGCGAGCCACGGCGACACCCAGAACCGCACGAAGAAGGAAGGCCATGTCGCACAGATCGGAACCGGTCAGGACCAGCAGAGCCAACGGAATCGGGGAGCCGGCGCACGGACCAAGTCCTGATCCCGGCGCCACGGCGCAGGGCAGGGAGACCGGGATGGCCGACGCGTGCGGCGAAACTTCGATCTGGGCGGTTGGCGATGTGCATGGCTGCTGCGCATCGCTGGACGCGTTGCTGTCCCGCCCCGAGATCGCCGACGACCCGACATGCCGGTTATGGTTCGTGGGCGACCTGGTGAACCGGGGGCCGGAGTCCGCTGCGACGCTGCGCCGCGTCATGGCGCTGGGTGATCGTGCCACGGTGGTACTGGGCAATCACGACATGCGGGCCCTGGCCATCGCGGCCGCCTGCATGCGGCCCGGCAAGAACGACACGATGGGCGACCTGATGAACGCGCCTGACGCGGAAGTCCTGGTGGACTGGTTGCGCCACCGCCCCTTGATGCATGCCGAGGCCGGGCACATCCTGGCTCACGCGGGAATCTACCCCCATTGGGATACCGCGACGGCGATGGCGTTGGCGGGCGAAGTCGAAATGTTGTTGAGGGACGACCAGTGGCGACGCCACATCCGCATGTTCAATGGTCCGGCGGTCCTGGCATGGCGCGATCGGCTGCAAGGAGAGCGCCGCGCCAGGTTCATCGTCAGTGCGTTTACCCGCATGCGGCTGTGTACGCGGACGGGCGAACTGGCGCCCACCGCCAAATCAACGCCAGGCAGCTGGCCGCGCGGCACGCTGCCCTGGTTTGACGTGCCAGGCAGGCCTGCCGGTGGCACGCCCATCGTCTTCGGGCATTGGGCGACGTTGGGGCTGCTGGTGCGTTCGGATGTCGCTTGCGTGGACACCGGTTGCGTGACGGGGGGCGTGCTGACAGCCCTGAGATTGGGTGATCGCAAGTTGCTTCAAGTGGGTCGCGAGCCCCTGACGTCGCCCGAGGAGACGCCGGTGGCCGCGCCGATCCGCGGCAATTGGCCCTCGGCCGGGGCGCGTAGCGCCTGGCCGTTTCAGGCCAGTAGCCGATAGGCCAGGGCCAGTGTCAGCAAGACCAGCGCCCCCATCGCCCACAGCATGACCGCCAACGCGATAGCAAGCGGGACTTGCAGCAGTGGAGTCGGCACCGCTTCGCCTGCCCCGGACGCCAGCCTGTGCGGCGGCGGAAGGATGTCGTCATTGGCCGCGACGCGCGGTTCGGCCATCGGACCGACCGCGCTTTGCGGCGTCAAGTGAACAACCATGACGTTGCCGGCCGGAGCCGACGTCAAGGCAGGTTGGGGGGAATGCATGGCCATCACCGTGTGAGGGGGCTGTTCGCGGTCAGGGTGCCTTCTTTACGCCCTGGTCCAGCGTCTTGGCCATTTGAAGGTGCTGTTCAAGCGTTGGCAGCGTTTCCGTGGCGAATTGCTTGACCTCGGGGTCCTTGGCTTCGTTCGCGGCCTGCTGGAACAGCTTTACCGCGTCCTCGTGGGCCGACACGCCGATGCTTTCGGCGTAGGCCTTGTCGAACCCATCGTCGCGCAGGCCAAGCGTCTTCAATTTTGCTTGCTGCACCAGGGAAGGTTCAGTCGGGGCGTCATAGCCCTTTTTCTTGGCCAGGGCGGCCAGTTGCTGGCCCGCCTTGCCGTGGTCATCGACCATCTTCTGCGCGAAGGCCTTGACCTCGGCATTGCGCGATTTCTCAAGCGCAAGTTTGCTTCCTTCCACTTCCATGTGCCCGGCCTGCGCGGCATTTTCCAGAAAGTCGCGATCGTTGCCGTCCAGCTTCGACTCTGCCGCCATTGGCGCGGCGGGGGTGGTGGTCTGGGCCATGGCGATTTGTCCGGCTCCAAGCGCCGCGGCGGCAAGGAGGGCGGCGGTGAGGTAGCGAGGTTTCATGAAGATCTCCTGGGAAAGGCGCCGAGCGCCGTTGAGGTAACAGGTTGGAGCTAGTGCGTCCGGGGTAATGCGTTTTGGCCATGCGTTCGGACATCCAGCAAACCGCGTTCCCGCGCTTCGCCCACGCGGGAATGGGGTTTGCTGGCCTTTTCCCCGACCTACCAAGGGGACGATCATGACCACTCAACGCCACTTTCTGCCGCGCAACCCGGGACGATTACTGGGGGCGGTGATCATCGCGATGGCGTCCGCCATGGCCGGCGCGGCCCAGCCACCCGCCCAGGGCGGAGCGGGCCAGGGCGCGGACGAGCGGACGGGCAAGGCGCCGCCGTCGCCTCCTTCCGGCGCGTCGCCAGGGCCATCCAAGAAAGACCCGACCGCGCCGCCGCCGACGGTGCCCCGATCCGCGCCCGAAAAGGCGCCTGCGCAGCCCACGCCCGGCCAAGGGACCGTGGAGGGATCCAGCGCCAATCCGGCGCCGGACGGCACCATCCCGGGCGGCAGGGCGGGCTCTGGGGGGCATAAGTCCGGGGAGTTCGGAAGATAGGCCTCCGCCTCTCGGTCATGCGGCCCCAAGCGGGCCGCCCTCTACCTGCAAGCCGGCATCAGGAAGACGGGCACCGTTTCCCAAATGACTGCCAGTGCCGATAGCAGACACAACGCCGCCGTGAGCCAGGTGTGGAAGGCCGATGCACGGGTTGCCGGCATGCGTTGCCGTTGGCGCTGGCGCCAGGTGGCTGCCGCCATGCCGGCCAATGCCAACGCGCTGCCGGCGACGATGACCCATGATGACGCGGGAAGCCCCAGCCATTGGCCTGCCCAGGCCGCCCGCGCGCAGGCCACAGCATTCACGGTGTAGATGAACAGGTAATGCACCAGCCAGATCGCGGGGCCGGCGATCAGGAACAGCAGTTCGATCCCGAAATGCGTTTTCATGCTCTAACCCGTCAAGCGCGGAAAGACGTGGACCAGCGCCAGCGCGACCAGGCCCTGCGCCGCGGTGTAGCGCCACATCATCCTCGTGGTGTCGAAAGCCGCGCGCCGAGTGGCGGTGAGCCGGCCGGCCAGCGAGCGCGCCACGGTAAACACCCCCATCACGCCGGCCAGCGCCGCAAAGGCGGCCTGCAGGCCGGCCACCGCGTAGACCGCCGCCGCATAGGCTGACACCTGGGGCCGCAGCCCGGATTGCCAGTGCGCGTGCATTTCCACCGCCGCCGATGCGCCCACCAATACGATGGCCGCCGACAGGCTCGCCCGCAAGAAGGTTTGCCTGGCTTGCGCCAAGCGGCGTCCGGCGCCCTCCACCAACGCAAGCGCGCCCAGCAGCAAGCCGGCGGACAACGCCGGCCAGGCTGCCGAGGGCAGTCCGCCAGGTTGCGGCCATGCATCAGGATGGACGGTCCACAGGAACAGGTAGCCGAACATCATTGACCCGAAAATGCTGGTGCAGACGATGATCAGCAGGACCATGGCCCACGACGCATGGGACGCACTACCCGAGCACATCATGGGGACGCGCAGGCCGCTCCCGATGTACACCGGCGGGTGGTCCGGCCCCGTGTCGGCGTCCCACAGCCAGCGCCACAACGCGGCCAGCGCCAGCACGCCGAACGCGGCGGCAAGCGCAAACAGTTTGAAAGTCAGTAGCAGGAAGAAACCGGCCGTGCCCAGCGCGGCCAGCAGCGGCGACCATGCCGGTCCGGGAAGCACCAGCACGTAATCGGGACGGGCGTCGAGCGCGGTGGTCACCAGCGTCGATCGCAGTCCGCCCGGCGCGTGGGGCAGGAAATGGCCGCCGGCTTCCACTTCTTGCTCCAGGCCGGGCTGCGCCCACAAGGGCTCGCGGCTGGTCACGGCGGGTACGCTGCGCAGGCCGTGGGTTCCACTGGGCAACCATTCCAACGTGCCGGCTCGCCAGATGTTGCCGGCGTTCTGATTGACGTCGGGCCTGAAGTTGCGCGCCACGTCGACGAGAAACACCAGGACCCCGGCGGCAATGAGGTAGGCGCCCACGGTAGACAGCATGTTCAGTGGCCCCAGCCCCTGGCTTTCCGCGTAGGTGTAGACCCGGCGTGGCATGCCAGCCAGGCCGGTGAAGTGCATCGGGAAGAAGGCCACGTTGAAACCGATGAACATCAGCCAGAACGTCCAACGCCCCAGTCGTTCCGACAAGGCCCGCGCGCTGGCGAATGGCATCCAGTAGTAGAACGCCGCGAACAGCGGAAACACCATGCCCCCGAACAGCACGTAGTGCAGGTGGGCCACGATGAAATAGGTGTCGTGCGCCTGGAGGTCGAAAGGAATGACGGCGACCATGACGCCGGTGAGTCCGCCGATGACGAACACGAAGAAAAAGCCCAGGATGAACAGCATGGGGGTTTTCAGCGGCCGCAGCCGCTCTGCCGCGGCGATCGTGGCAATCCAGGCGAATATCTGGATCGCCGTCGGCACCGAAACCGCCATGCTCGCGGCCGACGCAAAACTGAGCGAGAGCCGTGGGATGCCCGTGGCGAACATGTGATGCACCCACAGGCCAAAGCTGAGAAAGCCGGTCGAGACCACCGCCAGCACCACCAGGCGATATCCGACCAGGGGCGTGCCCGTCATGGCCGGAATGATCATCGACACCATGCCGGCCGCCGGCAGGAAAATGATGTAGACCTCGGGATGCCCGAAAAACCAGAAAAGGTGTTGCCACAGTAACGGGTCGCCGCCGCGTTCGGTGATGAAGAACGGCATGTCGAAGGCGCGTTCCAGCTCCAGCAGCGCGGTGGCCACGATGACGGCCGGAAACGCAATGATCACCATGCCGCAGAACACCAGCATCACCCATGCGAACACGGGCATCTTCTCCAGTGTCATGCCCGGTGCGCGCGTGCGCAGGATGCCGACGGCAAGCTCGATCGCGCCGGCGATCGCCGATATCTCGATGAACCCGATGCCCAGCAGCCACAGATCCGCATTCATCGCCGGCGAATAGCGGGTGCTGGTCAGTGGCGGATACATGAACCAGCCGCCGTCGGGCGCCAGGCCCACGAAGATGCTGCAGAAAAAGACCAGGCCGCCGATCGCGTAGGCCCAATAGGCATAGGCCGACAGCCGCGGAAACGGCAAGTCGCGCGCGCCCAGCATATTGGGCAATAGCAGCACGGCTACCGCTTCGACCGCCGGCACGGCAAAGAGAAACATCATGACCGTGCCGTGCATGGTGAACAGCTGGTTGTAGAGCGTATGCCCGATCAGATCACTGTCCGGCATGGCCAGCTGCGTGCGCATCATCAAGGCCAAAATGCCGGCCAGCAAGAAAAAAAGCAACGCGGTGCCGATATAGAGCAGGCCGATGGAGGTGTTGTTGACGACCGTGATGGCGCGGAATCCCGTGGGGCGCCGCCAGGCAAGCTGGAGCTGCTTGAACTCGCCATCGGGGCGCGGGAGCGGATTTGGAAGCGGAGGGGGCGCGGGTGTCTCGGTGGTCACTTCAGGCTTTCCAGATAGCGGGCCACGGCCCGCAGGTCTTCGCCGGGCCATTGGTCAAAGGCCGGCATGGCGTTGCCCGGTTTGATATGTTGCCCGCCGGTGATCCACCCGGCCAGCGCGCCCACGTTATTGGGCAGCACGCCGGCCGCCAGCGATGGACGGCCGCCCAGATGGGTCAGGTCGGGCCCCATCGTTCCCGTGGCGGGCGTTCCCCGCACGGCATGGCACTGCGCGCAGGCTCGTTGGAACAGTTGTTCGCCGTGCCGAAGTTCCGGTCCCGCCAACCGGGCCGGTTGGCGTTGCTGCCGCAGCCATTCGTCAAACTGCGCCGGCGCCAGCACCTGCACGTCGAACCGCATCTGGGCGTGCTGCGCCCCGCAGTACTCGGCGCATTGCCCCCGGAAGACGCCGGGCGCGCTCGCCATGACGCGCAGGCGGTTCACGCGGCCGGGCATCATGTCGAGCTTGCCGGCCAGCTCGGGGATCCAGAAACTGTGGATCACATTGTCGGACCGCAGCAGGAATTCCACCGTCTGTCCGGCGGGCAGGCGCACATCGTTCGCGGTTTCGAAAAGCAGCGTGCCGGAACGGTCCAGGTAGCGGACGCGCCACCACCATAGTTCTCCGGTGACTTCAATGCGCACCGCGGCCGTTCCGCTGCTGCGCGCGGCCAGTGGGCCGGGGCCCAGCACCCAGAGCAAAAGCGCCGTCAGCGCCAGGACGGGAAACGCGACGCCGGCCGCCACGATCAGCGCGGGATTGGCCAACGCCCGGCGCACGCGCTCCGGCCCGTGCATGGCCAGCGCCATGACCAGGGCCACCATCAGGAAGATGCTGGCGCCGCCGATGAAAAGCACCGTGCTGATCTGATCGATGCGGCCAATGTCGTCCCCGTCCGCCGGCGCGCCGTGCCGGGGTTGCGCCCAGGCTGCGGCGGACATCGTGGCGGCAAGCACCAGGGGGAGGAGAGACGGCATGTACGTTTCTGCGGGAATTCCGGCGTAGGGCAGGCCGGGGATTGGACTGCGGCCGCCGCGCGTCAGCATGTGGCGTGCCCACGTTCCCACGCGCCCGGGGGTGGAACGAAAATTGCGGGTCGCGGGGGCATTCACGGAGGACCCTTTGCGCCGGATCGACCGACCCATCCGCCTGTTGCTGGTTTTCGCTGCGTCGGTCATGACGGGGGCGTGCGGAGAGAGTCGTCCGCCGCTTTCGCCTCCCGCCCTGGCGGCCGGGAAGGGCCTGGATGCAGACCCGGCGCGGGGGCGTCGGCTGATCGCCGAGCGCGGATGCATTGCCTGCCACACCGTCACGGGGGTGAAGGGGCCAGCGTCCAACGTGGGGCCGCCGCTGCACGAGCTGTGGCGGCAAGCCTATCTGGCAGGCGTCTTGCCCAACACCTCGGACGATCTTGTGCGCTGGCTGCTGGACCCGCCCGCCATCAATCCCCGCACCGCCATGCCCGCAACGGGCTTGCAGAAGGCCGACGCCGAGGATATTGCCGCCTTTCTGTTGTCGCCTGACGGCGCACGCGGGAGGGCGCCATGATGAGCGCGACGCGCATCGCGGTGTTGGCCGTTGCGGCCGCGGGCGCTTTCGCCGGACTGGCGGGCGGCGCGGTGGTCTACTTCGGCTGGTATGACGTCAGCGCAACGTCCCCCCACACGATGGTGGTGCATCATCTGATGGATACCGCGATGGCACGCTCGGTGAAAGCGCGCGCGGCCGATGTGCAAGCGCCCGATCTGAACGGCGAGGCGCGTATCCAGAATGGGGCCCGCCTATACCGCACGCACTGCGTGCAATGCCACGGCGCCCCGGGGATTGCGCCGCAACCCTACGCGCTGGGTTTGAATCCGGCGCCGGCCGCGCTGGTCGCGACCGCCCGGACGCGCCCGGCCGCCGAGATATTCTGGATTACCCAGCAGGGGATCAAGATGACCGGCATGCCCGCCTGGCAGTATCGCCTGACGGACGACCAGATCTGGGATGTGGTGGCCTTCCTGCGCGTGCTTCCCTTGCTGTCCCCGGCGGACTACCGGGATCGCGATGACGGCCTGCCGCCTGCCGAACCGACGCCCGTGGCGCCCGGGTCGCTGCGAACCGGAGACGCCGCGGCAGGCAAAAAGGCCCTGCAACAATATCTGTGCGTGACGTGCCATGCCATCCCCGGCGTGACCGGCGCCTGGAACCATGTCGGGCCATCTTTGGCCGGCATGGCCGACCGTCCGTATATCGCTGGCGTGATGGTCAATACGCCGGAGAACCTGCAACGGTGGCTGCGCGAGCCTGGCGCCGTCAAAGCGGGGACGGCCATGCCGGACGTCGGGGTGTCCGAGCAGGACGCGCGCGACATCGCGCAGTTTCTGAACACCCTGTCCGAGGATCACCGCTGAAGGCGGCGCGGCAGGGCCCTTTTCCGGGGACGCCCCTTGGGCCACCGCCTCGGCGTCATTCGAAGTCGCCCGCCCCCAGTTGGATGGCCCCGTCCGCCGGGACCCATTGGGCGCGGTGCACCGCCTCCTGGATCGCCTGCGCGCCGCTTTCGAACGCCCGCAGCAGTTCCGCGCCCGTATCGTTCGCTGCGCCGAAGCGGCGGCGCAGCACGTCGCCCGAGATTTCGAATTGACGGGTCACGCCGGCGGTCTCCAACTGGAAGACCACGGCATCGCCGCGTGCCTGCGCTTCCGTGGCTTTCGTGAATTTCATGACTATTCCTCCTTGTCAGCGGCCTGGCCGGAGCATCCTTCCCCAGCCTTTTCGTGCCTTGCGCAGCAAGCCATGTGCCGCACCCGTTTTCCTTGCCCTTTGCGCCGCAAGGTAAAAACGGCAGGGCAGGTATTTTTTACTCCCGGCCGCATCGGATCCCGTCTGGCGCCGGGCAGGCGCAATGCCCGCGGGGGCGTCGGTGCGGGAGGGGCGAATGGGGAACGCGGCATGCTGCATCGGCGGTTCGCCGTGCTCGCGGGAAAGCCAGTGGGGCGAATCCAATCAATGAACCAGGAGAAAGCGATGACGCGTCTATCTGAAATCATGACTCCTGAACCGGCGTATGTCGTTCAGGGAGAATCCGTCCGGCGTGCCGCCGAGCTGATGGCCGACCTTGACGTCGGGGAATTGCCCATCTGTGATGGACGGCGGCTGGTGGGGGTCGTTACCGACCGCGACATCACGGTGCGTTGTACCGCGCGGGGCGCCGCGCCGGACGCCGCAAGGGTGGATGATGCGATGTCCGAGCGGCCGGTCTGGTGCTACGAGGACGACACGGTGGAGACAGCCAAGTCGATCATGGAGACCGAAATGATCAGGCGCGTCCTGGTCCTGGACCGGAACAAGCAGCTTGTCGGGGTGGTCTCGCTGGGAGATATCGCGGCCAAGGCCGGGGCGGCGGGCGGGACGCTTGCCAATGTCTCCGAGCCTGCCCAGCCCGCTCGCTAAAGACCCACATCCATTTCCAAAAAAACGCCCCGCTTCCTAGAACGGGGCAAATCCACGGATAGAGCATAGGCGCCGCAGCGGCGGAGGGGGGGGACAGCCATGCTGGATCGGGCACGACGGTTTGCCGCTGCGGCACCCTGATCTCCGCACGTTCCGTGCCTGCCCCCGATTCTTATTTCGGCCTGGGGGCACGTAGGTGGCGGTCCGGAGTTGCCCGTTCGCCTTGGCGCAATCCGGGCAGGCATGCGGCCATGGCCCGCGCGACATTGCGCACTTCCTGCTGCACCGCCTCGTCGCGGTCGAGTTCGTCGTGGCTGGTGGCGTAGGGCTGGTAGTACCCAATGTATCGGTCCAGCTGGGACGTCGTGCTGGCGTCCACCAGCCCCATCCAGTCCAGCCAGTCGGCCAGCGCGCGCCGCTGCGCTTCGATGCCGGCGACGTCGCCGTGCACCACCAGGCCATAGGCGCGGCCTGCCAGGTGTTTGGGATAGGGCCATCCCGCCAGTTCGACCTGCTTGGCCTTCAGCGGGTCCTTCCCGCCGGTCAGCGTGGGGTCGGGGTTGCCGCCGTCGGCGCATACCAGCCGGTCGATCATCAGCTTCAAGGGGCTGGGCGACTGATACCAGTAGGTAGGGGCCACCAGGATCACCCCATGGGCCGACACCCATTGCTCATAGATTCCGTTCATGGCGTCGTTGACCTGCCCCAGCGCATGGTTGGGATAGCAACTGCACGGCCAATGGCACAGCGGCATCGCCGTTGAAACGCAGCCCTTGCACGGATGGATCTGATATTGGTATTCGGAAACCAGCCGACTCAAATCCAGTTCATCCGTCTGCACGGCGGCGGCCCGCAGTTCGTTCAGGACGATGCGCGCCAGCCGCCAGCTCTTGGAGATTTCGCCCGGACAGGTGCCGTCGTTGCGCGACGCTCCGATAATTACCAGCACGCGCGAGGGTGTATCCGCATCCTGCTGGACTTTCGCGGCGCGCTCGAGCGCGTCGCGCGTTTGCTTCCATTGCACCGAGAGGTCATAACCCGGGTCGGCGTAGCCCGGCCCGGCCTTGACGGTGACCGGCGCCTTGCGGCCTTCCTGGTATGCCTCCCAGGCGATCGCTTCAAGCCGTTCCAACGCAGGCTGCTCGCCCTCGAAGGCGGGATCGTAAAAGCGCTGCATGAAGCGCGCCCGGAATGTCTCACGGGTGAGCGGGCCGGCATATTGCCCTTTGCGGACCATCGGCACGGGGTCGGTCATCTGGCGTCTCCAATCAGCGCGCCCGCCATTCAGCAAGCCGCATGCCCCGCCTCTGGGTATGTTCCTTGCTGCCTCGTTCATCGCGTCGCTATCCTTCGGCGCGAAACCGGGAGTCACCAATGAAACTGAGCCTGAAACCACTACGCGACCAAGTCATCGTCATCACCGGCGCCGGCAGCGGTATTGGCGCCGCCACGGCAAGGATGGCGGGCGAGCGCGGCGCCAAAGTCGTCCTGGCCGGGCGCCAGGAAGAAGCCCTGGCCCGCATCGTCGAGGAGGTCATTCGCGGGGGCGGCGCGGCCGTCAGCGTGGTGGCGGACGTGGGGATAGAAGCCGACCATCAGCGGATACTGGACCACGCGATACAAAGCTATGGCCGCGTTGACACATGGGTCAACAATGCGGGGGTCTCGATATACGGCAGCCTGGAACAGGTGCCGATCGAAGACCAGCGAAAGCTGTTCGACACGGACTATTGGGGCGTGGTTTACGGATCGCTGACCGCCGTGCGCCACATGAAGCAATCGGGCGGCGCCTTGATCAACGTGGGCAGCGAAGTGTCGGATCGCGCCATACCCTTGCAAGGCACGTATTCGGCGGCCAAGCACGCCGTGAAGGGCTTCACCGACGCGCTCCGGATGGAGTTGAGGGAAGAGAAAGCGCCGATATCGGTCACGCTGATCAAGCCTGCGTCGGTGGCCACCGGCTTCACCGTCCATGCGCGCAATTACATGGACGTCGAACCCGATCTGCCGCCTCCCGTCTATGCCGCTGAAACGGTCGCGGATGCCATTCTGCACGCCGCCCAACACCCCACCCGAGACCTCTTCGTGGGGTCCGCCTCACGCGCCATTGCAACGCTTGGCCAGAACGTTCCGTCGCTGGCCGATCGGATGTCGGGCTGGCTATACCGGCACCAGCGGGGTGAGGCGCCCGCCGCAGGGGGATCGGACTCGCTCTACACGGCCGGTGGGGAACATTCCGCCGTGCAGCGCCGGGGACGCAGGCATAGCGTCTATACGCAGATGGTGACACACCCGCGGTCGTCGTTGGCCACGACCGCCATATTGAGCGGAGCCGTGCTGTGGGCGCTAAGCCGGCGCGGGCGGTGACGCTGCGGCCTCGATCACGGCGATGGGGGCCGCAGCCAGGCCGAGCATCCGCCAGGCGCCGTGGCGCCGCTGACATACAGCGCGCCCGCGCCATACAGGGCGCGTAGCGACACGGACGAGGCGTCCGCCAGCACCCAGACGCCGCCCGTTGCATCGGACCACATGATGCGCGCCGGCGTAAGGTCCAAAGCCTTCAGCAGACCGGCCGAGCTGGCGCCGGGGCGCAACACGACCACCGAGGTATCCTGCGCGGGAGCGGAAACCGGGTAAAGGTTCAGCAGTGCCCCCGTGGCAACCGCCAACGCCAGCACGACCGAAAGCAAGGGGCCGTGGCCACCCGCGCCGCTGTCGGCAGGCGGCCCGCGCCGACCCAAGATCCAGCCTGCCATCAGGGGCAATAGGCCAAACAACGCCAGCCAAGCCAGCTCCCATGGCAAGGGGTCGGGCACGTCCATGCGCAGCCGGTGGATGCCCGTGAGCCAGTGCGACAGCACGGCGTCGACCACGTGCCATATGCCAAAACCCAGCAGGAAGTGCGCCAGCAAGGTTCTTCGTGAAGGCTGCGACGCGCCGCGCGAGCGGTACAAGCTCCATAACCCTGCGCCGGCCACCACATACATCAGCGCATGGAAAACGCCATCGGCCACGACTTGCACACGCAGGTCGGCAAGCGTCGCGGCGCTCAGGCCGGAAAGAAGGTGATGCCATTGCAAAATCTGATGCAGCAAAATGCCGTCAAAGAAGCCGCCCATGCCGAACCCCAACAGGTAGCCCGCCCACGGACGGCGGCGGGGCAAGGCGACGGCAGCACGGGCGTGCAGGGCATCGGTCATTTCGGGCTCGGGCCAGCACGTTTTGGCAATACGGAAGGCGTGTCATCCGCGGGCTTGAAGACGTCTCCTTCAGTGTCGCGTTCAGGCGCCGGATTGCCATCCAATGGTTTGGCGCCTTCGCTGCGCGGGCTTTTCGCTTCGCGCGAATTAGCGTCTTTCAGTCCTTCCTGAACCCGGTTCGCAATGTCCACCTGGTCTTCGCTGGACGGCTCGATGGTCTCGCTGCCGGTGGGGGGGGAGTGGGGGGATGGAGGGGTGGCGTTCATGTCCTGCTCCGGTGGTTCGGGGGTAACGATCGATACCGTCTCGTTCGGGTATTCGGCGCGGGCGGCTTCAACCGCGGCCTGGCTGCTGGGATACGCGCGGGGATCCTGCACGACGCCCAGCATCGCAAGCCGCCGAAAGCTCCACATGCCGTCGGCGCGCTGAAACGCTTCAACGATCATTTTGTTGGCCGCCGGTCAGACGGCGCAGGCCGCGTGTCATTCGAGCCGGGCAGCGTGCCGCTTCGGGCCTCGGCTTCTTCCTGGGCCTCGGCCCGGTCAAAGCCTGCCCCTTCGTGGCTTTTCGCCGCCGGCGGATGGTCGATGTCGGGAACCCGTTCGGCCTCCCCGGGGCGAGACGACGGCCGCAAGGCGCCCGCGTTCACATCCGGCTGATCAGGGATGGACTTGCGCGATTGATCGGTTGGTGGCTGGGGCATGGGGATCTCCTGGCGTGCTTTGCGGTACGGGACACCGAGCAATTCGCGTTCCCGTGGCGTCACGGGAACCCGCGCCGCCACGGTGCCGTCGCTGGCACGGTGCTTGCTGCGCGGCGGTCCCACCCGCTACCCAGGAGCGATCAAAAGTGACCTCAATCCGTGAACCTCGGTATGGCCTGTGCGTGCACCCGGTACAGGCAGTATTTCTGGCAGGGATGCTTCCCTTGTTCATCGGCGCAGCCGTTGCCGACGCCGCCTATGCGAAGTCGTTCGACATTCAGTGGAATAACTTTGCCTCGTGGCTGCTGGTGGGCGGCCTGCTGTTTGGCGGCATCGCGCTGGTCTTCGCCATCATCGACCTTTTCCGAGCGAGTCAGCGAACGCGCCGGACCCTCCCGTATGTCCTGGCGTTGCTGGCGGCGTGGATCGCAGGCATTTTCAATGCGCTGATCCATGCGCGCGACGCGTGGGCAAGCATGCCTGCTGGCCTGGTCCTGTCGATCATCGTCGTGGTGCTTTCGTTCGCCGCAATATGGCTTGGTTTTCGCACCCCGCACATCAGAGGTGCCGTATGAAACACATCCGATTGATCGCCGCCGTGTCGCTGACCGCCGTGACGGGCGTAAGCGCCGGCCAAACCGGGCCATCGCAGGTCGGCCCCTCGCCCGATCTGCCCACGCCCAAAACGGGACTGCTTCCCGAGATGGTGATCGCAAAGCCGGCCGAGTGGGGCGACAAGGCCCCGACAGTGCCGGACGGATACACGATTACCGCCATTGCCACGGGCCTGAAGATCCCCCGGCAGACGCTGGTATTGCCCAATGGCGACATCCTCGTTGCGGAAGGCAAGGGCGGCAATGCTCCCCCGCTGAAACCCAAGGACGTGATTGCGGGCATGATCAAGGCCAAAGGTACCAGCCCGGTAAAGGGCGGCAACCGTCTGACGCTGCTGCGCGATGCCGAGGGCGACGGCACCTACGAGGCATCGACGTTCGCCGAGAACCTCAATGCGCCGTATGGCCTGGCATTGGTGGGCGATGATCTTTATGTGGCCAACCAGGACGCCGTGGTGCGATTCGACTATCAGCCGGGGCAGACCAAGGCGGGCGGCCCGCCTGAAACCGTGGCGCCGCTGCCATCGGAAGTCAACCACCACTGGACCAAGGCCATGACCGCCAGCGCCGATGGCCAGTATCTGTATGTGGGTATCGGTTCCAACAGCAACATCACGGAACGCGGCATGGCGGTGGAAGCCGACCGTGCCCGCATCTGGCGCATCAACGCCCGCACCGGCGAATCCAGGGCGTACGCCACGGGGCTGCGCAATCCCACCGCCCTGACTATCCAACCCGATACCGGCCAATTGTGGGCGGTGGTGAACGAACGCGATGAGCTTGGCCCTGACCTGGTTCCCGACTACCTGACGGCCGTCCAGGAAGGCGCGTTCTATGGCTGGCCGTACAGCTATTGGGGCCAAAACATCGATGACCGGGTCCGGCCGCAAGACCCCAAGAAAGTCGCCGCTGCGATCAAGCCCGATTACAGCCTGGGGGCGCACGTGGCGGCGTTGGGCGTGGATTTTTCGACTGAGACGATGGGGGGAGCGTTTGCCAACGGGGTCTTTGTTGGCGAACACGGCAGTTGGAACCGCAGCGATCCCGTCGGCTACAAGGTGGTCTTCGTTCCATTCCGAGACGGCCGGCCGTCGGGTCCGCCCGTCGATTTCGTGGGTGGGTTCCGCGATAGCGATGGCACGACGCGGGGCCGCCCGGTAGGCGTGACGGTCGACCCCAAGGGCGCCCTGATCGTTGCCGACGACCTATCGAACACGATTTGGCGCATCACGCCGACGCGGCCGGCGCAGTCAAAACAGCCGGTTGCGGCGGCG
>NZ_JBHFII010000020.1:39415-61646 GCF_057334215.1 Achromobacter maghribensis | reverse complement strand
GGGGGGGCGCAGGACTCCGCCGCCGTTCAGTCGGTGCCAGCCAGATAGCCCGCGCAAACCACGGCGCGTTCGCAGGTGGCTGCCATCAGGATGGTTTGAAGACCATCAGCCAGAAGATCGCCAGAAAGGCGCCCAACGCCGGAAAGCCGAGCACGAACCACAGCGTGAAGTACCGCTTGAAGGCCGGCGACAGCGGCTGTCCAGCGAGCGCCGACGCCTGGGCCTCGTCGCGCATGAGCATTTGAAGCCTGACAACCGGCAGCCAGCATGCGATGGCGATGGCATACAGCACAAGCGACCCCATCAACCAGGGTGTCGAAAATGGAATCTGCATCAGGCGCGCCAGATACCAGCCGGTGAGCGGCTGCGCAATGGCAGTGGTTGCCGTGAACAGCCAGTCGGCCAACACCACGACACGGGCGACCTGCGCCACCACTTTCGCGTCGCGTCGCAGGACGACGCACAGCAGATAGAAGGCAGATCCGATTCCCGTCCCGAACAGCAGGGTCGACGACAAGATGTGCAGCAGCTTTACCCAAAGGTACTCCATCAATGCCTCCGGTCCTCGTGCAGGTAAAACAACAGCAATACGGCCAGCATGGGCAGGTTTTTGGAGATGGGGCCGAACGGGTGCAGCCATTGCTCGGACAAACGCCAGGTGATGATCCCGGTATAGGCAAGTATCAACGCCATCTGTGCAAGCCATAACCACCGCACTGATCGTCCGCGCCACACGACGGTCAGGATGCCGAAGAGAAGGTCCAGGCCTGCGGCGCCGTATAGCGCAACCGTTGCATAGGCTGCCGGAACGCCGCTGCGTTGCAGCAGCGCCAAACTGTCCGGTATGGGGTACAAGCCCAGCGATACGATGGCGGTCCATAGCCACACGGCGGCGACGCTCGCCCGCAGTAGCGGCAACAGGTTGTCCAATGTTGCGGCCGCCCGGAATGCGTGGCGCTCGCGCTGGGCGACAAAGCGCCGCGGCGGGCGTGGGGCGCCGCCCAGCAGCACGGAAAATGCCGTGGCGTCGCCGGTATTTCCGCGCTCCAGCATGGAAAGGCTTTCCGGTCCAATCAGGCTTCCCGGTAGTGCGTCGGCCACGCGGGCGGCCAAGCGAGCGCAAGCGCCGGGAACCGCAACGATGCGCTGGCGCGCGCCATAGCCCAGCCCCGTCCTCAGCGTGGCAAGGTAGTCCCGAAGGGGCAGTGCGTCGGGCCCGCAAAAGGCAATGGTCACGGCATCCTGGGTGGGCCGGCCGAGCAGCGCCCGGACGCCGGCCACCACGTCGGCAATGTGTACGGGCTGAACGCGCTGCGTGCCGCCGCCGGGCAGCGGCAGCAGCGGCCAGGCCGCCAGACGGTTGAACAGCGCGGCGCTTGCGCCGCCAGCGCCATAGACGAGGGACGGCTGAACGATGAAGGCCGGTATCCCGAGTGCCCGGAGGCCGTCGTCCGCCGCGCGCTTGCTGGTATGAAATGCGGATTGCGCATTGCGGTCCGCGCCCAACGCTGAAAACTGGATCACCAATGCGCGTCGCTGGCGGGCCGCCTTGAACAGCGCCAGGGGAACGGTTTCATGGATGCGCTGGTAACTTTGCCCGCGTTCCTCGCGGAATATGCCGACCGTGTTAATGACCACGTCGACGCCATCCAGCAGCGGCAACCAATCCTCGGCACGGACGTAGGACGCGAAGTCCACGGGCACGAATATTGCTCTGGCATCGTCCGACGCGTCGTGCGGGGCGGCACGTACCGGGCAGACTAGCCGATGGTGATCGGAAAGTAGTGCTTCGGCAAGATGGCCGCCGATAAAGCCTCGCGCACCGGTCAACAGGATTTTCACGCCAGGATCTCCATCCCGCCCCTGCATGGTCGGCGCGGATGGCGACGGGTCAGCAAAATCCATACCCGTGCGGCACCTTGGAGAGGGAGACGTGACATGATGGCGTGGCGGAAGGCATTTTTTGCGGGTCTACGTAGCGGCGCTGCCGCCAGCTTGCTGTCGACCGCGATGTTGCTGGCTGTCGGAAGGAAAGAGACCGGCTGGTTATTCGCGCCGACCAATGCGACCAGTCAATGGGTATGGGGCGAGAAGGCACTGCGGGCGCATCGCCTGACATGGCGCCATACCGCCACCGGCTACCTGATCCACCATGCCGCGTCGGTATTCTGGGCGACGCTGCATGCGCGCGCCGTCGCCGAGTCAACGGCGCCGGTTACGCGCTCGCGGGCATTGACTGAAGGGCTGGTCACGGCTGCGGTGGCGTGCTTTGTCGATTACCAATTGACGCCTCGGCGGCTGACGCCCGGTTTCGAACACAGATTGTCTCGGCGGGCCATGTGTTGCGTGTATGCCGCGTTTGGTCTGGGCATCGCGATCATGGCCTATACGCGTCCGTCCGGCAGGCGAGGATCGGACGCGCTCACGTCGGAAAAAGCGGACAAGAGGTAGGCATGGCATTCCCTAATCCGTATCTGCGTTATAGCGTCGTCGAGGCTGCCCTGGCTGCCGAAATAGGGGATGGCCGGTGGGCGCCCGGCACGCGTCTGCCGGGGGAAAACGCGCTGATTGGCCGGTTTCGGGTCAGCCGAAGCACGGTCCGCCGGGCCGTCCAAAACCTGGCGGCGAGAGGGCTCGTCGAGATTCATCCCGGCAAGGGCACCTTCGTGATCCGTTGACGCAGCTTGAAGGGGGCGCAGGCGCGGTCGGCAATCGGCAGCACTTCGGGCCGCGGTTCATCCCGGTTCATCCCGGTTCACGTATCTGGCGGGTCGTCTGCACGGCGACGTTGGCGTCCGGGGTCGGAATTTTCTGCGTCGGGGTCTTCGGACATACAGGCGCACAGCCGATCCAGTTCCCGGGTGACTTCGTTCCATACCCAGCGGATCAATTCGACGGTTTCCCGCTCGGCGCCATCGTAAGCTCCCTCGCGTGATGTCCTGTCAAGAACGTTATTAAACCGGCTAAGCGGTTCGGCGGTTCGGCAAGGCATAGGCTCGGCATGCTTGTTGCGTAACGCGACCGCCAGATCCGAGAGTTGTTGCCTGGCCGCCACCGCAACGCGATAGAGGGTGGGGCCGATCCGCTGGCGAACATTCTCCGTCAGCGCGAGTCCGCTGGCGCGCTCAAGCAGGGGTACGGTGCGCCATAGTCCGTCCACGCGGTCGTGCAGTCGATACGCGGCGACGTCCCAGCTTGCGTTGCGCAGCGGAAAAGCGCGGGATTGCGAGGCCATATCGCTGGCGCGCCATCTTGCCCGTTGCAGCGCGGGCCGATCCATCGAAGAGGAAAGGGCCCGGCCTTCGTTCAATTCCGAGGCCCATTCGACCAGCAGTTCGCCATAAATTTCAATTGAAATCGCCGTATTGACTCGCATGCTGCGACGCGCCGACAGCGGCAGCAGACAAACGGCGGAAAGAATGCCGGCAACCGATCCGATGATGATGGCTACCGCTTTCTGGTAGGCGCCTACCAGGAGGTTGTCACCCGGGGTCACCGTCAATATGGTTACCGTGACAAGGCTGTAGCTCAGCGTGGGGTGCCGCAGGGAGAGATAGGCGGCGGTCGTTACGCCAACCGCGATGCTCCAGAGCGCGGGCAGATCGGCGGTTTGGGCAAGCAGGACCAATCCCACGCCGAGTGCAACGCCCAGCATCGCACCGGCAATCCGCGCGACCGCCTCGCTGATCGTGCCTTCGACGCTGGCGCGTACAACGAAGAGCGCCGAGAATGTGCCCCATGCCACTTCGGGGATACGCTGCCACGTCATGAAGCCGTATGCGATCAGCACCGCGGCGACCGTCTGGGCGGGAAGGCGGAATCCATCCCGATTCGCGACCATGCGCCAACCGGCGGCATGTTTCCACAGGCGATTAACGGCGTTTCTCAAATTTGCACCTGGTCCCCAAGCCGTCCCAAATCAGGATTCGTGGCCAGATTGCCCGCACTTGATTACGCTGACATCGCCATCGGGCTCCATGTAGGCCCGGCTGACTTCGCTGATCTTGGCAACCCCCTTCAGGCGCAATTGGCTCATGAGTTCTTCTTCGGTCAGATACTCGCGTCGAAGGTTCCGTTTAGAAATCACGCCATTGCGGACGAGGCAAACTCTGTTGGCTTCCAGCAGACGGCCGATCGGCTCGACGAAGTAGCTGACGCGATCCACCAGCACCGTCCAGCCGACGATGGTGGAAACCAGGACGAGGCCGTCAACGATGGACTTGTACTCGCCCGCCATGGCGTTTTGGGCGGCGTCGGCAATAAGCACCAGAACAAGCATGTCTGCAACGCCCAGCGATCCAATATCACGTCTTCCGGCCACGCGAAGCAGCGCGAAGATAAACCAATAGACAATCGAGCCACGGATAAAAATCTCTATTGGCGAAATCGAAAACGTGAACATCCCCGACCAGTCCGGTGTCATGGCAACTCCTTTCAGTCTATCCAGCGATGAGGGATCCCCGCGGCAGATCCCCCGCCGGCCTGGCTGGCGCATGGGACACCGCATGCGGGCGTGACACGAATATCAAGCGCGGACTCCGGGGTCACTCGGAATCGCGGTCCTTTTGTTTCGGTTCGCGGCCATAAGCGTCTTTGCCGCGCGGAGCCTGGGAACCGCCAGCCGGGTAGCCGGAATTCGTGTTCGGGTCGCGGTTGACTTCGCCTTCGGGCGGACCCTCGGCGGTGGGCTGCCCCGTGAATCCGCGAGCGGCGCGATCAGCGTGCTGGGGGGCTGCGGGAGGGCGGCGATTCGATGTGGAGTCGTTCATGTTGGCACCATTGCGTTTGCCCGTTTATCGCGGGGCAGGAGCTTCGACACCAGCAAATGTCATGCCCGGACCCATGGCGGCCATGCGGCGGGGTTTCGGCACGCAAATTGCGGTGGATCCGCACAGGTTTTCCTCCCTTTTCCTTTCGCTGGAGTATCCCTATGCGCTGCACTGTCGATTCACGCTCCGGCGGCCCTGGGGCAGCTGCGGGGGCCCTCCATGACGACGCCTTGCCGGGCAAACCCTGGCTGGCGCGCGAGACGCCCGCGATCATCTGCTTTTCACATTTGCGGTGGAAGTTCGTCTATCAGCGGCCACAGCACTTGATGACGCGGTTTGCGCGATCCCATGC
Source organism: Achromobacter maghribensis (assembly GCF_057334215.1). Taxonomy (NCBI): domain Bacteria; kingdom Pseudomonadati; phylum Pseudomonadota; class Betaproteobacteria; order Burkholderiales; family Alcaligenaceae; genus Achromobacter; species Achromobacter maghribensis. The sequence continues at coordinate 56,525 of NZ_JBHFII010000020.1, read as the reverse complement.
CGTCTATTACGTCGAAGAGCCGGTCTGGGTCAGCGGCGCCTGCCATGGATGGCTGGATGAGACACGTTGTGACGGTGTCATCGTGCTGACGCCGCATCTTCCGCGTGATAACTGGGTGGATAACCACCGGCAGCTCTTGCACGACAGGCTACGGGAAGATGGCGTGACGCGCCCGGTGCTCTGGTATTACACCCCGATGAGCCTGCCGTATTCCGATCAGATCGAGGCGAGCATTGTGGTTTATGACTGCATGGACGAGCTGTCGGCATTTCGAGGCGCGCCAGAGGAATTGGTCGGTTTGGAAAGGCGCTTGTTGGCCCGGGCCGATGCCGTGTTCTGTGGCGGGCATAGCTTGTATGAATCCAAACGGCGCTTGCATCCCAACGTGCATGCCTTTCCAAGCAGCGTGGACGGCGCGCATTTTGGACAAGCTCGGTTTATCAAGGACATTCCTTCCGACCTGGCAAGCATTCCAAGCCCCCGGCTAGGCTTTTATGGCGTCCTGGACGAACGTTTCGACACGCGGCTGGTGGCCGAGGTTGCTGCGCTGAAGCCGGACTGGCACTTCATATTCGTGGGGCCGGTGGTAAAGATCGATCCGGCGGAACTGCCGCAAGCGGACAACATTCACTATCTGGGACCCCGCTCGTATGAGGAGCTTCCCAGCTATCTGGCTGGGTGGGACGTCGCGCTGATGCCGTTCGCCCTGAACGAATCCACGCGGTTCATCAGCCCGACCAAGACGCCCGAATATCTGGCCGGCGGATGCCCCGTGGTGTCGACGCCCATCGCGGATGTCGTGCGCGCGTACGGCGATTCTGACGTCGTGTTCATCGCGCAGGGCGCCGCGGCATTCGTGGAGGCCGCGGCTGCGGCGTTGCAAGCGGCCGAAGCGCCCGAATGCCTCTTGGAAAAAGCCGATCGGATATTGCGGGGAATGTCGTGGGATACAAGCTGGGAGGAAATGTGCAAAGTGATGAACCGCGCCCATGCCAGCAGCAGCTCGCGTCGTGCGGATTTCCCTGCGCCGCCTCGAAACGGCAAACCGGCAAGCCCGGTCCGGCATTACGACTACATGATCGTGGGGGCCGGGTTTGCCGGTAGCGTGTTGGCCGATCGACTGGCGCGAGGCAGCGGCAAGCGCGTCATCGTGGTCGATAAACGCCCGCACGTCGGCGGCAATGCCTACGACCACGTCAACGAAGCGGGACTATTGGTGCACCGCTATGGCCCTCACATATTCCATACCAATTCCGTCAAGGTGATGGATTACTTATCGCAGTTCACGGAGTGGCGGCGCTACGAGCACCGGGTGTTGGCGGAAACCCCCAAGGGCCGCGTGCCGATGCCCATCAACCTGACTACGCTCGAGCGGCTTTACGGCCGGACGTTTTCGGCGGAAGAGGCCGAGCACTTCCTGCGGTCCATCGCCGAGCCGATCGCCAATGTGGTGTCGTCCGAGGACTTCGTGCTGTCGCAAGTGGGGCGCGAACTCTACGAGATGTTCTTTCGCGGCTATACCCGCAAGCAGTGGGGGCTGGATCCTTCACAGCTAGACCGCTCCGTCGCCGCCAGAGTGCCGACACGGCTGTCCATTGATGACCGCTATTTCACCGACCACTACCAATGCATGCCGCTTCAGGGCTACACCCGGATGTTCGAACGCATGCTGGACCACCCGAATATCTCATTGGCGTTGGGGCTGGATTACCAGGAGGCCAAGACGACGTTCACGTTCGACGGGTTGATCTACACCGGGCCCATTGATGAGTATTTTGGTTATCGGTATGGCGCATTGCCCTATCGGTCGCTGAAGTTCCGCCATGAAATACGGGACGAGGAGTGGCATCAACCCGTCGGCGTGGTGAACTACCCATCGGAAAACGTGCCGTACACCCGGGTCACCGAATACAAGCATCTGACGGGTCAGCAGCATGCCCGCACGGCGATCACCTATGAATACCCGTCTGCGCAGGGGGATCCTTACTATCCGATTCCGCGGCCGGAAAACGCGGCATTGTTCCAGCGCTACCGGTCGCTTGCCGACGCCACGCCCGGCGTGCATTTCGTGGGGCGCCTGGCGACGTATCGCTACTACAACATGGATCAGGTGGTAGCGCAGGCACTGACGACATACGAGACGATCGCCGCGAGGCACGCCGAGGCCCAAACCGCGAATGTGGCCTGAGCAGGAATGCCCGATGCGCTTTCAAAGCTTCTTCCTGGCTGGTTTCGAATGTTCATGCTTTCGCTTTCCGGACGGGCGCCAGCTGGATCTGCTGGCGTCGACCGGCCATGCGGAATGGGCGGATCGTGACTACGCTGCGATGAAGCCGCTGGGGCTACGGACGGCAAGAGAGGGCGTGCGTTGGCATCTTGTCAACCCCGCTCCTTACTCTTACGACTGGTCAAGCCTCTTGCCGATGCTGCGGGCGGCTCGCGGCGAGGGGATACAGGTGATTTGGGACTTGTGCCATTTTGGCTGGCCCGCCTGGCTGGATATCTGGTCCAGCCGGTTCCCCGAAGCCTTTGCCCGCTATGCAGCAGCCGTGGCGCGCCTGATCGCGCAGGAATCGGAACTACCGGCGTTGTACTGCCCGGTGAACGAGATGTCGTACTGGAGCTGGGCCGGTGGCGATATGGCGCATTTTGGCCCTTGCACGGTCGGGCGAGGGGCCGAGCTGAAGCGGCAGCTGGTTCGCGCGTTCGTGCAGGCGGCGGACATCATCCAGGACATCGACCCTGGCGCAAAGTTCGTGGCCGCCGAACCCATGATCGCCGTGCATGCCGGGAACCCTGGCGACGAAACCGGCGCCGCAGCCGCGCACGCGTCCCAGTTTGAAGCCCTGGACATGATTACCGGCCGGGTGCAGGCCGAACTGGGCGGGGACGAACGTTATCTGGACATACTTGGCGTCAATTACTACCCGCATAACCAGTGGTTGCATGGCGGCGCGCAGTTGGCGCATGACGATCCGCGCTACACGCCGCTGAGCCGCTTGCTTCAAAACCAGGCGCGTCGCTATGGCCGTCCGATCCTGATCGCGGAGACCGGCGCCGAGGGGGCGGCGCGTGCGCCGTGGCTGCGATACGTGGCCAGTCAGGCCTTGCTTGCGCAGGGCGCGGGTGTGGACGTCGCGGGGATCTGCCTGTATCCCGTCACCGACTATCCCGGATGGGAAGACGACCGGTATTGCGCAACAGGCTTGTTCAGCGCGCCTTCGGATGCGGGGCAGCGCGCAATCTATGCGCCGTTGGCGGTTGAAATGCGCGTACAGGCGTCGCGCTTTGGCGATGGGCCGGCCGCCTTGCTGGGCGCGCGCGTCGTGGACGAAAGAGAGGGCTGAATCATGTCGGATCAACAGGTCTTGCCCTCGCGGCCCTTGCCGTTCGTCTGGCGTTACGTCAGGCAGCGCCGACTGCCGTTTTCCTTGCTGGCGGGGGTGGTGGTGCTGGCGGGCGCGTGTTCCGTCGCCGTGCAGTATGCAATGAAGCTGATCGTGGACGCCATGGCGCGGGACCAGACATCTGGCAATGATGTGTGGTGGCCATTGGGGTTGTTCCTGGGCCTGATCGCGACGGAAGCGGTGTTGTGGCGCAGCGGAGGCTGGTTGGGGTGCAGGAATATCGTGGCAGCCTGTGCTGCGCTGCGCGTGGAACTTTTCGAACAGCTGAGTCACCACTCCACCCGTTACTTCCGGCAGCACCATTCAGGCGCCCTGGCCAACCGCATCACCGCCACCGCGACGGCGGCGGGTGGCATTTATGGCGCGGCGGTCTGGAGCATCATTCCCCCCTGCGTGGACTTTATCGGCGCCATCGTGGTGTTGTCGACGGTGGATTGGCGGATGGCGACTGCCTTGTTCTGCTTTGTGCTGGTGTTGGGCCTTGTCATCATCGCATTCGGGGCAAGAGGGCGCGGGCTGCATCAGTATTACGGGGAACAGGCCGCGCAGGTGGGCGGAGAAATCGTCGACGCCATATCCAATATCTGGGCCGTGCAAGCATTTTCGGCACAGGCCCGTGAACGCGAGCGCCTGGAGCGGGCGCTGAGCGAGGAAGCCCTGGCGCAGCGCCGCAGTTGGATGTATGTGGAGAAAGCGCGCGTCATTCATGATGCCTGCCTATGGCTGGCCGCCAGCGCGATGTTGTTCTGGGTGCTGCAATCCTGGCGGCAGGGCAACGCGACGGCGGGCGACGTGGTGGTTGTCAGCGCGCTGACTTTCCGCATCCTGCACGGTTCGCGCGACCTGGCCTTGGCCCTGGTGGGCACGGCGCAGCAATTTGGCGTCATCGGCGAAATGCTGCGCGTGGTGGCGCGTCCGGAAGCGGTGCCCGACGTGCGGGGTGCGAAGCCGTTGCGGCTGGAGCGCGCGTCCATCGTCTTTGATGACGTCCACTACAGCTATCCAGACGGGAACCGCGCCGTGCGAGGCGTGTCGCTTTCGGTCCCCGCCGGCCAGAAAGTCGGGCTGGTGGGGCCGTCGGGCGCAGGAAAATCAACGGTGTTGTCGCTGCTGCAGCGCGCGGACGAACCGGACAGCGGACGCATCCTGATCGGCGGCCAGTCCATCCACGACGTCACGCTGGAAAGCCTGAAAGCCGCGATCTCGGTGGTGCCGCAGGATATTAGCCTTTTCCGCCGAAGCGTCATGGAGAACATCCGTTACGGTCGCCCGGACGCTACGGAAGAAGAGGTGATGCAGGCGGCCGCCCAGGCTCATTGCGCCGAATTCATCAATCGGATGCCTCACGGCTACAGCACGGTGGTGGGCGAACGCGGCGCAATGCTATCCGGCGGCGAACGGCAACGGATCGGCATTGCGCGCGCCTTTCTAAAAAATGCTCCCATCCTCTTGCTGGACGAGGCGACGTCCGCGTTGGACAGCCATTCCGAAATGTTGATTCAAATCGCGTTGGCTGAACTGATGCGCAGCCGCACTGTCGTGGCCGCCGCGCATCGCCTGTCGTCAGTGGCTCGTTACGATCGCATCGTCGTCCTTGAAGATGGCTGCGTCGTGGAAGACGGCACGCTGGAGGAATTGCTGCTGGCCGGCGGCCCATTCCGCGTCCTGTGGGATTTGCAAGTCAACCGTAAAGGCGCATGGGCAGCCGACCCGGCCGGGGAGTGCAGTTTCTTCACGACGGCGGGAAAAACGGCGGGCTCAGCGCTGATTCAAGTCGGCACGCCGCATGCTGCTCAACCGCCGGACCCCGCCCCGACAGGCGAAACGGAGCTGAAATGAAAACGCAGAATTCTTCTCGACCGTCCTCGGACGAAGTCCAGGCACATGCCGCGCGTCGATCTTTCTCCGGGCGCGGCCCGTGGCGGAAATTCGCGACTTTCGTGGGGGCGTTGGTGGTGATACTGGTGGTGGTATGGCTGCTTGGGATATGGCCGGGATAACCCCGTCTTGCCTGGGCTGGCTTGCCTCTTCCGTGGGCATGTCGGTTGCTGAAAGGCGGCGGGCGAAACGGCGCCCGACCGACAACGGAGGAAGTGATGGATGCGGACCTTAGAGTATCCAACGGCCATCTCAACGATTGGCTACGAGACGCCCATGCCATGGAGGAGCAGGCCGAAACCATGCTGACAAGCCTGGTCTCCCGGATAAAGAACTACCCGGAACTGCGCCAGCGCATACAGACCCACATTGAGGAAACTCGCGGTCAGCAGGCGGCGGTGAGGCGGTGCCTGGAGCGCCGCGGGGAAGATAACTCCACCCTCAAGGACATGGCCGGAAAGGCGATGGCCACCTTTCAAGGTTTCTCCGGCGTGTTTGCGTCGGACGAGGTCGTGAAGTCAGGCATGTTCAGCTTCGCGTTTGAAAATCTTGAGATCGCGGCTTACCGGAACATCATCGAAGCCGCCCGCCATGTCGGAGACATGGAGACGGCCGCGGAGTGCGAACGCATTCTGCAGGAAGAGGTCGCCATGGCGCAGTGGATCGAGCACAACACTCCGGCCCTGGTGCGCCATTTCCTGGCGTTGGCCGAGGATCCGGACGCCGCCGCCAAACGCTGATCAACACCCCTATCGGCCGCCCGTTGGACGGTCTCAACCGCGTACCGAAATGGAGACGCACCATGTTTGCCCATAACAAACGACTGCAGTACACCGTGCGCGTTACGGAAACCAATCCCGGACTGGCCAACTTGCTTCTTGAGCAGTTTGGCGGTCCCCAGGGAGAACTGGCGGCCGCCTGTCGCTATTTCACGCAGGCGCTGGCAGAAGACGACCCCGGCAGGAAAGACATGCTGCTGGACATCGCCACGGAGGAGCTGAGCCATCTGGAGGTGATCGGGACGCTTGTCGCCATGCTGAACAAGGGATCGAAGGGCATCCTGGCCGAGGCCACGGAAGCGGAGGCCGACATGTACATGAGGCTGAACGGGCCTGGCAACGACTCGCACGTGACTCAAGTCCTGTACGGTGGCGGCCCCGCACTAGTGAATTCAGGGGGGCAGCTTTGGACGGCGGGGTACATCGACACCATCGGCGACCCCTCCGCGGATTTAAGGTCGAACATCGCGGCGGAAGCGCGCGCGAAGATCATCTACGAAAGGCTGATCAACGCGACGGATGATCCCGGCGTCAAGGACGCCCTGGGTTTTCTGATGACGCGCGAGGTTTCGCATCAGCGCTCGTTTGAAAAGGCGCTGTATTCGATGGAACCGAATTTCCCGCCCGGGAAACTCCCTGGGGACCCCAGATTCGCCGACGTGTACTTCAACCTTTCGCAGGGCGAAGGCGATATGCGCGGGTCGTGGAATAGCGACGAGAATTTCAACTTCGTCACCGGAGCGGATGCGATGCAGCCGGTGGACGGCGACGGTTCTTGTTCTGTCGCGCTTGACGGCGGCGAAGAGTCGGCGCTCAACGCCATGGCGGCGCGGACCCAGTCGGATCCCGAAGTGAATCCGACCACTGGCACGGAGCTGGGCAGCGGCTCGCCCACGGGCGCTTCGCCGCTCCTTAAGGGGTAGAGCGGGGTAGCGGGTCAATTGCCCCCTGCGCGGGGGCACCTTGCCGCGGCCTTGTCGGGCCGCGGCGTTGGCCTGCTGCTGCGCAGCGAAACCCGTGGGGGGGGCCCCTCACGGCATCAGCACCACCTTGATGCAGCCATCGGCCTTGTCCCGGAATGTTTTGTACAAGTCTGGCCCGGCTTGTAGCTGCGCGCGATGCGTGATCACGAACGACGGGTCGATCTGTTTGTCGGCGATGCGCTTGAGGAGATCGTCGGTCCAGCGCCGGACGTGGGTTTGCCCCATGCGCCAGGTCAATCCCTTGTTCATCGACGCGCCAAACGGAATCTTGTCGATCATCCCGCCGTACACGCCGGGAATCGATAGCGTTCCCCCCGGACGGCAGACATAGATCATTTCGCGCAGAACATGCGGCCGATCCGTTTCCGCGCCAACGGCTTGCTTCACCCGGTCATACAACAGCTCCATCGAGCTGCTGGAGTGCGATTCCATGCCCACGGCATCAATGCACTTCTGCGGTCCTTTACCGTGGGTCAACGCCTTCAGGCGTTCGACGACGCTCTCGGTTTCGAAATTGATGGTCGCCGCGCCGGCGTCGCGCGCCATGTTGAGCCGCTCGCCGACGGAATCGATGCAAATGACCTGCGCCGCACCCAGTAACAAGGCGCTGCGCACGGCCATCTGGCCCACCGGGCCGGCCCCCCAGATGGCGACGGTGTCATCCGGGGCAATATCGCACTGCAGCGCCGCCTGCCAGCCCGTTGGAAGAATGTCCCCCAAGAACAGCACCTGCTCGTCGGTCAGCTCCGGCGGAACGGGAACGTGGGTGGTATCGGCAAAGGGTACGCGAACGTATTCGGCTTGCCCGCCAGCGTACCCCCCCGTCAGGTGGCTGTAGCCGAACAGGCCTGCCGTGGTGTGGCCGAACATCTTCGCGGCCTCGTCGGCGTTGCGATTGGTGCGCTCGCATACCGAGAAATTGCCCTTCAGGCATTGCTCGCATTGTCCGCAAGTAATGGTGAAGGGAATCACCACCCGGTCGCCGGCTTTCAGCTTCCGGGCGTCGGCGCCTACCTCGACGACTTCGCCCATGAATTCGTGGCCCAGGATGTCGCCGGATTTCATTCCAGGCATGAATCCATCGAAAAGATGCAGGTCCGAACCACATATGGCGCACGCGCTGACCTTGATGATGGCGTCGCGCGGATCTTCCAGAATGGGGTCGGGTACGGTGTCGTAGCGCACATCGTGCTTGCCGTGCCAGCAAAGTGCTTTCATGAGAATCCCCTAAAAACGGCGTTCGCGTGGTTGCGATCGCGTGAGGCGGCCACGCAACTATCGTGCCGCGTCCGGCACGGCGCGGCGTCCATGCGCGGCGGGTACGCGACTTGCTATGTACAGTGCGTTCCAACCTCAAGGGTGTTCATGTACAGACCCGGAAAATCTAAGGCGGCCGATGCAAAGGCCGTTGCGGTATCTCCGCCCGTCAAGCGCATGGGCGCGCTGTCGCGGTTCTTCGATCACTTCGCGGCGCAAGTCACCACATGGGCGGGGTCACCCGTCGCGTTCGGCTGCGCGGTCCTGGCGGTAGGCGGTTGGGCCGCTACCGGCCCCGCGTTCGGATACTCGGAAACCTGGCAACTCGTGATCAACACCGGCACCACGATCATTACGTTCCTGATGGTATTTTTGATTCAACAAAGCCAGAACAAGAATGGCCGTGCGCTTCACTTGAAGTTGGATGAGTTGCTGATCGCGCTGAAGGGGGCTGACGAGGCGTTGGTGGATGCAGAGCAGCTGGATGAAGATAAGCTGCGGGCGCTGGCTGCAGCCTGCACGGCGCGCGCGCATAAGCTGGCACGACGCTCGCGCAAAGAAGGGAGGAAGGGGGCCAGGCAACGCACGGCGCGCCGTGCCCCCGCCCGCTCCTGAATTACTTGGCCTTTCCCGCGCGCGCCGCTTCGGCGTTTGTCTGTTGCAACGCAAGCATGCTCAGCTTTTCGTCTGTCGCTTTTTCTTCGGCGAGCGTTTCCTTCAGCAGCGTCAACGCCTCCGTTTCGCCCAACTGCTTGGCGAAGGTGCAAAGCGTGCCGTAGCTGGCAATTTCGTAATGCTCGACTTTCTGCGCCGCGGCGATTAGCGCGGCATCGCATACGGGCCCCTTTTCCACTTCGTCGATAACGTCCTTGCCCTCTTCGACCAGGCCTTCCATGGCCGCGCATTTAATGCGCTTGAGACGGAATTGCGCGGCTTCGACGATTTTATCGATGCGCTCCACCTGTCCCCGTGTTTCCTCCAGGTGGACGGTGAACGCTTCCGCAAGCTTGGGGTCGGTGGCTGCGCGCGCCATCTTTGGCAGCGCCCGAGTCAGCTGCTTTTCTGCGCTGTAAATATCAGACAGTTCGTGAATGAAAAGGTCCTGCAAGGTCTTCTGGCTCATCGCGTACTCCGTTGGTTAAGTGCCACCGTGGATGGCGGTCTACGCCAGGGAGCAAACTCCGTGCCCGGAGAACAAGCGGCAACGGCCACCGAGGGATGGGCCCGCCATGCGGGGCCGCAAGCGCGCGGGCTTACAACGCCGCTTCGGCAAGGCTGGCGATGAACGCCTTGGCGGCATCCGGCATGATGCGTCCCGCCAGCGTCTGCACTTCAAAGTGACGCTCGTTCATTTCGCGGTCGCGTAGCGGAACCGCGACGATCCTGCCCCATCGCAGGCGATGGCGGATCGCCAGTTCGCCGCAGAAGGCAACGCCGCCGCCGGCGCTGGCGAAGCCGACCAGCGCGTCGATGCTGCGGCTGGTGAAGGCTGGCTCGCAACGTAGCTGCTGGCGGCTGCAGCTGATGTCGATCAGTTGGCGCAGCGTCGAATCGGGGCTGGGCAAGGCCAGCGGGTAGGCGATCAACTGAGGCAGTGCCACGTCGCGCCGGCCCGCCAGCGGATGGTCGGCGGCCAGTATCGCGCGGACTGGCGCGGGCACGCGGACTTCCACCCGGATGTCCCGCTGCGACGTCAGGCTGAGCGTGACGCCGATGTCGGCCGAGCCGTCGCGGATCCGCTGGGGGATCTCTTGTTGCGAACACACGTCCAGCGAAAACCGGATGCCCGAAAATTGCTGTCGGAATTGGGCGATGGCGGCGGGCACGAATTCCGACGCGTAGCCTTCCGTGCTGGCGATGCGCACATGGCCCTGCCGCAAGCCGCGCAGCGCCTGGATGTCCCCGGCCACGCGCTCCACGTCCTGTTGCATCCGTTTGGCGTGCGCCGCCAGCAGTTCGCCAGCGGCGTTAGGGGTCATGCCCCGGGCCTGGCGTTCGAACAGCAGCGTATCCAGCTCGCGTTCCATCCGGGCGATCTGGCGGCTTACGGCTGATGGGGCCACGTCCAGCCGGGCCGCGGCCGCGCTGACCGAGCCGGTGCGCACGACTTCCAGAAAGTAGCGTAGGGAGATTTCCTGCAGGACTTGAGGATTCATGGCGGTGGACAGGTTTGCGGAAAACGCAAAGCAGAATTCTATCCGTTGATATTGCTGCAAAGCTATCCCGAACCCTAGGATGTGGGCATTTCCAGCGCCGACGGTGGGTATCACAGCCATGTTTCAATCCAACGATCCTTCCCTGTCCCCCGTTCTTGAATCGTTGCGGGGCGCGCGGCCGCTGCTATGGACGACGCCCGCCTCAATGGCCGCCGCTACGTCCTCGGGCGCGCCGTTCTCGATGGATCTGGTGCTGTCCGCGCAGGAGCGCTTTGCGCGATTCGCGCCATTGCTGGCCGAGCTGTTTCCCGAACTTGCCGCGACGGCGGGCATGATCGAATCGCCGCTATTGCCGGCCGCCGGCATGCAGGCGGCCATCGGCTTGCCGTCCGAGATGGGCCGCTTGTGGATCAAGGCCGACCATGCGCTGCCGGTGGCAGGCTCGATCAAGGCGCGAGGCGGCTTGCACGAGGTGCTTGAATTCGCGGAATCGCTGGCGATAGAGCAGGGCTTGCTGCGTCAGGGGGACGACTACCGCAAGCTGGCGGGAGCCGAGGCGCGCACCTGCTTTGGCCGGTATCAGGTGGCAGTCGGGTCCACGGGCAATCTGGGCCTGTCCATCGGCGTGATCGCCTCGGCGCTGGGATTCCGGTCGGCGGTACATATGTCGGCCGATGCCAAGGCCTGGAAGAAGGCGCGGCTGCGGGCGCGCGGGGTGGATGTCGTGGAGCACGCGGGCGACTACGAAAAGGCCGTGGCGGCGGGGCGTGCGCAGGTCGAGGCCGACCCTTGCGGCTACTTCGTGGACGACGAACGTTCCGGGTCGTTGTTCCTGGGCTATGCGGCTGCGGCGCTGCACCTGCGTGCCCAGCTGGCACAGGCTGGCGTGCGCGTGGATGCCGAGCACCCGCTTTTCGTCTACCTGCCATGCGGTGTGGGCGGCGCGCCCGGCGGCATCGCGTTCGGCCTGACCCAGCTTTATGGTCAGCACGTCCATTGTTTCTTTGCAGAACCCGTGCAGTCACCTTGTTTTCTGGCGCGCATGATGGCCGGCTGCGGGCAGTTGCCCGGCCTGCCGGTGCCGCCGTCGGTGTACGACCTGGGGCTGACGAACCAGACGGAGGCCGACGGGCTGGCAGTGCCCTGCGCGTCCGAATTGGCCTATGCGGCGGTGGGCGCCCACCTGCGCGGCGTGGTCACGGTGGAAGACGACACCCTGTACGCCGATCTGGCGCGTTTGCACGACAGCGAAGGCTTACGCATCGAGCCATCCGCCGCCGCAGGTTTCAGCGGTCCTCGCCACCTTTGCGGCAGCGTCGCCGGCCAGGCGTGGTTGCGCACGCAGGGGCTGCAGGCGCACATGTCTCGCGCCACCCATTTGGCCTGGACCACGGGCGGGCTGTTCGTGCCCGACGAAGAATATGACCGATTCCTGAGCCGCGGGCGCCCGCTTGCGGCCGGTTCCTAGGCGCCGCCAGACGCGCCGCACTTTCCACCTATCTCATCGAGCACAGCCATGAACACCTCGCTTCTTGCAGTCAGTCTCGCCTTTGCCAGCGCCATGGGCGCCGTTGCGCCCGCAGCGGCGCAGGACGCTTATCCCAGCCGCCCGTTGACGATGGTCGTGCCCTTTCCCCCCGGAGGCGCCACCGATGTGCTGGGGCGCGTGGTCGCGCAGAAACTTGGCCAGGAGTTGGGACGCACCGTGGTAGTGGAAAACCGTGCCGGCGCGGGCACGGTGATCGGCGCCAGCTTTGTCGCAAAGGCCGCGCCGGACGGCTATACGCTGCTGGTCAGTTCCGGCACGACCTTCACGGTGAATCCGGCCATCCAGAAGAACCTGCCGTATGACCCGGTAAAGAGTTTCGAGCCCATCGGCATTGTCGGCCGCACGGGCCTGGCGCTGCTGGCCAACCCCAAGGTGCCGGTCAAGGACCTGAAGGAGTTCGTTGCCTATGTGAAGGATCACGCCCAGGAACAACCGCCATACGGCTCATTCGGCACCGGCACCACCGCGCATTTCGTGGGTGAAGCCTTCATGGCGGCGGCGAAGTTGAAGATGACGCACGTGCCCTACAAGGGCAGTGCCCCGGCGATGACGGACCTGATCGGCGGCCAGATCCCGTTCTCGGTCGACACCGTGGCCGCGGCGCTGCCGCAAAGCAAGCAGGGCAAGGTGCGGGTCCTGGCGATTTCCAGCCCCGCGCGTTCGGCCTTTTTCCCGGATGTGCCCACGTTCGCGGAACAGGGCTATCCCTCGGTGGCGATGGACACGTGGCTGATGGTGGCCGCGCCGCGCGGCTTGCCCGCCAATGTGAAAAGCCGGCTGGAGCAGGCGCTGCGCGCCACGGTTGAATCGCCCGAGGTGAAAAAGAGCCTGGAGGCCCAGGGTTTCGAGGCGGCCTTTGCCAGCGCCGCCGACGGCGAGGCGCTGATTCAGCGGGAGTTGCCGGTGATGAAAGACGTCGCGCAACGCGCAAATATCAAGATCGATTGAGAAGGAGAGCGACGATGACATTGGACGACACCCTGGTCTCGCTGACGGCCGTGGAGCTGCGGCGCATGATAGGCGCGCGGCAGCTTTCCCCGGTGGAGTTGCTGGAGGCCTGCATCGCGCGTATCGAAGCGATCAATCCCTACGTGAATGCCGTTACCGCCAGGGCCTATGAGCGTGCCAGAGCCGAGGCGCGCGCCGCCGAACGCGCCGTGATGGCGGGCGAGCCGTTGGGCCTGTTGCATGGCCTGCCAATGGGCGTGAAAGACCTGGAACCCACCGCCGGGGTGCTCACGACCTACGGCTCGGCGCTGTATCGCGGCTATGTGCCCGACGAGGATGTCGAGCTGGTGGCCCGCTTGCGGCGCGCCGGCGCCATCGTCGCCGCCAAGACCAACGTGCCGGAGATGGGCGCGGGGGCCAATTCACGCAATACAGTGTGGGGTGCGACGGGTAACCCGTTCAACCCCAACCTGAACGCGGGCGGCTCGTCCGGGGGATCCGCGGCCGCGCTGGCCTGCGACATGCTGCCCGTAAGCACCGGATCGGACACCGGCGGTTCGCTGCGCATCCCCGCATCCAAGTGCGGTGTGGTGGGGTTCCGACCGTCGCCGGGCATCGTTCCCAGCGTGCGCAAGCTGCTAGGCTGGACGCCGATCTCGGTGGTCGGGCCGATGGGGCGCACGGTGGCGGACGCCTGCCTGCAGATGGCCGCGTCCGCCGGCCCGCACGCTGGCGATCCGCTCAGCTATCCGCTCGATCCGCTGCAGTTCCTGCATCCGGGCGTGGCCGATCTGGGTTCGCTGCGCGTGGCTTACACCGAAGACTTCGGCTGCTGCGCCGTCGATGACGGCATCCGCGCCGTGTTCAGGAAGAAGATCGCCGCCATGCGGCATCTGTTCGCGGCGTGCGACCCGATCGAGCTGGACCTGGGCGACGCCCACCGCTGCTTTGACGTGCTGCGGGCCGAGGCCTTCGTCGCCGGCATGCGCGATGCTTACGAGAAGGACCCCTCAAGCCTCGGGCCCAACACCCGCGCCAATTTCGAAATGGGCGCGGCCATGAGTCTGAAAGACTGCGCCTGGGCGCAGTCCGAGCAGACCCGCCTGATCAAGCGCTTCCAGCGGGCCTATGACGACTACGACCTGATTCTGTCGCCCACCACGCCGGTCTCGCCTTTTCCCTGGACGCAGTTGTATGCCGACACCATCAACGGCGTCGCGCAGGAAAACTACTACCGTTGGCTGGCGCTGACGTACGTCATCACACTGACGACGCATCCGGCCTTGACGCTGCCTTGTGGGCGCGACGACCAGGGCATGCCGTTTGGCCTGCAAATCGTGGGGCGCTTCCGGGGCGACCGGGAGGTGCTGGCGGCAGCCCAGGCGATGGAGCTGGCCTTTGCCGGCCAGGAGGCCCTGCGGCGTCCGCGCCCGGACCTGGCCGCGCTACGCACGGCGGAACCCGCCTTGACGTCAATCGTGACGACCCCGCCGCAATTGCAAGGCCAGGGTCAGTCGGGGGAGGTGTCGGCCGTATAGCGGTCCGGTCGAAGACGATCGGCGCGGAACATCGGGCGAGCGTTTGCCGTCATCAAGGGCCGACGCAGCCTACAACACCTTCACCACGACCTTGCCCTTGGCACGGCCCGCCTCCGCGTAGGCCAGCGCGCGGTGCGTGTCGTTGAACGGAAGTAGGCGGTCAATGACCGGGGTGATGGCGCCGGACTCAACCAGCGACGTGATCTCACGCAACTGCGCCCCGTCGGCCCGCATGAAGACGAAGCGGTACTCGACGCCCATCCGGCGGGCTTTGCGGCGGATGCCGCGACTGAGCAGGCGCAATACCAGCTTGAGCGGCCAGGCCAGCCCGCGCGCGGCGGCGAATGCCGGGGTGGGCGGCCCTGAAATGGAAACCAGCCGCCCGCCCGGCTTGAGAATCTGCAGAGACCGGGTCAGATCCTCTTTGCCGAGGCTGTTGAGCACGACGTCGTAGTCGCGAAGCTCTGTGGCGAAATCCTGCCGCTTGTAGTCGATGACAACGTCTGCCCCAAGGGCTTTTACCCATGCGACGTTGGCCGTGCTCGTGGTCGTGGCGACGAAGGCGCCAAGATGTTTGGCCAACTGGATAGCGATGGTGCCCACACCGCCGGAGCCCGCCTGGATGAACACGCGTTGCCCCTTTTTCAGTTGCGCGGTTTCCACCAGCGCCTGCCACGCGGTCAGGGCCACCAGTGGAAGGGACGCGGCTTCGTCCATGCCAAGATTGCGTGGCTTGAGCGCCACCGAAGATGCCTTGACGGCGATGCGCTCGGCGAACGTGCCGATGCGATCATCGTCGGGGCGTGCATATACCTCGTCGCCCGGCTTGAATTGGCGCACCCCCGCTCCTACTTGCACGACCGTGCCCGCCACGTCGTTGCCCAACGTGAGGGGAAGGCGATAAGGCAAGATCAACTTGAACTCGCCCCGTCTGATCTTGGCGTCTAGCGCGTTGATGCTGGCCGCATGGACCTGGATCAGGACGTCGTCCTCGCGCAAGACCGGCTCCGGCACATCCGCGATGCGGCCGGTTTCGTTCTTGCCATAGCGATCGATGATGAAGGCTTTCATGCGCGGGGGGGCTCGGCCTGGAGGGCAGCGCGTGGGGCAGGGCGGTATCGGTCCGCGGCCTGCATCTGGCGGATATCCGAGAGCAGCCCCTGGCGCGCGGCGTCCAGCACGTCCCAGCGCGCAGCCACATGCAGTGGGGGGATGGTCACGGCCTCGCGGCGATCAAACCCGACCAGGGCGGCGTCCACCAGTTCGCCTACGTCCATCACTTCGGACAGGGTGTTGATGTCGATGCCGGCTCGTTCCCAGATTTCAGTGCGCGTGGCTGCGGGCAAAACGGCCTGCAGGTAGACGCCCTTCGGCGCCAGTTCCAGGCTTAGCCCCTGCGACAGGAACAGCACGAAGGCTTTGGTCGCGCCGTAGACCGACATGCCGAACTCCGGCGCAAGACCCACCACCGAACCGATGTTCACGATCGCGCCTTCGCCGGCTTTGGCCAGTCGCGGTGCGATGGCGGCGGCCAGGCGCGTGAGGGCGGTAATGTTCAAGGTCACCAGCCGTTCGATGCTGTCGGCCGATTGGTCGACGAAGCCACCCGACTGGGCGATGCCCGCATTGTTGATCAGGATGCCGATGCGGGCATCGTCGCGCAGGCGCGCCTCAACGGCGGCCAGGTCATCGCGCTGAGTGAGGTCGGCCGGTAGCGTCTGGACCTTGACGCCGGTTTCCTGGTGCAGGCGGGCGGCCAGGGCTTCCAGCCGCGCCTGATCGCGCGCAACCAGCACAAGATCGTGGCCGCGCCGGGCAAAGCGTTCGGCATAAACCGCGCCGATGCCGCTGGAGGCGCCGGTGATCAGGACGGTGGGATGAGCGTTCATGGCATGTTTCTCTGAAAATTGGGTGCAGATGTTGGAATGGATCGCATGCCGGCCCATGAGGGCGCGGCCGCATGGCCCCGGGCCTCGGCAATCGGACTACAGCGCCCGGACTACAGCGGCCGGGCGTCGCGCAATGTCGGATAGTCGATGTAGCCGTTGGCGCCTCCGCCATACAACGTGGCCGGGTTCAACGCCGCCAGCGGCGCGCCGGTCTTGAAGCGTTCGACCAGATCGGGGTTGCTGATGAATGCTCGGCCAAAGGCGAACAGGTCTGCCTTGCCGTCGGCCAGATGCGCGGCGGCCAGGTCCAGGTCGTAGCCGTTGTTGGCCAGGTAGGTGCCCTTGAAACGGCGGCGCAGGCCATCGAAGTCGAACGGCGCGACATCGCGTGGGCCACCCGTGGCGCCTTCGACCACATGCAGGTAGACGATGCCCAGCGTGTTGAGCTGATCGACGATGTAGTCGTATTGCGGCTGCGGGTCGCTGATGGAAATGGCGTTGGCCGGCGATACCGGCGAGATCCGCACGCCGGTGCGATCCGCACCGATTTCCGCCGCCACGGCGGCGGTGACTTCCAGCAACAGGCGGGCGCGGTTCTCGATGGTGCCGCCGTAGGCGTCAGTGCGCTGGTTGGCGCCGTCCTTGATGAACTGTTCCAGCAAGTAGCCGTTGGCGCCGTGGATTTCCACGCCATCGAAACCCGCCGCCATCGCGTTGGCGGCGGCC